>NZ_LHCF01000006.1 GCF_001277135.1 Candidatus Phytoplasma pruni
GAGGAAAATAAAAGTAAGAATAATATTTTTTTAAATAATATTATATTTTCATTCACTTCAAGTTATCCATTATTTTCTCCCCTTAAAATATATCTGTTTTTAATCAAAAGCAAACTACAGCCAAAAAAGAGGAAAATAATATACCTGATTTGCCAAAAATAAAAATATGATAAAGATAAAGTTTCTCCAAAGAAATAACTTTCCTGATAAAATAAATTATAAAACATCAATCAAATGGTTTTTTATTTCTTGAAAAGATGAATTAAGGAATCTTTTTTATTTATCAAAAAAAATAATTATTCAAATTAATAAAAAGGGAAGATTACGAAAACGATAAAAAAATATTTATATCATTTTTTCATTGCAATGGGCTTTTTATTCGCTTTATTCTTTATCATCAAAATATCCCCTCACAACGAACATCCTTACAACAACACTTCTCATCGCCAATCCGCTAATTTACAAGATAATTCTTTTTTGAATATCAAAAAATATTACGATGAAAAAGTAAACAATTTAAAGCAAGAAAAAATCAAAAACTTCACAAATATAAAATTATTGCCTCTTTTAGGGCTTGAAGAATTTATGAAAAACTACAACAAACAAGAAACTTATCCCATTATTTTCATTCCTGATGCGAAAGAAATGATTGAATTTATTGATAAAACTTTGCAAGGGTACTTGAACACCGCTTGTTTGACTTTAATCCAAGGAACAATCGATTGGATCAGCAAACAATTGAGAAAAAATATTGTTTTAAAAATTGAAAAACATATGGTTAAAAATGCTGAAAATAATTTTCATAATGAAGAATATAGTGCGAAAAATAATTTTAAAAAGCAAATAGTATGCCAAATGAAAAACATAAATAATTCGCATTTTTATATTAAGGAATATAATGACACTCCAGGCGATGGTTATTGTTTTTTTCACGCTTTAAACAATATTTTAAAACAAGAAATCAATGGGAACGAGTTTAATAAACTTCAAGAAAAGATCAAAAAAGCCTTTAAAAGCGGTTAGAACGCGTTGAATAAACAAAAAAACCATCCTCATTTGCATTAATAAATACTTTAAGGATAGTTTTTGTAACAAAAATATAAACATGAATGTCTCTAAAAGGGATTATCTATCATATTATAATTGTTAATTTCATTATTATACTTTTTGGGTTTAATTATTAATCTTTTTGACTAAAATAAAATTATTAATTTTGGTATTTTTTTATGTTAGAATGATTTTGGATGATTTCATTTTTTATTATTTTGTAAAAATAATTTTATTTTTGAAAAATAAAAATTTTATCAATAAATTGATATACATTTTCTTGCTTCGTTTCCAAACGGCGCGAGTACTTTTTTGGTTCCACAATTTTTTCATAAGTTTACGGTAAGTGGGACGGGACCTTTTTATATATGAAACATTTCAACCGAAAAACACAATTAACCGAAAAACTTTCAAGAAAATCATTACGGTAAGTGGGACGGGACCTTTTTATATATGAAACATTTCAACCGAAAAACACAATTAACCGAAAAACTTTCAAGAAAATCATTACGGTAAGTGGACGGTTTGTTTAGGTAAAACTTTTAACCGTTAAAAAAAATCAACCAAAAAAAAGTTTATAAAAATGATAACAATTTAACGAAATCAACCAAATAAATTATAACACATCTATTAATATTTATGCCTAATTAAAAATTAATATTTTATTAATTATAAAAAATACTTCAAATAATTATTTATTTGAAGTATTTTTTTCTTTAAAAGGGGTTCAAATGGTTTTTTGAAAAAGAATTATTTACCCGAAAAGACGAATTTTATTTATAAATCAATCTTATCAAGTCGTTCAAACAATTTTTCTCCGGGTTGTAATTCTTTGGTTTGAGTGATGCCGAATTCTTCTAAACTTTCAAAAGTTTCTTCTTCTGCTTTAATTTGTTTTAAAATTGATTCAGATGTTTCAGGCAAAAAAGGTTTTAATAAAACGCCTATAAAACGTAAAGTTTCAACTAAATTATATAAAAAAACATCTAATTTGGCTGAGTTATTTTTCTCTTTAACAATTTTCCACGGTTCAACAATATCCACATATTTATTAGAATAACGAGCTAATTGAATGATATGTTTCATCGCTTCCGCCACTCGATAAGAATCCATTGCTTTTTTAACCAACTTCACAGTATCAATCGCTTTTTGAGGCAAATTAAAGTCATCTTTTTTTTCTGTCGCTGTTTTGGTTAATTGAGCATTACGGTAAGATTTAATCATGCCTAAAGTACGGCTTAACAAGTTTCCTATCGTGTTCACAAGATCAGCGTTATATCTTTCTAATAAAAGTTCATAACTTAAAGTTCCATCAGAAACATAAGGTATTTCGTGTAAAACAAAATATCTAATAGCATCAACAGAAAAAAACTTTAACAAATCATCTATATAAACCACATTATTAGTCGATTTGGAAATTTTATCGTTATTGAATAAAATCCAAGGATGAATTAAAAATTTTTTTGGTAGAGGGATTTCTAAAGACATCAATAAAATAGGCCAATAAATCAAATGAAATCTACTAATATCTTTCCCGATAACATGCAGATCACAAGGCCAATATTTTAAAAATTGTTCATTAGGCAAGATTTGTCCGTCTTCAGACAGTTGAAAACCTAAACCGGTAATATAATTGCTTAAAGCGTCAACCCAAACATAAACCACATGGTTAGGGTCAAAACTTAAAGGAATGCCCCATTTAAAAGAAGTCCTAGAAATAGATAAATCAGTTAAATCTTCTTTTAACAAATTTAAAATTTCTTTTCTTCTTTCTTTCGGCAAAATCAAATGAGGATTATCATTTAAATAAGTTAATAATCGCTCTTGATATTTCGATAATTGAAAAAAGTAGACTTCTTCTTTTGACCAAACTGGTGTTTCACCACTAGCAGTTTTACCGTCGATTAAGTCTTTTTCTGCTATATAACTCTCTTCAACGACAGAATACCAACCTTCATAAGTTCCTAAGTAAATATCACCTTTTTTTAATAGTTTATTAACGATCGCTTGAACTGTTTTTTTATGATAATCATTGGTAGTTCTCACAAAATGATCATAATTAACCCCTACGGAATCATAAATTCTTTTAATTTCAAAAGAAATATGATCTACATATTCTTGAGTATTTATTTTTTCTTGAGAAGCTTTTTTTTCAATCTTTTGACCGTGTTCATCGGTTCCTGTTTGAAAATAAACATCATAATGATCCATTTTTTTAAAGCGTGCTATTGAGTCGGATAAAATCATTTCATAGACATTACCGATATGCGGAATGCCTGAGGCGTAAGCAATAGAAGTAGAAATGTAAAACTTCTTTTTTTTAACTGGCATATAAACAATAAATCTCCTTTTTTATACATTATCTTTTTGAATTTTATATTTTTGATAAATCTCTTTTTTAGAAATATTTCTCGCTTTAGCAACTTTAGAAAAAGACTCTTTTTCAGAAAAACCTTGTTGCAAAAAAAAACATAATATGTTCGTCTAAAGAAAAATCTTGATAAGAAAAAGACTTTTTATTGCCTTCAATGACTAAAACATATTCTCCTTTAGTTTTCAACTCTTCTAGCAAAACACTATCAATATCACCATTAATAATGGTTTCAAATTTTTTTGTTAATTCCCTCGATAAAGAAACATTACGTTGAGGATAATGCATTTGAACTATTTGTAAAGTGTCTTTAATTCTGAAAGGAGATTCATAGATAATTAAAGATCCTTCAAAAAAACGGTGTTTTAATAACATTTCTGTTTTAGCTTTTTTGTTTTTAGGTAAAAAACCTAAAAATAAAAACGGAATGTCAAAAGAAGAAATACTAAAGGAGGACAAAAAAGCCGCCGGTCCTGGCACAGAAGTAACATAAAAACCTGCTTTTTTAACTTCTTGCACTAACAATAAACCCGGATCACTAATTAAAGGAGTGCCCGCATCACTAATTAAAGCTATTTGTTTGCCCCCCTCTAACAAAGATAAAATCTTTTGCACCCTTTGCTTTTCGTTATATTGATGCAAAGAAAGCAAATTGTTTTTAAATTGATAAAATTCTAATATTTTATGAGCTCTTCTGGTATCTTCCGCCAAAATATAATCAACTTTTTTTAAAATTTCTAACGCACGAAAGGTTAAATCTGACATATTGCCGATAGGAGTAGAAACCAAATATAAAGTTGGTTTCGGTTCGATAAAGGTTTTTTGTATTATTACCATATTTTAATAATTTTTAAATTTTAAGTTAAATTTAAAAACTCCTTTTGTTTTTCTATTTCTAACAATAAAGTCATAAAACAAAAATTAGCATTTAAAAAAACATTCTTTTGCTCTATTTGCTCCAAAATCTCTAAATATTTATTAATATGTTCTAAAGATAATTCATCAAAAAAAGTTTTTTTTAATAATTCTATAGGAAAAATAAAAGATAAATTATTTTTTTTATAATATAAATCTAAGAAAAATTGCATTATAACTTTTAAAAAATCGCTAACAAACAATTTATCTTCAGTTAAAGGCTTAGCTTCTACGAATAAATAAACAAAATCATTCTTTTTTTTAAAATTATCTAAAAACAATAAAAAGAATTGTTTAAATTCTAAATAATAATTATTTTTTAAAACATCTTCCGTTCCGTTGTGAAAACGATTTAATAAACTGATTAAAACGTCATCTAAAACTGCGCCTGTATTAATTTCTGGCGAAACTTTTTTTTCTTCTTCGTCTTCCGTCATATTATCTAACGAAAAAACTTGCGTACGTGAAAGAATAGTAGGCAGGACAAGATCACGATTGTTAGTTAATAAAATACCTAAAATATTCTCACTAATAGGGTTTTCTAAAAAATAAAGTAAACTGTTAGCTGCTTTAACATGAAGATGTTCAATGCCTTCAATAACATAAACTTTTTTTTGTTGAAACAAAGAAGTTTGGTTGAAATAATTTTGCATTTCCAAAATTTGTTCTTTTTTAATGGAATTATTTTTTTTATAACTTAAATGATAAAAATTAGGATACGAAAAATTTTTAATTAAATTTTCTAATTGAGGGTCAAAAAGAGAAGTTTGTAAAAAGTCACGAACTAATTCCAACATAAATTCATGTCTAGTTTCTTCTTCACTGCCTTCTATTAAATAAAGATGAGATAATTTTTTTTGTTCAATAATAAATTTAAATTTTTCCAATAAACGTTGTTTTTTATTCATAATTTTATTTTAAACAATCTTTGTATTTCTGTTTCAATGATGGATTGTATTTCTTCCAAAGGTTGGTTAGCATCAATTTTAAAAATTCTCTGAGGAAATTGTTTATGCAAATTTAAAAAACCTCGTCTAACTTTTTGATGAAAAGATAAAGTTTGTAAATCAAAATATTCTCTTTTATCTTCTCTTTTGTCTTTTATTCTTTGAAGTCCTATTTGTGGATCTAAATCTAAATAAAAAGTAATATCAGGCATCGTTTTCAATGCAATAACATTAATTTTTTTAACAAATTCTTCACCTAACTCTCTAGCATAACCTTGATAAGCCAAAGAAGAATCTATATAACGATCACAAATCACTATTTGACCTTTTTTTAAAGCTGGTAAAATAACTTTATCTAAATGTTCTGCTCTATCGGCTGCGTATAATAAAGCTTCCGTACGAACGTCTATTTTATTATCAGAACTGAATAAAAGATTTCTTATAGGAAGATTAGTTTCACAACCTCCCGGTTCTTTAGTAAAAATAACTGTATGTTTTTGAATCATTTTTTTAAATAAAGCATTTGCGAGAGTGGTTTTACCAGTACCTTCGCCACCTTCAAAAGAAATAAACATATCAAACCACCTTTTTAATAAAAAATTTTTATTAAAACAAGACCACAAGGAGGAGCTAAATAATAAAATTGTTTGTCATATGTTAAGTTTAACATATTTTCCAAGTCTAATAAAGTCTTTTTTTTCTGCCCGATCCCAATTAAAAAACCTACTAAAAAAAGAATCATATGTTTTAAAAAACCTTTACCGTGAAAAACCAAAATATATTGATCTTCGGTTTCTTCTAAAAAAGCGTCATAAATGATTTTAACAGTGGATTTTTTTTCGTCTTTATTGTTGGTAAATAAAACAAAATCATGTTCGCCTTTAATTAAAGATAACGCTTTTTTAATTAAAGTAAAATCCAAAGATTCAAAATAAGTTTGAAAACGGTTATTAAAAGGTGTTAATTCTTTTTTAGAAAAAAAATACTTATAAATTTTGGATTTAGTATGATAACGAGCGCGAAAAGCATCATACACTAAAGAGAGTTCCACGACCTTAATATCTTTAGGCAAGGCTTTATTTAAAGCTTTTTGGAAAAAATAATTATCAATTAAAAAAGAAGTATAAAAATGAACTACTTGACCTTCAGCATGAACCCCTTTATCAGTGCGACTAGCGGCGTAAGTTATAATTTTTTGTTTTGTAAGACGAAAAAAACATTTTCTAAAACGGACTGAATTGTGATCGATTTGGGTTGTTTTTGATATCCGTGATAATTAGTGCCATCATAACTTAAAACCAATTTATAAGTAAATTTTTTCAAATCAAAAACCTCTCTTTTATTTTATAATAAATCATAAAATAAAAAAATATTTTTTCCCTTTTTTTAAAAAAAACTCCATATAAAAAATGATAAAATAGTTATTAAAAAAAGATAATCTTTTTTTGTCATTTGATAATGGTTTAATTTAGTACGTTTTTCACCTAAAACATATCCACGCGCTTCCATAGCATTAGCTAAAACTAAAGATTTTTGAAAAGATATCACAAAAATAGGAATTAATAAAGATAATAAATTATAAATCTTTTTAAATAAATTTTTAGTATATAAATCCAAACCTCTAGACATTTGCGCTTTAATAATCTTTTTAGTTTCTTCCATTAAAAAAGGAATAAACATGAAAATCAAAGATATCATGATGGAAAAAAATTCTAAAGGAAATTTTAGTTTTTTCAAAGGTTTTAAAACGATTTCCAAACCATCATTTATTTCCATAAAAGAAGTGGTTTCGTTAAATAAAGTTATAACGGTTAAAATCAATAAAATCCTAATAAATATTAAAATAATTTTTAAGAAATCTGTTTTTTTCAAAAATAATTGAACCGTATAATCTTCCTGTATAAAAGGTATTCGATGTGTTTTCAACAAGTTCAAATGAGAAGTAAGAAAAGGCATTGCCAAGAAAAAAATAACAAACAAAAAAGAATAAATATTTTTCGGAAAGATCTTTTTAAAAACGAAATAAAAAACCCCTAAACTGAACAATATTAAGTAAACATTCCACACTTGAAAAGAAATGTCTCTTCCGGCTTCTTCTTTTAAAGAAATATGAAAAATTAAACTTAATAAAATAAGAAATTTCAAATGAGAAATACGTTTTAACATTTTAACGACAGAAAAATTCAGATGCATTAACAAAAAAAATAAAAACAAAATTAGAAAAACGAAAGGTCCGAAAAATAAAGCTTTTTCTAATAGGTTTGTTTCTTTGGAAAAAAAAGAGACATCTAAACTAAAAATAACTTTAAAAAACGCAATGATAGCGATAATTTTAATCGCTGGATTAATGCTATATAAAAAAGATTTTTTCTTTAAATCAGATTTTTGTTGTAAATCGGAATTAATCATCTAAACCATTATTTCCTTTATAAAATTTTTTTAAATATTTCAACATTTCTTCAAAAGAATAAACAGGAATAAAGGGGATGTTCAATTCTTTTTCTAAAAAATGCGCCAGTTGGAAAGTTTGCGGTTTATAAACTTCAAATTTATTGAATTTTTCATTCATAAAAAAGTCTTCTTTAGAACCATCAAACATAATTTGACCTTTTTCTAAAAAAATCACTCTATTGGCGTATTCTGATACTAAATCTATATTATGAGTGATAAAAATAATGGTTTTTTTTTCTATTTGAAATAATTCTTGAAAAAAATTCATAATTTCAATTTGACTTTTGACATCTAAACCTCTCGTAGGTTCATCTAAAACTAAAATAGCAGGATCCATAACTAAAATGCCAGCAATAGCCACTTTTCTTTGTTGTCCGCCAGATAATTTAAAAGGAGAAGAAATAAATAAATCTTCTTCAATGCCTAACCTTTTTAAAACAGAAATAGCTTTCTTTTCTGAAGTATTATTATTTATTTTCAAATTTTTAAGCGCAAACATCACATCTTTTAAAACAGTTGTTTCAAAAAGTTGATATTCAGGGAATTGAAAAACTAAGCCAATTTTACTTCTCAAAGAAGCTAAACGTTTTTCAGGCGTTTTGGGATTTATTTTTTGACCAAAAACTTCTATTTCACCTTCTGAAGGTGTTAATAAACCGTTCATCAATTGAACTAAAGTAGATTTTCCCGAACCAATTTGACCAATTAACGCGATAAATTCATTATTTTCGTTAATTTTTAAATTAATATCTTTGATAGCATGTGTTTTTGTTTTGTCATAATAATAACTTACATTTTTAAACTGTATTGCCATAAGATTTCCTTTATTTTTTGCAAAGATTCTGTTTTTTCATGAGATAAATTTTCATCTTTTTTTAATAATTCATAATAAAGTTTCAAAGATAAGGGCAAATTAACAAAATATTTTTCCAAAAAAGAAGGTTCTTTAATAAAATTTGCTGGTTTATCATGTTTTAATAGATGACCTTTTTCTAAAATAATAATCTCATCGCTTTGCAAAGCAAAAGATAAATCATGTGTGATAGTGATTAAAATCTTATTTTTTTGTTGATGAATGTTTTTGATAATATTATGAATCTCTTTAACTCCTTGAGGATCTAAAAAAGCCGTTGGTTCGTCAAAAATAATAATTTCTGGTTCCAGAGCTAAAACAGAAGCAATAGCGACTTTTTGTTTTTGACCGCCAGATAGTTCTTGAGGTTTTTTGTCTAATAAATCATAAATACCTAAAGAACGAGAAACCTCAAAAATTTTTTGTTGCATTTCTTCTCTTGGTAAATTTTGGTTTTCTAGACCGAAAGCGATATCGCTTCGTACATCGAATCCGATAAATTGATAATCAGGGTTTTGAAAAACAATCCCCATAAGAGGACGAATATCAGATAAATTATTTTCATTCAACTCTAAACCGTTGATCATAATTTGTCCTTTTTTATATTGCAATAAACTGATTAAAATTTTAACTAAAGTAGACTTGCCTGAACCATTATCGCCTATTATAGAAACCCATGTCCCTGGATTGATCTTAAAATTCAAATCATGAAGAATTTGTTTTTCTTTGTAACTAAAATTTAAACCTTTAACAATTATCATTTTATAACCTAATTTTATTTATTTTAACCATTATAAAAATAAAGAATAATTAAAATAAAATTGATCATTTTAAATATTCTTATTATAAAAAATAAAAAGGTATATTTTTTATAATAAGAATTTCATCTAATAAGAAAAAATATACTTTTTTAAACAAAAAATTAATTATTTGGCTCATAAAAACAATCCAAATGAATCAATTTTGTTTTATTTTGCAGAAAAAAGAAAAATAACTTTTCTCTATTTAATAAAAAACTTATTTGTTCAAAGATTAAACAAGTTGTATGATCGCCATAGGGGCGGCGTCGCCTTTGCGAGATTCAGTTTTGATAATTCTAGTATAACCACCCGGTCTGTCTTGATATTTGGAAGATAATTCGTTAAATAACTTTTGTAAAACGGTTTTATCTTCGTCTATTTTTTTGTCAAACATTAAAAGAGATGCTTGTCTTCTTGCGTGTAAAGTGTTTTTTTTACTTAAAGTTATAGATTTTTCAACTACTCTTCTCAACTCTTTAGCTTTAGAAAAAGTAGTTACAATTTGTTCGTTCACGATCAAACTAGAAACTAAACTTCTTAATAAAGATTTTCTTTGAGGGGTAGTACGTCTTAATTTACTGTAACCCATTTTTTAATTTTAACCCACTTTCTAAAAAAATATTTTATTTGTTGTTTATTGGCATATCGAAACGAAGTTCTAATTCGTTCATTTTTGCTTTTAATTCATCAAAAGATTTTTTACCTAAACTGTTTAATTTAGAAATATCTTTTTCTTTTTGACTCACTAATTCTTTTACAGTATTAATGCCTGATCTATTCAAACTATTTAATAGTCTCGCAGACAAGTCTAATTGTTCGATTTTCAAATCTAAAGCATGATTGTAATTTTCAATTTCTGCTTCATAAATAAAGTCATTTTGTTGTTCTTGTTCACATAAATTCACTAAAACATTAAAATGATCTGCTAAAATTTTAGAAGCTGTAGATAAAGCTTGTTTAGCGGTAATAGCTTTATTAGTTTCGATATCAACTACTAACTCTTCTTTGTTACTTAACTTTTGTTCCACAGTGTAAGTTGTTTTTACAACTGGCGTATATAAAGAATCGATCGCTATAACTCCAAATTGGTTTTTATTAAAAACCTTGTTATTCGCAGCACTTTCATAACCAATGCCTCTTCTTACTGTCGCTTGCATACGGAAACGAGTGTTTTCTGATACATGAGCTATTACTTGATCTTTATTAATGATATCAACTCCATCAACAACATTAAAATCTGCAGCTGTTACTGTTTTTTCGCCTGTAATATCGATTTCCAACTTTTGTTCAAAATCTTCATCTTGAGAATCAACAGCAATAACGACTTTTTTTAAATTTAAAATGATAGTCATAATATCTTCATAAACACCGTCCATAACAGTAAATTCATGTTCTGCACCATCAATGCAAACATTTACAATAGCGGCACCTGGTAAAGAAGATAATAAAACTCTTCTCAAAGAATTTCCGATTGTAGTTCCGTATCCTTTTTCTAAACGTTGGATAACGAATCTTTTATCAAAAACATCATCATTTTCATTGTCAACTAACATAATAGGTCTTAAAAATTTTAATTTTTTCATTTTCTACTCCCTTAATTAACCACGAGGACGTTTAGGTGGTCTGCAACCATTATGAGGAATAGGAGTAACATCTTTAATAGCAGTAATTTCTAAACCTGATTCTTGTAAAGAACGAATAGAAGTTTCTCTACCTACTCCTGGACCTTTAATAAAGACTTCAACTTTTTGCATTCCTTGATCTTTAGCGAATCCTGCTACTTTTCTAGCTACTTGTTGAGCTGCAAAAGAAGTTGATTTTCTACTCCCTTTAAAACCTAAAGAACCTGCACTGCTCCAAGTGATTACATCGCCTTCTAAATCAGTAATAGTCAATATGGTATTATTAAAAGTAGTATGAATATGAGCTATACCAAAAGGAACATTTTTTTTAATTTTTTTACGCTTTATGCGTTTTTTTTGAGCCATTTATTATATCCCTCTTTTCGCGTTCTTATTACTTTTTTTATCTTTATTAATGCTTGAAACCAGTTTTTTACGATTTTTCTTAGCCGTCTTAGCGTTGTTTCTAGTTTTTTGTCCTCTTACTGGTAAGCCATTACGGTGGTGTTTTCCTCTATCGCAACCGATTTCCATTAAACGTTTAATATTTACTAAAACAGTCTCACGTCTTAGAGCGCCTTCACTCATTTTACTTAATTCATTTCTTATGCTAGATAATTGTTCTTCAGTTAAATCTTTAACGCGAATATTTTCATCTATATTTAATTCGCTTAAAATTTGCTGAGAAGTTTTAAGTCCAACACCATAAATATAAGTAAGTGAAATAACTACTCTTTTATCGCGAGGAACATCTATTCCTGCAATTCTTGCCATTTACAAACTCCTTTCCCAATTACCCTTGTCTTTGATTATTGCGACGATTTTTTTTATTTATAATATAAACTCTTTTTTTGCGACGCACAATAATGTCATCAGGACTACGTTTTTTAACAGAAGCTCTAACTTTCATTTTAAATATCTCCTTTTATTTAAAAAAATATTATTATCTTTTATCGATATAACGATAAACAATACGCTTTTTAGAATCTACTTTAACTTTATCACCTAACAAAATACGAATGTTATTAATACGTATTTTGCCTGAAATATAAGCAGCAATAATGTTTTTATTAGAAAGTTCTAATTGAAATCGAGCATCAGGTAAAATGCCAACTACTATAGCATCATAAAATTCAATAATATTTGAATTAACCATATTTATTTTTATTTTCCTATTTCTTTGTTTATGTTAATGTTAAAATTTCATATCCGTTTTCGGTCACTAAAACTGTGTGTTCAAAATGAGCACTTAAGCTTTTATCTGCTGTTATAGCAGTCCAACCATCATTCAATATTTTAACTTCTTTAGTGCCTAAAGTAAACATAGGTTCAATGCAAAAAGTCATTCCTGGTTGTAAAATGTAATCTTTATCAACAAAATCAAAATTAAAAATATAAGGTTTTTCATGCAATTGCAAACCAATTCCATGTCCTGAAAAAACCTCAACTATACCGTATTTATTCTTTTTACCAATTTCAAAAATAGCTGCAGAAATATCAGAAATGCGATTTCCTGGTTTAACTTGTTTTATTCCAGCGAATAAAGACTTTTCAGTGTTTTCCAAAAGAGTTGCTACTTTTTTAGAAACTTTACCGATGGCGTAAGTCCAAGCTGAATCAACGTAATAACCTTGATATTTGATCCCCATATCAATCGTAATGATATCGCCTTTTTTTAAAATTTGTTTTTTAGATGGTATTCCGTGCACGATAGCTTCATTAACGGAAGTGCACATATAACCATCAAAACCTTTATAACCTTTAAAAGCGGAAACTACTCCATGTTTTTCAATCAATTCACGAGCAATCATATCTAAAGCAAAAGTAGAAACGCCTTCTTTTAAAGAAAGGATTAAATCTTTTCTTATAGAAGATAAAATTTGACCTGCTTTTCTCATTATAGCAATTTCATTCTCTGATTTAATTATTATCATAAAGGGTAACAAACCTGCCTTAAATCTAAACATAATGATTTCTTTTTAATTTATAAAATTTTATTATTTAAAATAATTTTTTGTATAATTTCTTAACATTAGTTTGAGTCGTTATACGTTGCATTACTTCAACAGCCACACCTACAACAATTAAAAGACTAGTGCCGCCTAATTGAACTTTGAATGTTTTGTCAGAATCATTAGTCCAAACAAAAAATTTAATAAATTCGGGTAAAGCAGCTAAGACAGTTAAAGCAAAAGCGCCGATGACTGTTACTTTAAATAATTTTTGAGTAATTTTATAAACCGTTTCGTCTCCAGGTTTTACCCCTTCTAAGTAAGCATCTTGTTTTGATAAATGTTCAGCAATGTCTGTCGGATTGATAGTTATAAAAGTAGAAAAAACTGAAAATAACAAAATTAATAATAAGTAAACGAAAAAACCTAAACCTAAATAATTACTTTGAGAATCTTGAAATCGATTTACCCATTGGGAAAAACCATTTTCTGGCCCCAACAAAAGAGAAATAGTTCCAAAAACTTGCAATAAACTATTGGCTAAAATAACTGGCAAAATTCCTGAAGTATTAAGTTTTAAAGGGATATGATTTTTTATTTTATCATTATTTTGTTTAGTAGCGTAAGTGATTGGCACTTTTAAATAAGCAGCTGATAAAATCACTGTTAAAATTAACAAGATTAACAGAACTACTAAAGTGAATATTCTTTTAGCTACAAAGTCTGGATTGTTGACGTTAGTTAAAAACTTCAGCGTATCATATAAATTTTTACTTACACTAATTGCTACGAAAATAGAAATACCGTTTCCTACCCCTTTAGAAGTGATTAAATCAGCTAACCAAATGCTAATGAAGGCTCCGACCACTAAAAAAAACACTATTGTTAAAACGTGTGCCTTATTGTTAGCGAGCGAGGAGATTCCATCGCGTTGAATAGAAGATAAAGCCAATCCTACCGCAAATAGTAAAGTCAAAGAACGAGCAACTAAATTCGTTTTATATTTTCCTCTTTCACCTTGTTCTTGCCATTCTTTCATAAAAGAAAATAATTTTTGCGAAAACTGGACAATAATAGAGGCAGTGATATAGGGATAAACCCCTAAAGATAAAAAATATATAGAACCATTAGCTTCAAATAAACTAGACTTAGAAAAATATTGTTTAATGTCAAAAAGAAATTTTTCTTGAACCGTCACAGAAGGAATAACTAATTTATTACCGATAACAAAGATAAATAAAATAACTAAAGTAAATAAAATTTTTTTAATTATTTTACTTTTATCACGAAGAAAATCTATTACCATTTTCATCTTATGCCACCTTCAATATTTGGACATTTCCGCCAGCTTGTTGAATCAATTCTTGAGCTTTATTAGAAAATTTAGACGCTTGTACTGTTAATTTTTTAGTGAAAGTGCCATTTGCTAATACTTTGATATCAGAAGTGTTTTTCTTGATAAGTCTTTTTTTCAATAATAATTCTCTAGTAACTACAGTATCGTTGTCAAAAATTTCTAAATCTTTTAAATTAATTAAAAAATATTTTTTTTGATTAAAATTGTGGAACCCTCTTTTAGGAATTCTTTGGAAAAAAGGGATTTGTCCACCTTCAAAACCTGGTCTAGTGCTACCGCCAGAACGAGCTAATTGACCTTTATGTCCTTTACCAGAAGTTTTACCATTGCCACTGCCTGGACCACGACCTAAACGTTTAGTTGTTTTTCTAGCGCCTTTAACTGGTTTTAATAAATGTAACATAAATTAAACTCTCCCTTCTAATACTTCTTTTACCACAACTAAATGATGTATTTTGTTAAGAACTCCTCTAACAGTAGGAATATCTTCTTTAATCACTTTTTGATTGATTTTTCTTAATCCTAAGTGGTGAGCGTTTTTTACTTGATTAGGAGTTCTTCCGATTAAACTTTTATATAAAGTAATTTCTAATTTTTTCATTTCGCTATTCCTTTAATTTTCGCTTCTAAAGAAACTCCTCTTACTCTTTCAACGTCTTTAATAGTTCTTAAATTTTTTAAACCATCCATTACAGCTCTTAAAACGTTAATGGAAGTTCTTGAACCTAAAGACTTAGTTAAAATATCGCTAATTCCTGCTAATTCCAAAACAGTTCTGGCAGCTTTACCGCCAGCAACGATACCTGTTCCTTTGGAAGCTGGTTTTAAGAAAGTTTTTGTTGCGCCAAAATGACCAATAATTTGGTGAGGAATAGTAGTTCCTACTAAAGAGATATCAATCATTTCTTTTTTAGCTTTTTCTAAAGCTTTTTTAATAGCATCAATGATTTCTTGCGCTTTACCAGTAGCAAAACCTACTTTTCCTTTTTTGTCGCCGACAACAACTAAAGCGGAAAAACGAAAACGACGACCACCTTTAACAACTTTGGTAATTCTGTTAATTTTAACTACTTTTTCTTCGATTGAAGAGGCTTTTTTATTAACAAATTCTTTTTTCATTCTATTTACTTTCAAAATTGTAAACCTTCCTTTCGGGCAAAATCAGCTAAAGCTTTTATACGACCATGGTATAAACGTCCACCACGATCAAAAACAACATTAGTAATGCCTTTTTCTAAAGCTCTTTTAGCAATCAGTGTACCTATATCGGAAGCAATCTTTGTATTAACTACATTGGCATTAATTTCTTTGCTATGAACACTGCACAAAGTAACTTTACTTTGATCATCGATTATTTGTGCATAAAAATATTTATTAGAATAAGAAACATTTAAACGTGGTTTAGCATTAGTTCCTATCACTTTTTTTCTTAAACGTAAATGACGTTTTTTACGTAAAACTTGTGAAGATTGTTTATTAATCATAACTTAAATAAATGTCCTTTCTTATTTTTTAGCACTCTTACCAGCTTTTCGATGAATATATTGACCAACATAACGTATCCCTTTGCCTTTGTAAGGTTCTGGTTTGGATAATTTGGCATTTTTAGCAGCGAATTCGCCTACAAATTGTTTATCTACGCCTTTAACGGTAATTTCTGTGTTTTTAACGATTGTTACTTCTAAACCGGCAGGGATATTCATAACGATCGGATGTGAAAAACCTAAATTAAAAGTTAAAGTTGAGTCTTTCTTTTGAACGTTATAACCTAAACCAACGATTTCCATTTGTTTAACAAAAAATTGATCTAAACCGGTAATCATATTATTTAATAAAGCTCTTGTAGTGCCGTGAATTTTTTTCATAAAAATTTTATCGTTAGGTCTTTTTACAGAAATTAAATTATCTTTATAATCGATTTTTAAAGATGGATTAAATTGATATTCTAATTGTCCTTTAGAAGATTTAACTGTAATAAAATTGTTATCTTGAATGTCCACTTCTACACCTTTAGGAACTGTAATAACTTTATTTCCTACTCGTGACATGTCTTTCTCCTTAATAGTTACCAAATATAAGCTAAAACTTTGCCACCAATTTGAGATGATAAAGCTTCGTGATCAGTTAAAATTCCTTTAGAAGTAGATATTAAAGCCACTCCTAATCCGCTTAAGACTCTAGGAATTTCATCAACGCCAACATATTTAGAAACTCTTTTTAAACCTTTGATAGTTCTTTCTTTTGTTTCGAAATTATATTTTAATTGGATAATAATGTTTCTTTTAGTTATATCTAAATTAAAATCTTTAATAAAACCTTCTTTTTTAATAACTTCTAACATTTTAATTTTTAACTTAGAAGCCGGAACTAAAACTTTTGCGTGACGCATCGTATTAGCGTTGCGGATTCTTGTTAATAAATCAGCAATAGGGTCTGTCATAACCATATTTGTGTTCTCCTTTTTTTATTACCAACTAGCTTTTTTAATGCCAGGAATTTCGCCTTTATGAGCTAATTCACGAAATTTAATTCTAGATAATCCGAATTTTCTCATATATCCTCTTGATCTACCATCGATCTGATCTATATTTTTAAGACGGACAGGGGAGGATTCCACAGGAAGACGAGATAAACCTTTATAATCTTTTTTTCGTTTTAACTCAAAACGTAAGTCTTTATATTTTAAAAATAAAGCTTTTTGTTTTTGGTTTTTCACTATTCTTGATTTTTTAGCCATAAAAACTCCATTTTATTTATTTTTTTGAAAAGGCATGCCGTGAAATTCTAATAATTTTCTAGCATCTTCATCGTTTTTTGCCGTAGTGACAATACAAATATCCATTCCAAAAATTTTTTTAACTTTATCAAAACTAATTTCTGGGAAAATAATTTGTTCTTTAATGCCAAGTGCGTAATTCCCTCTACCGTCAAAAGACTTAGTAGGAACTCCTCTAAAATATCTTACACGAGGTAATGCGATATGGATTAATTTGTTTAAAAAAGATTTTTGTTTGTTACCTCTTAAAGTAACTTTTAAACCGATTGGCATTCCTTCTCTTAACTTGAAGTTAGAGATAGATTTTTTAGCTTTAATAATAACAGGTCTTTGTCCGCTGATAGCAGTTAATTGTTCTGAAAATTCATCCAAAACTTTAATGTTAGCAACAGCTTCGCCTATCCCTACATTGATCACTATTTTGTCTATTTTAGGAACTTGCATTACTGATTTAAAATTAAAAATTTCTTTTAAAGCCAAAAACGAATTATTTTCAGTATAATTATTCTCTTTTTTCATTTATTCAAACCTTCTTTATTTAGAAATATCTAAAGTAGTGCCTGATTTTTTTGCATAACGTACTTTTTTACCTGACTCAAAACGGTAACCAACACGTGTAGGCACGTTTTTAACAGGATCTATTACAGCAACATTAGAAACATGAATAGGCAATTCTTCTTTAACTATATTTCCTTTATTTTCGTTGTCTGAAGGAGTTTTATGTTTAGTAGCAATATTTATTCCTTCAACTAAAACTTTTTGTTCTTTAAAAAAAACTTTTACTACTTTTCCACTTTTAAAAGTTTTTTTATCTTTTTCATCAGTTGAAAAACGATCTTTTCCAACGATAATAGCAACTATATCTCCTACTTTAATATACATTCATCATACCCCTCATATTATAAATACTTCTTCAGCTAAAGAAAGAAATTTAGAAAAATTATTATCTCTTAACTTTTGATTTTTAACAACAGGTCCAAATATTCTTGTTCCTTTAAGCGTCATATCATCTTTAACAATAACAACTGCGTTATCATCGAATTTAATATAACTGCCGTCTTTGCCTTTTAAACCATGTTTAGTACGTAAAATTAAAGCTTTTGTAACTGTTCCTCTTTTAACTGCGCTAGAAGCGATAGTTTTTTTTACAGTTACTACGACTAAATCGCCTATATGAGCGTAACGTTTTTTACTTCCACCAGGAATGCCAATAACTAAAACCTCTTTAGCTCCACTATTATCTGCCACTACTAAACGAGTATTTTTTTGAATCATATTTGAGACTCCTTATTTTTGGCATTGACAACTTTGAATAAACGGAATTTTTTAGTTTTAGAAAGAGGTCTTGTTTCCATAAAATTAACTAAATCGCCTACTTTTGCAACTTCTTTTTCATCGTGAACATGAAATTTGTTAGTTTTTTTCACTCTTTTTTTATATAAAGGATCTTTTTTGTAAGTATCCACAGCAACAGTGATTGTTTTTTGCATTTTATCAGAAACAACTACGCCTGATAAAATCTTTCTAGAATTACGCATTGAAATCAACCTCCTTTTCTTTTTTTGAATTTTATTGAAATAAGGAATCTGCAAAAAAATTATATATTTATTTTTGCTTATCTGATTCTTTATTTTTTTATTCGTTTTCCACTTGTTCAGTTTCAACTTCTGTAGTTTCTGCTTTTTCAGTTTCTACCTTTGGAGTTTCCGCTTTGTCGTTTTCTAATGGATTATTTTGAATTGATTTTTGCTCTTCAACTGATGTTTTAGACTCTTTTGGTTTGTTCTCGACAACTACATCGTGAGATAACTTTCTTTCGTTTAAAATTGTTTTCATTTGTGCAATTATGATTCTTATTTTACGCACGCGAGAAGTATTTTTTGTTTTAGATAATTCTAATTGTAATTTAGTGTCAAATAATTCTTTTTTAAAATGAAGAATTTTAGCATTTAATTCTTCGTTTGTCATTTTGCGAACGTCTTTGATTTTCATTATTCTTGACCTCTTTTAACGATTTTAGTTTTAATAGGTAATTTATGAGATGCAAGCCTTAGAGCTTCTTTTTCTGTTTTTTCTAAATTATTAAGATCACTAACTTCAAAAAGTACTTTTCCTTTTTTAACGACCGCTACCCACAATTCAGGAGCACCTTTACCGGAACCCATTCGAACTTCTAAAGGCTTTCTAGTTAAAGATAAATGAGGGAAGATGTTTAACCAAACTTTACCTTCTCTTTTCATATGACGAGTCATAGCAATACGAGCAGATTCTATTTGTTGGCTAGTAATCCAAGCTCCTTCTTTTGCGATAAGACCATAATTGCCATTATTGATCTTATTTTTACCTTTAGATTTTCCTTCGTAACTTACACGATGTGGGCGACGGTATTTAGTTTTTTTTGGCATTAACATAATTATTTACTTCTTTCCCCATCTAGGACGTTATTTTTGTTTTAACATTTTTAGTATTGTTAACTTTTTTTAAAAATGGTTTTTTATTTTCAAATTTTGGTTTTCTATCAGAAAATTTATATCTTCTGTCGTCAAATTTTGGTTTTCTATCTTGAGGATTAACTCTTTTTTCATCATGTTGAGAAACTAATAATTTTCTAGTATCTTCGATAGTTTGTTTAGGTAAAACTTCGCCATGATAAATCCATACTTTAACGCCTAAAACGCCATAAGTAGTGTGAGCTTCTTCAAAAGCATAATCGATATCCGCTCTTAGAGTATGAAGAGGAACAAGTCCTTTAGAAAGGGTTTCTTGTCTAGCTATTTCAGCACCTCCTAAACGACCAGAAATAATAATTTTAACACCTTTAACGCCTGTTTTTAAAACCTTTTGCACTGTCATTTTTTGAGCAGCTCGGAAAAAAGCTCTTTGTTCTAATTGGATAGCTAAATTTTGTGCTACCAATATAGCCACTTTATCAGGGTTTTTAATTTCTAAGACGTTTAAAATAATATCTTTTTTAATCAATTTTGTGATTTTTTCAACTAATTTATTTTTTTCTTTGTTTTCATGTCCAACAACTATGCCTGATTTTGAAGTGTATAAAAAAATTTGGATTTGTTCTTTGTTGGATTTTTTAAAACGTTGAATTTCAATACGGGAAATAGTTGCTTTAGGATAATGGTTATTAATTAAATTTCTGATTTGATAATCTTCAAGAATTAAATTAGGAACTTGTTTGTCTTCGGCGTGCCATTTGGAATCCCAATTTCTAATTATTCCTAATCTTAAACCGGTTGGACTACTCTTTTGACCCATTTTCAACTATCTCCTTTCCTTCTATTTGTTGGATGGCTGATTGCTTTTTAACTATTTTCTTTTCTTCTACCGTTTTGGAAGAAACAACTATTGTAATATGAGAAGTTCTTTTCTTAATTTTATCAGTTTTCCCTTTAGCTCTTGGTAATAAACGAGTTAAACGAAGACCTTCATTAACAAAAATTTCTTTCACGTATAATTCTTCTTCTTTAAGGCTAAAATTATGAACAGCGTTGGCAACAGCACTTTTTAAAAGCTTTGAAACGATTGGAGATGCTGCTTTTGGAGTAAACATCAAAATTGCTTGTGCTTCTCTGACATGTTTGCCACGGATTAAATCCGCTACTAAACGTGTTTTTCTAGGAGCAACAGACATCTGATTTGCAATAGATTTTACATTCATATGTTTAATGCCTTTCTAAATTATTTTTTTTGAATTTTTTTATCTTTTTTAGCATGTCCACGAAAAGTACGAGTTGGAGAAAATTCACCTAATTTGTGCCCCACCATATCTTCTGTAATGGAAGAAATAACGTATTCTCTTCCGTTATAAACAGCGATTTTGTGACCGATAAATTCTGGTAAAATAGTGGATCTACGTGAACGCGTTTGAATAACTTTTTTATTTTTTGTTGCGTTCTGTTTTAGTACTTTTGCTAATAATTGTTCATCATAAAAAGGACCTTTTTTAATCGAACGAGCCATAAATTTACCTCTTTATTTTATTTCTTACGACGTTTTAAAATTAAACTATTAGAAAATTTATTTTTTTACGTGTTTTAACTCCACGAGCTTTTTTACCCCAAGGAGTCATAGGCGACTTACGTCCAATAGGAGCACGACCTTCTCCTCCACCATGAGGGTGATCGTTAGGATTCATTGCAGCACCTCTAATAGTTGGTCTGATAGATAAATAACGCGTTTTTCCTGCTTTACCGTTTCTAATCAACTTATAAGTTTCATTCCCTATAACGCCGATAGTGGCTCTACAAGTGGATAAAACTTGCCTAATCTCTCCAGAAGGCAAACTAAGAACAACATATTTTTCTTCTTTTTTAACGATTTGCACAGAAGTTCCCGCGCCGCGTGCTAATTGTCCGCCTTTACCAGGTTTTAACTCAATATTATGCACGAAAGAACCAGCAGGAATATTTTTTAATGGTAAAGTATTACCTACTTTAATTTCAGCATTAGAACCAGCAGAAATCTCAGTTCCTACAGTTAAACCTTTAGGAGCTAAAATATATCTTTTTTCTCCGTCTTTATAATGGATTAAAGAAATATTAGCGTTACGATTTGGATCATATTCAACAGTAGCAACTTTGCCAACTATATTGTCTTTATTACGTTTAAAATCAATAATACGATATTTTTGTTTTACTCCGCCGCCATGATGCCTTACAGTAATTTTTCCTTGATTATTTCTTCCGCCTGTAATTTTTTTAGAACGTAATAAGCTTTTTTCAGGTTCGGAAGTAGTGATATCGTCAAAACTTTGCAGCCTCATATTACGACTACCATTAGATATAGGTTTATATTTTTTAATAGACATACAATGGATAACCTTTCTTTAATTTTTAAAAAAAATTAATCTTTTATTTTTTTATTTTGAATCAGAATCGCTAAAAATGTCTATTCTTTGACCAGGAACTAATTTAATGATAGCTTTTTTATAAGATGCCGTATAACCTTGGTATTTACCTTTTTTTTGTATTTAGGTAAAACGTTACTAGTACGTACAGCTAAAACTTTAACATTAAAAATGTTTTCAACAGCTTTTTTAATTTCTATTTTATTAGCTCTTTTATCCACTTTAAAAGTGTATTCGTTTTGTAATTCTAATTTTTTATTAGTAGCTTCAGTGATAACGGGAGTTTTAAGCCATTCATAATATTTAATCATTGTTTAAAACCTCCTCAAAATGAGCAATAGCACCTTTAGTTACAAATAAACATTTAGCGTTCAAGATTTGATAAACACTTACATGAGAAACGCTTTCTAAAGTTACTTGAGGTAAATTATTAGTAGAACGCATTAAATTTTCAGTTATTTCTGTAACTATTACTAAAACTTTTTCTGTAATTTGTAAATTTTTTAAAATTTTTTGAAATTCTTTAGTTTTTGATGTTTCTAATTTTAAAGATTCAACTACGGTTAAGTTATTGTTTTGAGTTTGCAATGACAAAGCGGAATTTAAAGCTAATCTTCTAACTTTCCAATTCATTTTAAAATCATAATCTCTTGGTTTCGGACCAAAAGCAACTCCACCTTTTCTCCACAAAGGAGAACGATTCGTACCTTGACGAGAATTACCTGTGCCTTTTTGAGCCCAAGGTTTTCTTCCTCCGCCGGAAACTGCAGATCTATTTTTAGTTGAATGAGTTCCTTGACGCATTGCTGCTCTTTGTTTGTTGACAACATCATATAAAACTTGTTGGTTAGGTTTTATACCGAAAACTTGGTCTAATAAAACAATTTCTGAACTCATTTTACCATTTTGATCAAAAACATTACATTTAGGCATTTGGATTCTCCCTTGTCATTTTTTTAACAGCAGTTTTAATTATTAAGAAACCTTTTTTAGGACCTGGAACATTGCCTTTAATTAAAAATAATTTTTTATCAGAAACAACAGAAACTATTTTTAAATTTTGAACAGTAACTGTTTCACAACCCATGTGTCCAGGTAATTTTTTGCCTGTAATATTACCTTTAATAGGTCCCATTGAACCAGGTCTTCTGTGGTATCTAGAACCGTGACTCTCAGGCCCTCTACTTTGGTTGTGTCTTTTGATTGAACCAGCAAAACCTTTACCTTTGCTAACTCCTACAACATCAACGATTTCTCCTGTTTGGAAAATATCTTGTGTTAATGTTTGTCCTACTTCTAAAGAAGTTAGTTCGTTTTTAAAGTCAGGTAAAAAAGATAACTCTCTAACGAAATACTTAGGAGTAGTTCTGGCTTTACCAAAATGACCGATAAGTGGTTTTGTGGACGATTTTTCTTTTTTAGAAGCGAATCCTAATTGAGTAGCTCGATAGCCATCTTTTTCTATAGTTTTTTGTTGTAAAACAACATTATCAGAAACATCCACAACAGTAACAGGGATTGCAAATCCTTGTTCATTAAAAATTTGAGTCATCCCTAATTTTCTTCCCAAAATTCCTTTAGCCATTTTGTTCCCCTTTCTTAAAATTATCAAAATAATTTTTTTCTTTTTTTAATTATTTATTTATTTTTTTAAATAAATATTTACTGAATATGGTAAATTAATGTGCATTAAAGCATCGATTGTTTTAGCATTCGGATTAATAATTTGAATTAAACGTTTGTGAGTAGAACGACCAAATTGTTCTCTACTATCTTTATTTACAAAAGGTGAACGTAAAACAGTAAAAACCTCGTTTTTAGTTGGAAGAGGTATTGGACCTTTTATCTGAGCTCCTGTTTTGGAAATACTAGTGATAATTTTTTTTGCTGCTTGATCTATCAAATGATGATCGTAAGTTTTTAAAAGAATTTTAACAACTTCTTGTTCTTGAGCCACTGTTCTTATTCTCCTTTCTTGATTTTGATAATGACAATAACTTCCCAAATATATTTTTTTATAAAACAAATATTTTTTTAATATTATAAATAGTTAGTTTTTATAAAAATAAAATATTTTATATTATTTCAAAACGTTTCTTTTTTAAAATAATATAAAATGTTATAAAATTTAAATAATTTTTATTATATCATAACTAAAAAAACAAGCATTTTTATTATATATTAAATTTAAATTTATTGCAAATAAAAAGATGTTTTTATTATAAAAATAATGTTTTTTTTAAAAAACAAATACTTTATTGTCCTAAAGGCAATTAAAATATTTAGTTTTTTAAAAAAATTTAAATATTTTTAACAGCTGCTCTTAATTTTGCCGAACGACTGCGAAGATTTAATTTTAATTCTTCCTCACTAGGACAAATAATTTTTTTAGTTATAATTTTCAAAGGAGAAGGAGGAATGTCTTTTTCTTTAATAGGCAAGTTAGGAAAAAAATGAGTATGACTGTTTTTTTTAAAAAAGTTTTTAACCAAACGATCTTCTAAAGAATTAAAACTAATCACTACCATTTTACCATTTGTTTTCAATAATTGAAGACCTTGTTGCAAAGCTTTTGTTAAAACTTGCAATTCTTGATTGACTTCCATCCTTAAAGCTTGAAAAACTCTTTTAGCGCTATGACCTCTTTTTTTCTTTTTACCATAAGAAAAATAAAATTTATCAGTAATTTCTACCAATTCTAAAGTATTTTTTAAAGGTCGTCTTTTAAAGATTTCTTTTGCTATTAAAGTTGATTTAGGTTCCTCGCCATAAATAAAAAAGATATCTCTCAACTGTTCATAACTGTAAGTATTAATAATAGTTTGAGCCGATTGGCTTTGGTTGCGATTCATTCTCATATCTAAAGAAGAATCTTTTAAATAACTAAAACCTCTTTGAGGATCATCAATTTGAAAAGAAGACAAACCTAAATCAAAAATAATACCATCAATAGCATTGATATTTCTTTTTGCCAATTCTTCTTTTAAAAAAGAAAAATTATTATGAATTAAAGTAATTCTTTTTTCTTCTTTAAAAATTTCTTGACATTGAGAAATAGCGAATAAATCTTGATCAAAAGCATATAAAGAACCTTCAGAGAGTTTTTGCAAAATAGCTGAACTATGCCCTCCTCCGCCTAAAGTGGCATCAACATAAATGCCTTGAGGATTAATATCTAAATATTGGATTACTTCCTTTGTGAGAACAGGAATGTGAATATCTGGCATCACTTGTTTAGTTCCTTTTTCGTCTTGGGCCATAACCATTTTTTTATTTAAAAACTATTTTAAAATTATCGTTAATAATTTCCGATAAAGCTTTGCTGACGATTTTTTTACTAGAAAGTTTGACAGAAGATAAAATATTGTTTTTCTCTATCACGTGAGCTATTTTACCAGATAAAAAAGCTAATTTATATTTAGAATCAATTCTTTTTAATAATTCATCAATAGAAGGATAATTAATGCCTTCGTTTTTATCTTTTAACATATTCTTTTTCAACCTTTTTTATTTAAAATTTCTGTTAAATAAAAAGAAATACTGTTTTTAACTTTAGAATGTTCAGCAATGATGATCGAAATGATTTTATCAACAGCTTTATCAATATCATCATTAACTACGATATAATCATATTTATAAGCTAATAAAAACTCTTGATCTGCTTTATCCATTCTTTGACGGATAATCTCTTCAGATTCTGTATTTCTTTTCTTTAAACGATTGTATAAAGTTTGTTTTGTAGGAGGAACAATGAAAATAAAAATAGCGTCTTTGCTAATTTTATGTTTTCTAATTTGTAAAGAACCTTGTACATCGATTTCTAAGATAACTTCTTTACCTTCTTCAACTTGATCTAAAACTTTTTCATAAGGTGTTCCATAATAATTACCGATAAACTTATTATGTTCTAAAAAATATTTTTCTTTAATTTTTTGTTGGAAAAACGCTTGATCAACGAAAAAGTAATCTTTTCCTTCTATTTCCCCTTTCCTAGGGGCTCTTGTTGTCATGGAAGAAGAATAGACAAAATTATGACCTTCTTTTTTCAACAAAGCCTTTGTAAGAGTACCTTTTCCAACTCCTGATGGACCTGAAATTACTATAACTAATCCTTTTTTATGTAATCTCATATTTGCCATATTCTTTCTAAATAATTTTTATACATTTTAACACCTTGAATCAAAACAAACAACCAAATTCAATAATTTATTTGGAACATAAATAGTTTTAACAATTTTGCTTTTTTCCACTAAGTTAGCGATTTTGTTATCTTTCAATACTAATTCTAAAATAGCTTTTTTTTCTTGATCTTTATCAGCTTTTATTTTAGTTTTAACTTTACCATTAATTTGAACCACAATATCTACCGTATCAGCAGTTAATAATGTTTCATCATAAGTAGGCCATTGAGAATAAACCAATTCTTCTGAATATTCTAAAACTGTTTGGTTTAATTCTTCTGTTAAATGAGGCGCTAAGGGGTTTAACAATTGTAAAAAGATTTTCATTTGTTTTTGATCTATTTTTTGATGTTTATAAGCTTCATTAACAAAAATCATCAACTGACTAACGACTTTATTAAATTTTAAATTTTCATAATCTTCTGTAACTGTTTTAATCGTTTGATTCATTATTTTCTTTAAAGGGGTAAATTCTTGCGAAACAACTTCAAATGAATCAAACATGTTATAAACACGATTTAAAAACCTTTGTACCCCTTTTAAACCTTGTTCGGACCAACTTTTACTATCTTCTAGAGGTCCCATAAACATCATATAAATTCTTAAAACATCAGAACCATATTTTTCTAAAATCAAAGAAGCGTTAACAGCGTTTTCTTTAGATTTGCTCATTTTCAAATTATCATGACCTAAAATCATGCCTTGATTAACTAATTTTAAAAAAGGTTCTTTGCTGGAAACCAAACCTAAATCAAATAAAAATTTATGCCAAAAACGGGAATATAATAAATGTCCTACCGCGTGTTCTGTTCCGCCAATATAAAAATCAACTGGCAAAAAATAATCTAATAATTCTTTTGCTTTATCGGTGTTTAAAGGAATCATACCTAAATAATTTTTTAAAATATAACCGATGTAATACCAAGAACTGCCGGCTAACTGAGGCATGGTATTAGAATCTCTTCTAAATTTTTTACCATCTTTTTCAAAATATATCCAAGAGGAAATATTAGATAAAGGCGATGTTCCGTCACCAGAAACAACAATCTTTTCCACTGAAGGCAATTCTAACGGTAACTCCGCATCAGAATTTAAATAAATATTATCGTTTTCATCATAATAAACAGGGAAAGGTTCGCCCCAATATCTTTGACGAGAAAAGACCCAATCATGCATCTGATATGTAAAATTAACTTGTCCCCAATTATTTTTTTGAGCCACAGCGATAATTTTACTATTCGCTTCTTCATAATTAAGACCGTTTAAAACATCACTATTAATAAAAATACCGTCTTCTACCTTAATTTCTTTTTCTTCTTGAAGTTCTTTCTTTTCAGAAGGAGAAATCTGGGTTTCTTCAGGTAATTTAGCAATAGGGATCATTTCTAAATCATATTTACGAGCGAATTCAAAATCTCTACTATCATGATAAGGAACGGCCATAATGGCTCCCGTACCGTAATGAGGCAAAACATAATCAGCGATCCAAATAGGGATCTTTTTTTGGTTAGCAAAGTTAATAGCATAACTGCCTATAAAAACTCCAGTTTTTTCTTTATTAATATCTCGCTCTAAATTAGTTTTACGTTTAGTACGTTTAACGTATTCATCTATTTCATTCCAACGATCTGGAGTAGTTAATTCAGCTACTAAAGGATGTTCTGGGGCTAAGAATAAGGCTGTTACTCCGAAAATAGTACTAGGTTTAGTGGTAAAAACTGATATCTTTTTTTCCTTGACATCTACTAAAGAAAAAACGAAAATAAAACCTTCTTTTTTGCCAATCCAGTTTTTCTGCATTTCCTTTAATTGAGGTGACCATTCTAATAAGTCTAAGTCATCTAAAAGTCTTTCAGCATAATCAGTAATTTTTAAAACCCATTGTTTCATCTTCTTTTTGACTACCGGATGAGACCCTCTTTCAGAGACTAAACCATCTTCAGTAGGAACAACTTCTTCGTTTGCCAAAACAGTCCCTAATTCTTCGCAAAAATTAACTTCTATCTCTTGTAAAGAAGCAAGATTTTTTTCATAAAGTTTTTTAAAAATCCATTGAGTCCATTGGTAAAAATAAGGTTCGGAAGTAGATAATTCTCTCTCCCAATCAACCCCTTTGCCTAATTTCTCTATTTGTTTTTTAAAATTATTGATGTTTTCGTAAGTGAAATCTTTAGGATGATTACCAGTATTTAAAGCATATTGTTCAGCTGGTAAACCAAAAGAATCCCAACCAAAAGGATGCAATACATTATATTGCTGCATCCTTTTTAGCCTATTAACGATATCACTAGCAGTATAACCTTCAATATGACCCACATGCAACCCTTGCGAAGAAGGATAAGGGAACATATCTAAACAATAAAATTTCGGCTTTGTTAAATCTTCACTAGTTTTAAAAGTTTTGTTTTTTGTCCAGTTTAGTTGCCATTTAGATTCAATTTTTTCGAAATCATAACACAACATAAAAAACCCCTTAATATTTAATTTTGACTAATTGTATTATTTAGATGAATTCAGTTCAACAAAATCACAAACTTCTTGAACAGTTTTAAACTGTTGTAAAGCCTCATCGCTAATTTTAATATTAAAAATTTGTTCTAATTTAAATACTAAGTTAATAGCATCAATAGAGTCAATCCCTAAATCTTCTTTTAATCTAGTTTCCAACATAATTTTTTCCTTAGGAATGAATAATTGTTCGGAAATTATTTCTTGAATCTTCGTTAACATCTTTATATCCTCGATTAATATATTATTTTAATACTTAAAAAATTTATACAAATCATATAAGAATATTATATATCATATATGATTAAAAATACCGAAATAAACATATTTTTATTTTAATAAAAAATAATTTATTTTTCATTCAAAATAAATTATTTTTTTAAAACAATCCGATAAAAAGGTTTTAGATTGTTAAAAAATAAAAAAGGTTTAAACTGCAAATAAGTATTAATCTGTCTTATCTGTCTTTTGAAAAAAGATCTTTTATATGTAATTATCCTTTATTTATGTAAATGCCGAAAGCTCTTGAACCAAGGTGAGTAGAAACGATAGGAGACATTTGACCGTATACTGATAATTTAACTTTAGGATTGTTCAAATTTTCTATTTCTTTGATGAATTCATTTACAATAACGTGATTTTCAACATAAATAATTTGAATATCTACTGCGCCTTCTTCTTCTTTTAATTGAAGGGCATATTTTAATAAATATCTAAAACAACTTTTCCAAGTACGGACATTTTTTTCTAAAGAAAAAAAACCTTGTTTCATTTTTAAAATGGTTTTCATCTTAAACAAACTACCTAAAAAAGATTTGAATTTACTAATTTTTTTATTGGCTGCTAGATATTTCAATTCATCTAAAGAAAAAAAAATGCTGCCTTTTTTTTGTTCTACAACTACTTTTTCAAATATTTCTTCATTAGTTAATACATTTTCGTTTAAATAATGATGAACTCTGGATAGAGTGAAATAGGTGCCTGGTCCAACGCTTTCTGTATCAATAACGATAATGCGGTCATCGCCTAAAATTTGTTTAGCTTTAAGAGCACTATTGTGGGTGCCGCTGAATTGTTTTGATAAAGTAAGACAAAGTATTTTCTCATATCCTAAATCAATTTGTTCTTGATAAGCTTTAACAAAAGCTTGTGGATTAGGTTGACTGGTAGTTACTTTAGTCCCTTGATGCAATAATTTCAATAACTTTTGGTTATCAAAGTCTTTATCGCTAAAAACTTTATTATCGTGCATAATAGTCATATGAACGACACTAAGATCAGAGAAAAGGCTTCTTCCAAAATCTCCTCCAATAGTGGATTCAACCACAATTCCTAATTTTCTTTTATTCATATTAACGTTTTCCTTATTTCTATTGAAAAATATAAATATGTTTAAAGCATAAACATAGATAAGTATTCTTGAATTTTATTTTTATCATTGGTTTTTAACATGATACCTTCTAAAGCAATTGAAATATCGCCTGTTTCTTCAGAAACGACAATCGTCATACTATCGGTTTTTTCGCTAATGCCTAAAGCTGCTCGGTGTCTTGAACCAGTAATTTTTTCAAAATGTTGATTATCAGATAACATAAAATAAGTTCCAGCTGATAAAATTTTATTTCCTCTAATGATAACGGCTCCATCGTGCAAAGGCGTATTAATGTTAAAAATATTTAACAATAGTTCTTTAGTAACGTTTCCGTCGATTAAAATAGATTTTTGTGCAAATTGTTCTAAAGAGTGGTACTTTTCAATAGTAATCAAAGCGCCTGTTTTTCTTTTGGATAATTCTAAAACACTATCTAAAATATTTTTTTGAGTATTTTTACTCCCCATAACAACGTTTTTTCTACTTTTCCAAGATTTAGAAAGAGCTTGTAGATGGTATCTTAAATAAGGGGCTTTAACGACTATAGGAGCGATAAAAACAAAAGTTAATAAAGGTGTATAAATATCAAAACCTAATTTTTCTTTTAAATCAATACCATTTAAATTCAATAATTTATTAATAAAATAAACACAATTGGTTCCTAAAAAAAAAGAATAAATTATTTTGGTTAATTCATATTTGCTGAAAAAAATTTGTAAAGACAAAACACAAAAAACACAAAAAATAATAATATATAATAATATTTTTAAAACATACGGAATTGACATAAGCAAATACCTCTAAAGCCAAATATTATCATTTTTATAATAATTCTTGGTTTTTTCTAATAAAAATTTTTTTAACGATTGATAAAACAAAACCATAAAGCGTTAACGAAACTGCTAATAAAACAATGTATTTAAGAGTGAAAGGATTTTCAAAATTTAATGATTTGTTCAAAACAGGGATGAATGGTAAGAAAAGGGCGAAAGTTCCGCCAACAATAGAAAACCAAAACATCATGCGAGATTTTTTTAAACTTTGCCAAAACTTATCATTTCTTAAACAATAAATAGTGAAATATTGAGTCCAAATAGAAAAGATAAACCATCTAGTTTGAAATAAACTAATTTTTTCTGCCTCATAATCTTTTAATTTTGAACTTTCTATAAAATATAAACCAAAAGAAAATAAAACATCAAAAGCAAAAGCTAAAACTCCAAAAACCATCATAAAACGGATAATATTTTTAAAATTCCACTGACGAGGTTTGTTTAAATTTTTTTCTTCTACATGATCAAAAGGCAAAGCTAAACAAGAAAAATCATAAATTAAATTTAAAAATAAAATTTGAATAGGCAATAAAGGGACAAAAGGCAAACAAAAAGAAGCCACTAAAATACTTAAAATATTGCCAAAATTAGCCGCTAAGGTTAATTTAATGTATTTTATCATGTTCGTATAAGATCTACGACCTTCTAAAATACCATTTTCTAACACTTTTAAGTCTTTTTCTAAAAGAATAATATCAGCGGACTCTTTCGCTATATCTACGCCTGAATCGACCGATATCGCTAAATTAGCGTATTTCATAGCAGCAGCATCATTAATACCATCTCCCATATAACCCACAACATTGCCTTTTTGTTTAAAAACAGAAACAATTCTGGCTTTTTGTTCTGGATTTAATTTAGCGAAAATATTAATCTTTTGGGTTTTTTGATACAAGGTCTCATCATCCATTTGATCTACATCAGTTCCTAATAAAAAATCTTGGTTAGCGATATTTATTTGGGAAGCGACGATTTTAGATAAAATTTCGTTATCACCAGTTAAAATTTTAACTTCTACATTATGTTTTTTCAAAGAAGCTATTGCTTCAATAGCACTTTTTTTCGGAGGGTCTAATAAAGTTAAAAAACCAATCATAACCATGTCTGCTTCTTTTTTAGAATCAGCTAGATTATTGTTATCAATTCTTTTGTAAGCTACACCCATCACGCGAAAAACTTGATTATTGTAAAAACTAGTTTTTTCTAAAATTTTTTCTTTATCAATTTGAATAATTTTAGTTTCTTTAGTTTGAGGATCAGTAATTTCCATATAAGAACAAATATTTAACATTTCTTCGATGGCGCCTTTAGTGATAATAGTTGTTTCCTTCTTTTTATCAACCACAATGACGCTCATAATTCTTCTTTTAAAATCAAAAGGAATTTCATCAATTTTAGTAAATTCTTGTTCAATATTTTGAAAAAAAACTTTTTCCTCTTTTTTTTGTTTCATTTTGTCAATAATCGAAGCATCAATCAAATTTTTTAAACCTGTTTGAAAAAAACTATTTAAATAAGCGTATTTTAATACTCTATTATTAATGTTATTGTTGATATCTAAAAAATTATCAATAATGATTTTATCCTCAGTTAAAGTACCTGTTTTGTCAGTAAATAAAACATTCATAGCACCAAAATCTTGAATAGAATATAAATTTTTGACAATCACTTTTTGTTTTGATAAAGCTACCATACCAATGAAAAAAGAAGTAGTCGCTATTAAAGGTAACATTTCAGGTGTTAAACCTAAAACCGTACTTAAAGCGAAAGGTAAAACTTCCCAAAATTTAAAATCGTCAGGCGCTTTAATGAAATTTAAAAAGACAATAGAAGGTAAAACAATAAAAATAGAAACTGTTATTATTTTAGCAATCGAATTAATGCCTTTTTGTAAAGTTGAAAGTGGCTTATCTTTAATCGCTATTTGGTTTATTTGGCCCAAATACGTTTTATTTCCGATAGAGATAACAATCCCTTGAGCATAACCAGAAACAACAGTTGTACCCATGAAAACAAGTTTTTTGTCTTCTAAAATATTATTATATTTTTCCAAACAAAAAGCTTTTTTTTTCAATAGAATCAGATTCTCCGGTTAAAGTGGTTTCTTTAACGAAAAAATCTTTTGTTTCAAATAATTTAATATCCGCAGGTATAATATCGCCGGCTGATAAACAAATGATATCGCCCACCACTACCTCATCTAACGGTATTTCTATAATTTGGTTCTCTCTTTTAACAGATGTTGTAGTTTGAATAATTTTTTTGAATTTTTCAGAAACATTGGAAAATTTAGCTTCTTGCATAAAATTCATTATATTAGAAACTAAAAGAACTAACGAAATAATAATAAAAGTTGAAAATTCTTTTTCCCCTTCTGAAGCAAGGTAAACGTCTTTACAAAAAGAAAAAACAATTAAAAACAATAAAATCATATTAAAAGGGTTGAAAAAAAGTTTGAATATTTTTTTTGTCCAAGATTTTTTTTTTTAGCAAAAATGTTTTGACCGTATTTTTTTCTTCTTTGAATAATTTCCTCCGAAGAAAGACCTTGGGAATTAGTTTTTAAAAGTGCAAAAGTTTGTTCAATATTTTGAGCGCTAATATATTTCAAATTCGGTAAATGATTTAAAAAATATTCATCAGATTTTTTTTTCATATTTTGCACTCCTTGGATAAAATGTTTATTAATAATATTAATAAATAAAAAAAGATATAAACAGAAATACAAAAAAATATTTAGATGAAAAAAGTCAAAATAATCATTCTTTAATTTATTAAAATCAAAAGATTAATAAATTAAAGATGGTTATTTAATATATTGATAAATTTTATCTGTTGTAAAATTCAACAATTAATTGTTCGTTAATTTCATGTAAAAATTCATTTCTTTGCGGATATCTAACGTATGTTCCCACTAATTCTTTGTTAACTGAAACATATTCAATTCTGCTGTTCTTATTGAATTCTAAAGCGTTTTTAACAATTTCTAATTCTTTAGATTTTTCTTTTAAAGAAACTTGTTGGCCTGGTTTTAAACGATAAGAACTAATATCAACTCTTTTAGCATCAACTAAAACATGACCGTGAGAAATTAATTGTCTTGCTTGTGATCTTGTTCTAGCAAAACCCATACGATAAACCATGTTATCTAAACGAGATTCTAGTAAAGTTAAAAACACTTCACCATGAACACCTTTAGATTTGCTAGCATTGTGGAAAATCTTTTTAAATTGTTTTTCCGAAACACCATATGTAAAACGGACTTTTTGTTTTTCTTGCAATTGAATACCGTAATCACTTAATTTGTTTTTACGTTTTTTTTGCTTACTAACTGCAAAACTTTCTTTTTTTCTAACTAACTCTTTACCAGTTTCTGATAAAGAATAATTAAGACGACGTGAAATTTTCCATGTTGGACCTATATAACGTGACATTGAACTTAAATCTCCTTACTTGATTTTATGAAGGCATTAAAGTTATGTTTACTTAAGATTAATAATCTACTGTAACTATTTTCCTTCTAAAACAGCAAAGAATTACTAATGCTTTTTATTAAAACATTGTCTAATAAAAAATAGAGATTAAGTCAACCAAAAATAAACACCTGTTTTACCATCTTCTATATTTTAAGTTAAAAAGAACAAATAGTCAAGTATTTTTTAACAAAATGATATTGATTTTCATAAAAAACTCAATAAAAAAGGTTTTTTATCAGTCAATAATTTTTTTCCTTCTTATTGTAAATGAATTGTTCCTATTCATAGTTTAATAAATTTTTTAAAAAGCGCATAATTTTCTCCAAAAATACCTTAAAAAGATTAATTAATTATCCAAAAGTTTGCGGCGAGGTTTTATGCCAATAAAAAATACCTTTTTCAGGGTTTTTTCTTTATTATTGTTTAAGTTTTGACGTCAATAAATTTATTGTGATCTTATAAAAAGTTTATTTCAAGAGAGATTTATTCGTTTAATACGGCAAAAAAGAATATCATAGTTCATTTTCTTCTTTTTTTAGGTCTTTTAAGGAAGAATATTTGCTCATCGTTTAATGTTTTATTTTTGAAAAAAATAGATAATAAAGATGTAGAGACGATAAAGATAGTGATAATTAATGCAAAGATAAAGAATTTAATCTTTTCAGTATTGAATTTTTTTAAAGCATCATAAGGAAATTTCTCGTCTCCAGAAGCAACACCTAAAATCATGCTTGTTACAAAATAAATTAAAGGATAAATGGAACCAATGTAAAATTGTTTTAATTTTAAAGAGGTTGTGTCGGCGGCAAAATAATAAATGATAAAAATCGGCATTAAAATATAATGTTCTAAAATAGCCACCAAATTAGAAAAACCTGGTTTATAATTAAAAAAACTTTGTTGACTGCCTTTGCCGATCGCATATAAAACCATCGTTAAAGTAGAATTAATAAAAGTGATAAAACTAAAATATTTATTATTTTCTTTTCCCGTCCAAAAAACGATAATAAAATAAATATTAACTAAAAAAACAGTTTGACGCGTGAATAAATACAAAGAAAAATAGTTTTGTTCTTTTAATTGTCCTTTAACCAATCCTAAAGCCAAAGTGGTTAAACTAAATGTATAAAGATAAAAATTTAATTTTTCTTTTTTAATTGTCATCATTTTTTTCTTCTCGTTTTCTTTTATAAGATGTTTATTCTTTTTGATTTTTTACCTTCAATAATAAAGGGTTAACATTCCTTAATCTCAACTATAAAAGTTTTTTTAAAGAGGAAGAATGAATTTATAATTTTATTGATTATTTATATTATACTACTTCTTTTTTCAAAAGTCAAAGAACAAAAGGTCATTTTCTTTATAAAAGTTTTGAGATATAAAAAAGATCCCTCAATAAGGGACTTTCGAAAAATAAATTTTTCTTATAAGCAATTATTATCGGTAATACTTATAAAGTATGAAAGACGTTATGTTTACGATAAGAATTGCAATTAATGATATAAAAAACTTTGGAACTCGTTCTTTTAAAACATTCTTTTTTTCTTGTGTTGTAATTTTGCCTATTTATAAGGGCAAAGTTTTTCCCCCAACACATAAAGAACAAAAAAAGCTTGAAAAATGGTAAAAAAGAATATTTAAAAACCAAGGAGCATTTTCAAAAAATTCAAAACCGAACAAAAAAGTCGATAAAAGGACTATTAAAACGTCGAAAAAAGTTCAATTTTATAAAAAAACTTTGTTTTTGTTTTGTTATTTGATTAATTATTTCTGTCAATACATTTATCCCAAAAAAGCTTTATTTTGAATAGCTGTTAAGTAATAACCAGTGCCGAAAAAAAACGTACCAACTAAAAATTAAAAATGGAAGCTGCGATAATACTGTCCCAACCTTACGAAACTTGAGGGCCGTGCAATCCAATATGCCTTCTCAAATTTAATTCTTTTTTATTGTCATTATATAAAAAAACATAACAAGAATATATCTTATCACGATAATTCTCGTTAAAGATTAAAAATAACAGAATTCACAAAATAGAAAAGACTGACCACGCGAAAAAAGACCTTTTTAAAGTCTTTTTGCGAAAAAGAAACTCTGCCTATTATTAACATTGACAAAGCAAAACCAATTAAAAAAAATTAACTTTAAGAGAAAATGAGTATCATTATTGTTAAATAATTTGCTAATTTTGTCTGGTATTTTTTCATTTTGATATCCTCATTATTATTATGACAATGTAATTACTTATATTATATATTCTTTTTTTGAACAGTAAAGGTTTCAAAGATATGTTAAATCATTAAGAATGCATGATATATGTGATATAGCCGATATTTTTCGTATTTATAAAATAAACGCAAAAAGAATGATTTATTACTAACTATTAGACGATAATTTTTTTAGGCATGGATGGCGCATCTTTGATGGAAAAAATGATTATCTTATCTTTATAAAAAAACATATAAACCATCTTCTCCTATTTTACTTCTTTTTATCAAGAAAAAAGTTGCGTTCCAATATAAATCATCCAATATAACCTAGAAGAACTAGAGAACGAATAAAAAAATTACGCCCGGCACAATAAAAACCCCAAATTTTTTATAAATTAATAAAAAATCATATATAATGATAAATAAAAAGGAGAAAAAAATACAAAAAAATCCCCCTAAAGGAGAGCACACTTTATCTTGCAAGACAAAAATCAATATTTTTAATATAGCGAATTACATTATTGAAAACAATATTTTTCCGGTTACACAAATGAAAATGAATAAAATGATTTATTACGCTTATGCTAAATCATTAGTTAAATACAACGAACCCCTTGTAACAGAAGAAATGCAAGCTTGGATTTATGAACCTGTTTTCCCTACCTTAACTAAGTTTTTAAAAAAAATTCACTTACCAACCAATACCCATCAATACCATAAAATGTGGAAAAGCCAGCAAATTAACCGCTCAACAAAAAACCATCATTGATGTTATTATCCAAAAATACGACAATAAAAAAGCAAGTTTTTTTATTTTATCAAACCCACAATGAATTGCCATGGTTAAACACTTATGACGAACACAAACTTTGATCAGAAAACATTATTAACAATGAAGATGTCAAAACCTATTTCCAACAAAATTTAGAAAAAGTGAGATTAAAAGAAAATACAAATGAAAAAGGTTCAAATTGAAAATATTTTTATAGTTTTTTACAAAAAAATACCTTATTAAGTGTTTTTACTTTAAATAATAAAAAAGCGAGAAAGGTTAAAACAGCAAAAGAAAGGATAACACTTCAAAAGATAAAAGAAAAAATATTATGAAACAATTATTAAGTCATTTTGTTTATCCAAATTTTAACTTCCTTGAATCATCTTTATTCCTTTTTCGACCTTTTTACAAAAAAAGAGAAATTTGATGTTGATAATGGCTCTTATCGATGTTATAATATTGTTTTAAAAAGATATTTTATTAATTTTTTTGAAATATTAAAAAATATTTATTTTTCTTTTTAATATTATTTTTTAGTTATTATTATAATTGTGAGCTAAAAAAATAAAGTTAATAAAAATATAAATTAATCTTTTTGCGAATTATTAACTACTAAAATTATATCAAATAAAATAATTTATATTTAAATTTATATTGATGAGTAAGTATCAAACATTATTATCCATTACCCATCAAAAGAAATATTTCTTTTCGATCTCTTATGGTAAAAAAAGATATCAATACCAATATGAATATAAAGACAAAATAAAAGAGGCAAAAAATGAATATAATATTAATAGGACCACCCACTACTGGTAAGGGGACGCAAGCTTCTGCTTTATCTAAACATTTCAATATTCCTCATATATCTACAGGAGATATATTTAGAAAACATTTTGTGTTAAAAACTAAATTAGGTAAATTAGCTAATTCTTATATCGAAAAAGGTTCTTTAGTGCCTGATGAAGTGACAAACGCTATGATAAGTGAACGCTTATCACAAAATGATGTTAAAAATGGTTTTGTTTTAGACGGTTTTCCTCGTAATTTATTTCAAGCTAAATTTTTAACTAAAGAATTTGAAGATAAAAAGATCATTTTAACTAAAGTTATTTACTTCAATTCTAGCGAAGAATGTTTAAAGCAAAGAATTTTAGGGAGAATTATTTGTCCTAAATGTGGAGAAATTTATCACTTGGTTACTAAAGTCCCTCAAAAAGCTAATTTATGCGACAAAGATAAAACGCCTTTAATTCGAAGAAAAGACGACAATTTAGAGACTTTCAATAAACGTTTAAATATTTACAAACAAGAAACTCTTCCTTTAGTGGAGTATTATCAAAAAGAAAACAAAATAATAGAAATTATCGTTAACGATCCTAAAATATCTATTAAAGATGTAACTCAATTATTATTAAAAAAATATCTCATCTTTAAAAGATAAAAAATCATCCATATAAAAATAAAAAAACAAATTATTTAATGAAAATTAAATAGTTTGTTTTTTTATTCATCCT
>NZ_LHCF01000007.1 GCF_001277135.1 Candidatus Phytoplasma pruni
TTTTTTAGATAATATATGAAAAGAGATAAATAACTAAGTTTATTTAATTTAGATCGAAAAAAATTATAAAAAAATGATAAAATAAAAACATTTGATCAATATAAATATTAACATATAACCCCAAAAGTATCAAGCTTTTTTAGAGATTATTTACCTCTATTCAAGGACCTACAAAAAAAAGATGAAGCTGCTTGTTTTCTTTTTTTACCTGAAAAAGGATATATCTTTTGATTAATCAAATTTTAGTTCATAAAGACTTTTTGGATTCATCAAGAAGAATAGTTACACATAGAAAAAAAATATTTTTATTAATAATTTTTTTTAAAAATGTTATTATTAAGATAGTTTTAAATTATTATAAAAATATGAAATAATTAAAAAAAGAAGGTTTTAAAAACACATGATAAAAAAAGAAGAAATACAAACTCTTTTAAATCAGTCTTTAGAATCAGGCGCTGATTTTGCTGAACTGTTTTTTGAAGACAATATGACTAATAGTTTAAGAATAACCGGTCAAGAAGTTGTTTCCTTATCAACTGACAATGTTTTTGGCGTAGGAGTAAGACTTTTACAAGGTTCAGATGAAGTATACGGTTATACTAATAAAGTTGATTTTGACAATATTCAAAAATTAATGACACATTTAAAAAGGAATTTTAAAGGACCGAAATATAAAGTTGTTCCTTTGGGCGAACCTCAACCTTTAAAAGAAAGTATGAAAAAACCTTTTGATTCGATGACAAAAAAAGAAAAAGCGAAAAAATTAATTAAATTATCAGACATAATGAAAAAACAAAATGATAAAATAATCCAAACTATTGTTAATTATCACGAAAAAGAACAAAAAATTTTGGTCGCTAATACAGAAGGAGTTTATCAAAATGATGTAAGACCTTATATACGTTGTGGTTTGGTAGCAGTAGCTAAAGAAGGCGAACAAATGCAAGACGTTTATGAAGGTCCAGGACGTTCTATGGGATTAGAATTTTTTGATTTAATAGACTTAGAACAATTAGCCCAAGAAGTAGCTCAAAGAGCGGTGGCTTTATTAAAGGCAGAAGAAATGAAGCCACAAGTTATGATCGTAGTTTTAAATAATGGTTTTGGGGGCGTTATTTTCCATGAAGCTTGTGGGCACCCTTTAGAAGCGACTGCTATCGCCAGAGGTTTATCACCTTTTAATAATAAATTAAACCAAAAAATAGCTTCTGATATAGTAACAGCTTATGATGACGGCGCTATTGAAGGTGCTTGGGGAAAACTTAATTTCGACGATGAAGGAATGAAAACCCAAAAAAACCTTTTAATTGAAAAAGGCATTTTAAAAAGCTATTTAGTTGATTTCCGTAACGGTCGTAAAATGAAAGCTAAACCGACCGGTTCTTCCAGAAGAGAGTCTTATAAATATTCTCCCACTTCAAGAATGAATTCGACTTATATCGCTAACGGCGCTGATAAACCAGAACAAATTATTAAAGATACTAAATACGGCTTATACGCTAAAAGTTTAGGCGGCGGAACAGTTGAACCTGCTACGGGAGAATTTAATTTCGTTGTTAAAGAGGGTTATTTGATTGAAGACGGTAAATTGACTACTCTTGTTAAAGGAGCGATGTTGATTGGTTATGGCGATGATGTTTTATTAAAAATAGATCGTGTAGGAGATAATTTATCTTTAGGACAAGGAATGTGCGGTTCTGTTTCTGGTTCAATCCCTACTGATGTAGGACAACCTACTATTAGAGTACAAGAAATGGTTGTTGGTGGCAACAAAAAGGAAAATGCGTAATGTATCAAAAATGGATTCAAAAAGGTTTAGATAAAGGCTTTGAAAGTTTAGAAATATTTGTCAGCGAAAGCAAAAGTTTTAAATTAACCCTAGATAACAACAAAGTCGAATCACTTGTAGAAAGCGATCTGGCGACAGTTAATATTAAAGGGATTTATGACAATAAATCAACAGAAGTATATTTTGAAAAAATAGATGAAGAAACGGTCGATAAAATGTTGAACACTTTGAAACAAAACACTCAAATAGTTGACAGCAAAGATCCAGCGATTATTTTTGAAGGTTCTTCCTCTTATCCTGAATGGGAAGAAAAAAATTTGATTTTTCCGTTATTCCTTTAGAAAAGAAAATTCAACTTTTAAAAGATTTAGAAAAAAACATGTCTTCTTCGAAAGTGATGAAAAAAATTGAAACCAATTCTTATAAAGAGGTTTTTAGTAAAAAAACTTTAATCAACTCAAAAGGGCTTCATTTAGAACAAGAAAATAATTATGCTTATCTTTATGTTTCTGCTATTTTCAAAAAAGACGGCGATGTACAAAGTTTTGGCAAATTAAAATTTGTAAAAGATTTCCAAGAATTTAATCCAGAAAAACAAGCCCAAGAAGTGGTTGTTGCGGGTGAAAAAAAATTAAACGGAGCTACTTTAAAATCAAAAAGTTATCCTACAGTTTTTTCAAACGAAATGTTTGCTGATGTTTTAGCCAGTTTTAGCAGCATTTTTACCGGACAAAGTGCTTATAGAAATTTAACTCAATTAAAAAATAAAGAAAAACAAGTTATCGCTTCTCCTCAAGTAAGCATCATTGAAGATCCTTTTTCTGATCAAGCTTTTTTCAAAGAAAAATTTGATGACGAAGGAGTTGTTTGCCAACCTAAAAACGTGGTTGAAAATGGTGTTTTTCAAGGTTTTATCCATAATTTAAAAACAGCCAAAATATTTAACACTCAACCGACAGGTAATGGTTTCGGCGGAGGAACCGGTTTTAGCAATTGTTATTTAAAACCAGGACAAAGAAGTTTAGATGATATAGTATCCACCATTGAAGAAGGTGTTTTTATCGATGATTTAGTCGGCATGCATGTAGGTATTCAAACTGTAAGTGGCGATTTCAGCCTTCAAGCTAGTGGTTTTAAGATTGAAAAAGGTAAAATCACTACTCCGGTGAAAATGATTGTTGTTTCAGGTAATTTTTTTGATATTTTAAAAAAATTAAAAGAAATAGCTAATGATTTTGAATTCCAAGTTTCTGGTTTTGGCAGTGCTAGTGTTTATGCTGGAGATTTAATGATTGGTGGTAATTAAACTTTTCTTTGGACAAATAATAAACAGACTCTCTCTTATTGGAGAGTCTTTTTTTGATGTGTGATCCTTTATAAGCATTATCTTCAAAAACATGAAAAGAACAAACATTATTCATTTGACATTATTTTGGTTATTTGTTATTATAAAAGTAGTTTTAAAGGCATTTTACAAAATACAATTTAAAGATAGGTATTTTTATTTTTGAAAAAAAATATAAGATAAGAAAGAAAAAATAGTGTTAAAAGTATATTACAAAAATCAAACTTTAAATGTGAATTCTAATACCAGTTTAGAAGAAGTAAAAAAACAATTGCAATTGACCAATGTTTACGCCGCTCAAGTAAATAATAAAATACGCGAATTAACGTTTGAATTGGCTGAACCCGAAAATGACGTTCTTTTTTTAGATTTATCTCATCCTCAGGCGGTGGACATTTATGAAGCTAGTTTGAGATATTTGGTCGTTATGGCTTTTTATCATGTATTTCCTGAGAAAAAAGTGCGTTTTTCTTATTATAGTTCACAATCTCTTTTGGTTACACTCGAAAATAACGCAGAATTCAATTTAGAAATGTTTGAACAAATTCAAAAAAAAATGATAGCCTTAGTAGCACAAAAGTTAAAAATTGAAAAAAAATCTTTTTCTTTGGAAAAAGCTTTAGAAATATATGATGCTTTTGGTTTTGAGAATAAAAAAAAGCTTCTTCAACAAAAGCCCCAAAATAAGGTTTCTTTATATGTTTGTGATTCATATTATAACGATATGCACCAAGGCATGGTTCCTAATACGAGTTATTTAACTCACTATCAATTATTATATCGTTCTTCTTCTATGATTTTGCAATTTCCTCAAACTTTTCATCATGGTGTAATACCTCTTTTCAAGGAAGAACCTTTTTTTGAAAAAACTTTGCATCAAACGTCGGTTTGGCGTCAAATGACTCAAACACAAAATATTCATCAAATAAATAATTATTCCTCCAATCCTAAGAAAAACTTTGATTTAATTAGTATCGCGGAAATCAACCATCAAAGACAGTTAATGGAGATCAGCAACCAAATAGCTGATAAAAAAGATAAAATAAAAATTATTCATATTGCTGGACCGTCTTCCAGTGGTAAAACCACTTTAGCCAAAAAACTACAATTACAATTAATGGCTGTAGGCGTTACAAGCACTTTGGTTAGTATGGATAATTATTACTTACCCCTTGAAGAAGTCCCCAAAACCTCAGATGGTTCATCTTATGATTTTGAACACATCCAAGCGTTAAATATTGATTTATTTAACCAAAATATAAATGATTTAATTTTACATAAAAAAGCTATTATTCCTCAATTTGATTTCAGTACTCGCGTGATTACCCACAAACCTATCGAAATCAATACACAAGTCTTGTTGGTTGAAGGAATTCACGCTAACAATCCTGCATTATTACCTTCCCTTTCTAGGGAACAAAAATTTAAAATTTACATTGCTCCACAACACCAATTATCATTGGATGAACACAATCCTTTACATATCACAGATATTCGTTTTTTGCGTAGAACTATTCGAGATTTAAAAATGAGAAGCACTAATATTTTAAAAACTTTTGATTTTTGGAAATCTGTTCGAGAAGGTGAATTTAGGTGGATTTATCCTTATCAACAAGAAGCGGATTATTTATTCAATTCGGAGTTAATTTATGAATTTAACGTTTTAAAGCCATATTTAGAACTTTTATTGTTAGAAGTGCCTTTGATGAGTCCGTATTTTGAAAAAGCTCAATATTACTTAAAATTATTAAGTTGGTTTGACGCTTGGGAATCTGATTTGGTTCCGCATGAATCCTTATTAAGGGAATTTATCGGAAATAGTCCTTTTTATCAATAAAAAATGTTACACTAAAGAATATAAGTTTTAAGTGTGAAAAAGATCAAAGCTATATGATTTTTTTTCTGTGATTTTGCATTTATTAAATTAATTTGAAGAAAAGGTGAAACAATGTCTGTTCATTATCAACAATTAGAAAAAAGATTTGAATAAATCGGTTATTTTGAAAATATTTTAAATATATTTCATCGGGATATAGCTTGTAATATGAAAGAAGTTTCGGAAAAAAGCCGCGTAAAAGAGATTTTAAGTTTAACAAGAGTTATTCGTCAATTGTTAACTTCTGATGAAACTAAAGAATGGTTAAATAAAGCAGAACAAGAAAAAAAATTCTTTAGATGTATGGCAAAAAGCAAATTTAAGGGAAATAAAAGCGAAAATACAAGATTAAAAAATTGTGGATCAAGAATTGCAAAACAATTTTATTTTAGCAACTGCACAAGCTGAATTAGCGTGGAGAAAAGCTAGACAACAAAACGATTATAAAATGTTTAAGCCTTACTTTCAAAAAGTCCTTGATTATGTTAAAAAAATAGCGCATTTAAGATCTAAAGCTTTAAATGTCCTTTTATGCGATGCTTTAGTGGTGAGATACGAACCAGGCAATACTGTGGAGAACATTAAACAAATGTTTGCTGTTTTAAAAGAAGAATTGCTACCTTTAATCAAAAAAGTGATGAAAAAGCAGGCCAAAAGTGGAACTCCTCTTCAATTGTCTATGCCAATTGAAAAACAAAAAGAATTAAACAATAAAATGATTGAAAAAGCAGGCTTTAATGTTGATAAAGGTCGTTTAGACGAATCTACGCACCCTTTTTGTGGTGGAACTGCTGATGATGTTCGTTTGACCACTCGTTATGATCACAATAATTTTTTAGATAGTTTATGGGCGCTATGCATGAAGTAGGGTACGCTTTATACAAACAAAATTTACCTAAAAAATATAAAAATCAATCTGTTGGTAAACCTAGAGGGTATCCATTTCATGAAAGTCCATCTTTATTAATTGAAAAACAATTGGTTAAAATAAAAGAATTTTTAACCTATTTATCTGTTTTTTTAAAGAATGATATGCAAATGAATGACCCTTTATTAACGGTTGATAATTTGTATCAAGAAGTTAACCGTGTTCAACCTAGTTTTATCAGAATTTATACGGACGAATTAACTTATTCTTTACATATCATTTTACGTTTTGAAATAGAGGAGATGTTGGTTAACGATCAATTAACTTTAGACGAATTGCCTCATGTTTGGAATCAAAAAATGAAAGATTATTTAGGCATCGTTCCTAATAATGTTTCTGAAGGCTGTCTTCAAGATGTTCATCGGCCTTCCGGTTATTTCGGTTATTTTCCTAGTTATTTAAACGGTACTATGATTTCATCTATGTTAATGAGTAAAAACAAAAAAATAATCCAGACATCAAAAAAGATTTTACTCAAGGTAAGTTTACAAACGTTAACTAATATTTAAACCAAAATTTTAGAAATTTCGGTTCTTTATATACAGCCTATGAATTATTAAAAATTTCTACTGGCGAGAACAAAATCGATCTTGATGCTTTTGTTAAATATTTAGAAGAAAAATATTTATCTAATTGATTTAATTTTTAAAAAATAACTCTATTTATTTAAAAAACTCAAAATGATAGAATATTGCTTTTATACAAGATAAAGGCAATGTTTTTTTCTTTTTTGATAAAAATCAATTAGATGAAATAAAAACAGTTGATATTGCTTTTTGTGATTGTGATATGTCTAGTTCTTTAGTTGATAATGTTGTTAATTTTGCAAATTTTTTAATAGATGTTTTAGATATTCCTGATTTTGATGATTTGGTAGAAAAATTAATTTCAATGGGAGAATTTTCAGTTGAAGAATTAAAAGAAATGGGAATAGATGAATAAGAATAAAAAGTATTATCGAAATACGAAAAAATTCCTCAACCTATAAAAACTAAAGTCAAAGGTTATATAAAGAAAAAAATAAATCAAAAATTCCGACTATGCTATTGTAAAATTTTCAATAAAAGTAGGAACTAAAAAAATATTCGGCAAAGGTTTTGGTAAAGTTTTTTCCCTGAAGTTTTTGAAATTATAGAAATGGGAGAGAAAAAACATGCATCATATTCTCATATAAAAAATAACATAAAAGTTTTAATATTACAAATAATAGTTACGAAAAAACAGCAGTATTTAATTTTTCACAAAGGAGATTGCAAACATGGGTATTTTAGATTATCTGATAAATCCATCTGAAAACAAACTACTTAAAAGTTTTTTAAAATCAAAAAAATAATAACAATGAGACCAATAAAAAGCTTCGTTTTATTATTAAACATAAATCGATCTCTTCTGAAGAGGTTAAAATTGTAACACATAAAAGTGTTTTTGTTAAATTTTTCATTTCGTTTTTTTCTTTTTGTCATAATTAATTTGTTTTTTATTATCTTTTTTTTGAAAATGATTTTTGCGATATATTGGTTCAGCAACCTTATTAGTTTTTATTATTATTTTACATTATTATGGTGTGGAATATAACCTTTTATGTGCACTACTTTAATGATAATAGTAGGAATGATAATTGATGTTTTTGGTCTTATAGTGGCGCCTTTACTTTAGGTTAATGCTTTAGATCAATTTAGATCGTTTCATAGAAGGAAAAATTGAGAAAAAACATGAGTATTTAATCATTAATTTATTATTTGTTAGTTTTTATGAAATATTTTCAACTATCGTCTCACTTCTGATGGACAATTAATTAGAATACATTATAAGGACAATTGATAATTATTAAATCAACCTCTTTATAGCGTCAAAAACTTATTTAAATAGAAAAAAGAATATTTTTCGTTTTTGTATTCTTTTTTCTATTTTTTCATATAAAATATAAATGGGGATGTTTTTGGTTTCGACATGGTTAATGAGTTTTTATTTATCATATCTTGGTTACGCAAGTAAAAACTCTCGAGGTCATAAATAAACGGCAATACACAAGATAATTACGAAAGCGAATCAACAACTTATAAAGGTTTAGGTTACGCTCCACAATTAACAAGAGCAACTGCTTCTTGTTAATCTAAAAACGGTTTATAAATTTTTTCTTTAAAAATTTTTTTTAAAGAACACTTTTTATTAATCATTTTTTATTCTTCTATAAAACTGAGTTTATCTTTTAAACCGGTTTCATTATTTTCTTCAATATAATTATTTTTTTCTTTTTATAATCATATAAATTATTAAACTATTTCTTTTTTTAAAGAAATACTTTTCATTTTATATAACTTTTGTTTGTTTTTGAAAAACAAAATAAATATGTAGAATAAATAAAACAAGTTAACTTTGCACAGGGGTTCGAATCCCCTCATCTCCACCAACAGAAATAATAAAAATCATTAAGTTGATTTTCTGAAGCTTTTTTATAAATAATCCTCCCTAATAAACATTAGAAAACAAAAAAACATATTTTTTATCATAATAGCGATATATTATGATAAAAAATATGTTTTTAAGTTAATATGATAAAAAATATTTCCCAAATGTTATTAGAAAATATTTTTCCGCCTGATTAATTATAAAAAATTAACGAAATCTTCAGGTTTTAATTTAAAAGGTGTTTTTTTTGGCCTTTTTCTCCTTCGGGAAATAGTTTTTCTTTTCCTACGGAAATTAAAATAAGAGGTAAATAATTACTAGGTATATCAAAAAGTTCGTTTACTTGATCAAACTTGCAACCTCCGATAAAACCTCCGTTATAGTCAAACTTTTGTAAAGTAGCAACAAAATTAAGACCTACAATGCCTCCTTCTAAAAATAATTCATTATGTAATTTGTTCTCTTGCATAGAAAAATAATTTTCTTTAATTTGTTTTAAAACCAATTCTTTTCTTTCCAGAGTAATTTCATTATTTAACCATTTTTGTTGATAAATATATTCACTATTTTTGGCTTTATTTAGATCTCCAAACAATAAAACCATAGCTGAACTAGTTTCCAATTGGGTTAAATTACCCTTTAAACAAGTTTTTAATTTATTTTTGTTTTCTTGACTTTCTATGACAAAAAAACGCCATGGTTGCAAGTCAAAAGAAGAAGGAGTGAAACGTATGTCTTGAAATATTTTATCCCAAGTTTCTTTATTTATTTTTTGGTCTTTTTCAAACAATCTAACTGTTTTAATTTTCATTTTACTTTCCTTCATTTTATGTTTTCTTTTATAATTTTGGTCAATAAATAAAATTTTTATAAAAACATTTACATTGTATTTTAACAAATTTTATTTATCTTAAAAGAAAAAAGAGAGAAAAATTTTATAATAACAACAAAATTTTTTCCTATTAAAAATCTTCCACTAAACAATATTTTATACAATTTTTTGATAAAAAACAATACAAAATAGAAATGGTTTTTAAAAAAAACGCAACATGATGAACAAAAACAAAAATATAATCCTTTTTAAGATTATAATTCTTTTTTTGCTTTTTTCTAGTTATTTAATTTATAAATTTATCCAAGACAGGCAAATAAATATTTCAGAAGAAACGCAAACATCTTTAGAACAACAAAATATTCAATTATCTAATGACTTAACCAAACACAAACAAGATATAAAAAATAAATATGATGACTGGGCAAAGCAAAATAACGCTTTAACGCAACGATTATCCGCTTTACAAAAGGACAAAGAAAACTTAGAAAAACAAAATATACAATTAAAAAGCGAGAAAAAAGAATTGATGTCTCTGCAAGTCGACTTGTATTCTCAAATAGAGACTTTAAAAACTGAAAGTTCTCGATTAAAAGACGAAAAAGTAACACTTTTTAAACAAAAATTAGATTTTCAAACTAGACATGATTTGTTAGAATACGATCTTGCTGATTTAAAATTAGAAAAGAATGATTTAGAAGCTCGAAATAAACAATTAAATGTTGACAAAGAAATTTTAAATACTGAAAAAGAAACTTTAAAAACTGAAAAAATAAACTTAAAAAAACAAATTGCCAATTTAAACGCTGAAAAAGAAATTTTCATTTTGAAAAAACAAGAGCTACAAAAACAAATAGAAAACTTAGAAAAACAAAAGACTAGTTTAAATGACGAAAAACAAAAGTTAAATGATGAAAAGATCGCATTAGAAAGTCGAAACACACAATTAAGCGCTGAAAAAGAAACTTTAATCGCTGAAAAAAACCAATTAGAAAGTCAAATAACGACATTAATAGTTGAAAAAGAATCTTTTACTTTGCAAAAACAAGGTTTGCAAAACCAAATTGAGTCCTTAGAACGAGACAAAAACCAATTAAACGATGACAAAAGGGCTCTTACTTCTCAACAGGCAGAAAATAAAAATAAAATAGATGTTTTAGAGAGTGACAAAGAAAAATTAATTACCGAAAGAGCGACTTTAACAGCTGAAAAAACTCAATCAGACAGTCAAATTGCGGCATTAATCGCCGACAAAGAGGCGTTAAATGTACAAAAAAACAGTTTACAAGCTAAAATAGAAAATTTAGAAAAAGAAACGAATAAATTAAACAAAGAAATAACAGATTTAAAAAAAGCCAAAACAAAATTAGAAAAACAAAATAAGACATTATCAGATGATTTGAGAAAAGAAAAACAGAAAAAAACTGCAGCACCCAATAAAAAAAATAAACCTTAAAAAAGTTAAAAAATTTGTTTAAATAATTAACATATTTAGAACAAACTTTTTTCACTAATCATAATTAAAGGTAAAAAAGACCGCTATAAATAGAAAAATATTATATAATTTTCATATAAACTTTTTTCTATTGTTTATATGAAAATAATAAATCAAAAAAGTGAGCAACCCACAATTATGTCTCATTTATTCAAAACTTTACCGAATAATTTTTTTCAAATTTTATCTTCTCCTAATAAAGATATTTATATTGATTGTCTTTTGTCGTTAGAAAATCTCGCCAATAAAGAAAATAATATTTACATTGAAAAAGAATTAGCAATCAACGCTTTAGAAAAGTATTTCAATGAGAAAAACAAACATTTAGTAACTGAAGAAAAAGAACTTATTGAAGAAATAGATAAAACAGCGATCAACAATCATCAAAAAGCTTCCAGAGTTATTTCTATCTTTAAAAAAAACGGTTGGTTGGGCGAAGAAAGAATTAATTATAATACCATTAATTTAAATTTTTTTGATTATAGTTTAGAAATGATTAATTTTTTTAAAAAAACTCTGAACGAAATTAAACCAGAATCGATTGGGAATATTTATAGTGTTTATTCTCTTTTGAAGTTTTTTTTAGTAGAAAAAAATTACGCTAATTTTCACGAAGCAGTTTCTAAAACGCAAAACCTGCTAGTAAAATTAAAAATTTTAAAAGCTAATATTTATCGTTTTTATCATCAATTATTAAATACTGATTTTCAATCAAATGTGCAAGATATTTTAGAACAATTGTTGTTGAATTATAAAAAAAATTTTTTTGATTCGTCTTATTATTTGTTAAAAACAGCTGATAATTTTTTTAAATACAGAAGACAAATTAATTTATTTTTAGAAGAAATACAAGATAACTCGCTTTACATTGAATCTCTGGCGGAACAGATTCAATATATTTATGGTTTTTCAGAACAACAATCTTATTCCATGGTTTTGGAACAAATCGAACAAATGAAAGAAAATTTTAAAACAGCTGATCAATTGATTGAAATTATAGACCAAAAAAACGAACAATATTTAAAAATAGCTTGCGATAGGATTTTGTTTTTCAACAATAAAAAAGAAAATTTACAAAATATTTTGAATTATGGTTTAAAAATGGTTCTTAATAACCAAATAGAATATCAAGAATTTTTCAATCTTTATCCAATGAAAAATTTAGATCAACAATCTTTTTATAAACCTCGAAGAGTGAAACAAGAAATAGGAATTTCTTCTTTAGATTATATTTCTGAAGAATCAGAAAATATTTTGACTCAAAAGAAAAAAACTTTTTTAAATAGAGATTTGTTTTATAATAAAAAAAATATCAATCTTTATGTAGAAGAAATGTTAAAACAAAAAAACCCTTTTAAAGGCTCAGAAATTATTTTAAATAATAATCGCGATATATCACGTTTAATTCTTATTTTTATTTATTCTAAATCTTCAACTAAAAAAAATATTTATCGCATTGCACCTTTGCATCAAAAAGTAACCTGCAATAATATCTCTTTTTCTGATTTTTTAATTTTTAAAAAAGAATGATTTAAAGGTTAAAAATTATTTTTTAAGACTAGATATTAATGACGAATTTAGATGATTTTTTTTTCTTGTCATAGAATATAAATCATATGGGAAAAAAATATTTTTCAGTTATAATGGTTGATGGAAAGAGCAATCTTTTTCCGAAAAACTATTAGAATAAATATTTTGAGAACCTTAAATGATGAAATTTTTTCGCATGAAATCCATTTATTATAAATTTTTCTTATTCTTTTTAACTTTTTTGTTGTTTTTAATTTCTGCCCTAAGTCTTTGGTTCATTAGTTCCATGAGGAAAGAAAACCAATATTTAAAGCAAAAATATGATAATTTTACCAAACAAATATTTAAAATTAAAATTGATCCACAGATTGAAAATTGTTATAATTTGTTGACAAAAAAAATAGTTCAAAAAAACCACTTTTTTAGCGATGGCAAAACCATTGATTTTATTGAAGAATTTAATGAAAAAGAACAATTAAAACAAAAAACCTTTTTTCAAATAGACGGTAAAACCAGAAATTTTATAGAAATTTATGATATAAATTCTCATAAAATAAAAAAGATTTTTTTTAGAACAGACGGGCAAAGGCTAGAAAAAATTATTGAATATAATCGACCGAACCAATTGATTACAGAAACCGTCTTTCAAGAAGATGGGAAAACGGTTCAAAAAATAATTAAAAAAACTTACAACGCCGGAATTAAAACTAGTTAAGCAATATTTCGGATCATATTTAATCCTTGAAAACTCTCTGATTAAGAATTAAAAAAACTAAATTAGTTTTTTTTATTATTTTTAGCTTGTTTTAATGATGCCAAAATTGGCTAATATGCCTTTTTTAGCTTATCTTTGAAACTTTTTTTATCTCTTTTGGTAAAAATTTTTTTTGATGAAAATAAATTAAAAGTGATATAATAAGAAAATAATTTTATTTTTTTATCTTGAAAAAAATAAACAATATAAATTTGAATTTTGAAATGTTTTGGAAAAATAAACTTATTAAAATTCAATTAAAAAAGGAAACATAAATCATGAAATTTAGCCAATTCCCATATCAAAGACCCGATATGGAAGAAATTAAAAAAAATATTTTACCAGTAATTGAAAAATTCCTTGATTACTCTTTAGAAAAACAAATTAAAAGTTTAAAAGAAGTTAATCGAATAACAGATGAAATTAATTCTATGGCTACTTTAGCAAGCATACGTAACAACGTGAATACAAAAGATCCTTTTTATCAAGAAGAACAAGCTTTTTGGGATCATAACGGTCCTCTTTTGTCTGAATGGCAATTCGATCTTTCTCAAAAAATGGTCCAAAGCAAACATTATGAAGGGTTAGTCAAAGAATTTGGCGAATTATTATTGCAAAAAACTCATTTATTTTTAAAAACTTTTGATGCTAAAATAATCCCTTTTTTACAAAAAGAAAACGCTTTAACTACTGAATATAAAAAATTAATCGCTGATCCTTCGGTTAATTTTAGAGGCGAAAAATACAATTTAAGCCAAATGGTTACTTTTTTATCTGTTCTGGATAGGGATACTAGAAAAGAAGCCCAATTAGCTATTTCTGCTTTTTTTGAAAAAAACGAAAAAGAATATGATCGAATTTATGATAATTTAGTTCAAGTGAGAAATGAAATGGCGCATCTTTTGGGTTATAAAAATTTCGTTCAATTAGGTTATGACCGTTTAGGGAGAGTAGATTATAATATTGACCAAGTAGCTTCTTACCGTGAAAATATTTTAACCAATATTTTGCCTTTTTACCATAAAAACTTGACTAAAAAATCTCGTCGTATTGGAATTTATAAACTCCAAAGTTATGACGCTAAATTTAATTTTTTAAGCGGAAATCCTACTCCTAAAGGTGGGGTTGATTTTCAAGTTGAACAAGCTAAAAAAATGTATTCTGAAATGTCTGAAGAAACCAATCACTTATTTAATTTATTAGTAGACAAAGAACTTTTAGAATTAGAAAGCAAACCAAATAAAGTAGGCGGAGGTTATTGCACTTACTTGCCTAAATTTCAATCTCCTTTTGTTTTTGCTAATTTCAACGGCACAAGCGATGATGTTGATGTTTTAACACACGAAATGGGACATGCTTTTCAAGTATATCAAAGTCGTCATTTAATCCCTGAATACCGTTTCCCTACTTTAGAAGCGGCAGAAATTCATTCTATGGGGATGGAATTTTTAGCTTGGCCTTGGATGCATCATTTTTTTCAAAAAGATTCAGAAAAATATAAATTTTCTCATTTATCCGAATCCCTTAACTTTTTGCTTTATGGCGCTTTAGTAGATCATTTTCAATATGAAGTTTATCAAAAACCTGAAATGACTCCGGAAGAAAGAAAAAAAGTGTGGCACGAATTAGAACAAAAATATTTGCCTTTGCAAAATTTTGAAGAGGATAAATTCTTGCAAAAAGGTGTTTATTGGTATCGTCAAGGTCATATTTTTTCTAGTCCTTTTTATTATATTGATTACACTTTGGCTCAAGTTTCTGCTTTAGAAATATGGGCTTTAAGTCAAGAAAATTATCCACAAACATGGCAATTATATTTATCTTTATGTCAAAAAGGTGGTTCAGAAAGTTTTGTAAATTTATTAAAACATTCTGGTTTAAACAATCCTTTTGAAAAAGATACTTTAAAAAATATCGCCTTAAAAGTGGATCAATATTTAGACCAAATTAATGATGGAAATTTTTAATTTTTCATCAAATATAACCAAACATATTTTTTAAAGTGTTTTTGCGTTGTTATAAAAAAAGACTTTATTCAGTTATGAACTTATTGTTGCGATAAATAAAAAGTGTTCCCTTTTTTTTTTTTAAAAACTATTTTAAAGATAAAAAAAATGGTAAAATATAAACCAAAAAGATAGTAAACTAGGCTTTTTTTCAAGGTTAAAAAAACAATATATCAGTATTTTTGGGTTATCGCAAGAGAAAAGAAAAGAAATTAATCTTTCTTTTTCTCATGGGATGTCTGTAAAATGCTAATTTGTGTGTTATAATAATTAATATGTCATTCATTTAGACTTATTTTAGAGAACAAATTTAAAACATAATGATAGATATTAAAAGGAAATTAATATTAAGGAGAATAAAATATTATAAATGGTTAAGAGCAACAATTATAATGCTGATAGTATTCAGATTTTAGAAGGTTTAGAAGCTGTTCGAAAAAGACCGGGAATGTATATTGGCTCTACTTCAGAAAAAGGGTTAAACCATTTAGTTTGGGAAATTGTTGATAATTCCATCGATGAAGCGTTAGCTGGTTATGCTGATGAGATTACTGTGGAAATAATGCCTGATAATGTTGTGCGTGTAACGGATAACGGGAGGGGTATTCCTGTTGGAATTCATACTAAAACTCAAAAATCCGCTGTAGAAACTATTTTAACTACTTTACATGCCGGAGGAAAATTTGACAATTCTTCTTATAAAGTATCTGGTGGTTTACATGGCGTTGGAGCTTCTGTAGTGAATGCTTTATCCGCCTGGTTTACAGTAGAAATTCATGTTGACAATAAAATGCATTATCAAAAATACGAAAGAGGGAATCCTATTACCCCTTTAGAAGTAACAGGTACTACTGATAAAAGAGGAACTGTTATTACCTTTTTACCTGATGAAACGATCTTTTTAGATATGAAAAATTTTTCATATCAATTGGATGTTTTCAAAAACAGACTTCAACAATTAGCTTTTCTAAATAAAGGGATTAAATTAAATATCGCTGATACCAGAAAAGAACCGATTAAACAATTTAATTTTTATTATGAAGGTGGAATTAAAGAATATCTGAAATATTTAAATACAAATAAAAAAGGCTTAAACCAAGACTTTTATCAAGAAACTGAAGTAGAGAATATGGCTTTGGAAATTGCTTTCCAATATACGGACGTTTATTCTTCTAATATTTATTCTTTCGTGAACAATATCCCTACCCATGAAGGGGGGACGCACGAAGAAGGGTTTAAAATGGCTTTAAATAGGATTTTATCTAATTACGCTAAAGATAAAAACTTGTTAAAAAAAGATATGAGTTTTATCGGCGAGGACACTTTAGAAGGGATAACAACTATTATTTCTTTAAGACATCATGATCCTTTATTTGAAGGTCAAACTAAAGCTAAATTAGGCAATCATGAAGTAAGACAATTTGTTTCTAAACAATTTGGCGAAGCTTTAGAAAGATATTTATTAGAAAATCCGCAAGAAGCTAAAAAGATTATTGAAAAAATTTTATTAGCTGCCAAAGCGAGAATTGCAGCTAAAAAAGCTCGTGAAGTGACTAGAAGAAAATCGCCTTTAGATTCTTTAGGTTTTGCTTCTAAATTAGCCGATTGTTATAGCAAAGACCCTACTTCTTCTGAATTATATATTGTTGAGGGTGATTCTGCTGGAGGTTCAGCTAAACAAGGTAGAAATTCTAAATTTCAAGCTATTTTACCTTTAAGAGGTAAAATCATTAATGTTGAAAAATCTCGTTTGGAAAAAATATTAAGCAATAACGAGATCGTTTCTTTGATCCAAGCTATTGGAGCGGGGATTGATCAAGAATTTAACATTAGTAAAGTGCGTTATCACCGTATTGTTATTATGACTGATGCCGATGTTGATGGAGCTCATATTAGAATTTTGCTTTTAACTTTCTTTTTCAGAAATTTAAGACCTTTAATTGAACACGGTTATATTTATTTTGCTCAACCGCCTTTATACAAAGTTCAACAAGGTAAAAAAATCAATTATTTTTATAACGAAGAAACTTTAAAAGGCTATTTAGCGATTAATAAAAATAAAATTTCTTTACAACGTTACAAAGGTTTAGGGGAAATGAACCCAGAACAACTTTGGGACACCACTATGAACCCTGAAACACGAACGTTGTTAAAAGTGTCTTTAGAAAATGCTTTAGAAGCAGATCGAATTTTCAATATGCTAATGGGAGAAGAAGTTTCTTTCAGAAAAACATTTATCAAAGACAATGCTATTTATGCAGATATAGATGTTTAATTTTATTTTTTAACAAAAATTAAAAAAAGGCGATTAAATGATGTTGGACAAAACTAAAAAAATAACACTTTAAATAACGACAATTCACCCAAAGATTCGGCTGATAATAATGTTGGATTTATTAAAACAATTGACATTGGTCAAGAAATGCAAAAATCCTTTTTAAGTTATGCCATGAGCGTTATTGTTTCCAGAGCTTTACCGGAAGTAAGAGACGGTTTAAAACCTGTTCAAAGACGAATTATTTATGGAATGAAAGAATTAGGCGTTTATAGCAGCGAAAGTTATAAAAAAGCAGCTAGGGTTGTCGGAGATGTAATGGGGAAATATCACCCCCACGGTGATTCTAGTATTTATGAAGCTATGGTAAGAATGGCTCAAAATTTTAACTATCGTTATCCTTTAGTAGATGGTCACGGTAATTTAGGTTCTATTGATGGCGATTCAGCGGCTGCTATGCGTTATACAGAAGTTAGAATGTCTAAAATAACTATGGAATTAATTAAAGATATTGATCAAAATACTATCGATTTTGTGGATAATTATGACGGTAGCGAAAAAGAACCTAAAGTTCTTCCTGCTAGATTTCCTAATCTTTTAGTCAACGGTTCTACCGGTATTGCTGTTGGTATGGCAACTAATATTCCTCCTCATAATTTAGGCGAAGTGATTGATGCTTTAGTGGCTTATATCGACAATAAAGATATTGAGATTCCTGCCTTAATGAAACACGTTAAAGGACCTGATTTTCCTACTGGAGGAGAAATTTTAGGAGCAGAACACCTAAAAGAAACTTACACAACCGGAAGAGGGAAAATTTTTATTCGTTCTAAAACTGAAATTATTAAAACCGATAAAAACAAACCTTCGGTAATTATTACAGAAATTCCTTATCAAATTAAAAAAAGTAGTCTAATTGAACGTATCGCTTTTTTAGCGAAAGAAAAAATTATTGATGGAATCACTGATTTAAGAGATGAATCCAACCGAAACGGCATTAGAATCGTGATTGATTTGAGAAGAGACGTCAATCCGCATGTTTTTTTAAATAACTTATATAAACACTCTCAACTACAAATTTCTTTTAATTTCAATATGATCGCTTTAGTCAATGGTGTTCCTCAATTGGTTAATTTAAAAACTATGTTATCTGAATTTTTCCATTTTAGAATTAACATTATCAACCGTCAAAAACAATTTGAATTAGAAAAAGCTTCGGCTAAAAAACATTTCATTCAAGCTTATGTGATAGTTTTAAACGATATTGATAGAGCTGTTGAAATGATTAAAACTTCTAAAGATGTGAAAACAGCGCAAGAAAGATTAATGCAAGCTTATAATTTTGACGAAATCCAAAGTAAAGCTATTTTAGAAATGAGTTTGCAAAAAATAACTAATTTAGAAATTGAAAAAATTAAACAAGAAGAACGTAATTTAATTGCTAAAATAGCTGAATGCGAAAGCATTATCGCTTCTCAATCGAAAAAAGAACAACTTCTTAAAGAAGATTTAAAACAAATGAAGGCTTCTTTCAAAGATAAAAGACAAACCACGATTAATACTTCAAATGATAAAGATGTTTTAAACATTTCTAACGAAAATTTGATTGCAAAAGAACGTATTTTAATTACTATCACTAATAAAGGTTATATTAAGCGTTTAAACTTAGACACTTATAAAAAACAAAATAAAGGTGGTAGAGGCGTTAGCGGAATGACTATGAATGAAAATGATTTTGTGGAACATTTCGTCGTTACATCAACTCACGCTTATCAATTGTTTTTCACTAATAAAGGTAAAGTTTATCAACTGAAAGGACATCAAATTCCTTCCTTTACCCGCCAATCCAAAGGCATTCCTTTAATTAATTTAATTCCGTTAGAAAAAGGCGAATTTTTAACAGCTGTTACTAGCGTGGATGATTTTAAAGAAATTAAAGATTATTTAGTTTTAGTAACTAAAAAAGGTTTAATCAAAAGAAATTCTATTAAGGAATACGAAAACATTAGAAATAATGGTAAAATAGCTTTTGTCTTAAAGCCGCAAGATGAAGTGTTATTCGTGTTAAAAACGACTGGCAAACAGGATATTATTTTAGCTGCTTCTGACGGAAGAGCTATCCGTTTCAACGAAAGTTCCATTAGAAAAACAACTAGAATGGGTTCTGGTGTGATTGGAATGAGAATTAAAAACGATGATAATATCGTCGGTTCCGCAGTTGTTTTATCTTCTGATCAAGATATTTTAGTGGTAACTGAATTAGGTTATGGTAAAAAAACTAAAGTAGATGAATATAGAAAACAAAAAAGAGGCGGAAAAGGCGTTAAAACCTTGAAAATAACCGCTAAAAACGGTAATTTAGTTTCCTTACAAACTATTTCACCAAGCGAAGAATTAATTTTAATTTCTCACCTTGGTCAAGTGATCAGAATTTCCGCTAATAAAATTTCCACTACTAAATCTAAAGCTGCTCAAGGCAGTAGTTTATTAAAATTACAAGAAGATCACAAATTAATTAACGCTGTAGTTGTGAAAAAAGACGAAAAAGATTTATAAATAAAAAAAATATGAAAAAACAACCAATGAAATAAATATTCGATTGGTTGTTTTTTTGAAAAAAATGCGTTTTATGAAGCGCTTTTGTAAAAGAGATTAATTTTATATGAGAAAGCAGAGATAATGAGAATGAAAAATAACGATAATACGACTAATAACCAGAAAATCATTTATTTTAAAAAATCTCTTTCTCAATTAAGAACTCAATGGGCAGGCGCTCTTTTGGGTAATATTATTTTATCTCAAAAGCACGCTAGTTCGCAAAAAAATATTGTTTTATTGAAAGGCGAAATAGGTTCTGGCAAGACAGTTTTTACTAAGGGTTTATTTAAACAATTAGGAGTTAAAGATAACATTAATAGTCCTACTTTTACTTTATTAAAAACTTATCCTGTCCCTGATAGACAACTGCATCACCTAGATTTTTACCGTTTTATCAACGATAATGAAGAAAGTCAAAAGATTTTTATCGCAGAAATGTTAGAATATGTTGATTTAGGGGATATTTTACTAGTAGAAGCGCCTAAAAAAATAACGTCTTTATTCCCTTCTTGGTCTTTTGTGGTCCAAATTAAAGTATTGCCACAAAATATCAGAAATGTTTTAATAGGACAAAATATTTCGGACTTAAAATAAATTAATAAAAATTTAAAGAAAGATTTTTATTATGAATCATAATCAAATGAAAAAATACATTATTTTAGATACATCAGCTGCTTTTCAATTGGTAACTTTAATTGATGATGAAAAAATCATTAGTATTCAAAAAAACACTAAGTCAAGAACTTTTGTGGAAAATATGATTCCTTTAATAGATATAGTTCTTAAAGAAAGTAATATTTCTTTAAAAGAATTAAACGGTATTATTGTAGGAGTTGGTCCTGGTTCTTTTACTGGTATAAAAGTGGCTGTTTTAACCGCTAAAATGTTAGCTTCTGAATTAAGTATACCTTTATACCGAATAAGCAGTTTACTCCTTTTATCGAGTGGTTATTCCGATGTTTTATTAACTCCTAAAGTCGCTATTAACGAGAATTCTTTTTATAGTTTAAGTTTAGCCAATAATAAAGTTATTTTACCTGAAAAGAATTATTCTTCTACTTTTTTAAAGGATTTTCCTAATCACTTGTTAATAACAGAAAAAACATTTCGTTTGTCTCCAGTTCAAGTCTTTTTTTATATGCAAAAAGTGACAGAACCACATCATTTAGTTCCCAATTATTGTATTCCTTATTTAAATGAAACGATGAAAGAGAGGTCTAATGAATAAATATATAAATGATAAAAAGGTATTTTTATGAATATTTTATCCATTGAAACTAGTTGTGATGAAACTAGCGTGGCGGTCACTCAAAACGGCAAAAAAGTTCTTTCTAACATAGTTTTTAGTCAAATTGATTTTCACAAACAATATGGAGGAGTAGTGCCCGAAATCGCTTCACGTAAACATGTAGAAACAATTACTTTAATTTTAAAACAAGCTTTGGAAGAAGCTAAAACGACTCCCCAAGAAATAGATTTAGTAGCGGTCACGCAAGGACCAGGTTTAATCGGTTCTTTATTGTTGGGTATCAATGCTGCTAATACTTTCGCCTATATTCATCAAAAACCTTTAATAGGGGTTAATCATTTGATGGGGCACCTTTATTCCGTTCAAATAAAAAACGAAATTAAATTCCCAGCTTTAGCGCTTTTAATTTCGGGAGGTCATACTGAATTAATTTATATAGAAGATCATTTTAAAATGAAACATATTGGAACTACTTTAGATGATGCCGTTGGGGAAGTTTATGATAAAGTCGCTAAAACTTTACAATTAGATTATCCTGGCGGTCCAATAATTGAAAAATTATCTTTACAAGGGAAAGATATTTTTAATTATCCTCGCCCTTATTTAAAGAATAAAAATTTAAATTTTAGTTTTTCTGGTTTAAAAAGTAAAATCATTAATTCTATCGATCATCAAAAAATGTCTTTACAATATAAAAGTGATATTGCGGCTTCTTTTCAAGCTAGTATCACAGAGGTATTAGTCGAAAAAACCCAAAGAGCGATGAAAATGTATCCCGTAAACCAACTCCTTATAGTAGGCGGAGTGGCGGCTAATCAGTTTTTAATCAATAGCTTTAAAAAAGCTTTTTCTAGAACGGAAATATTAACTCCTAGTTTAAAATATTGTACGGATCAGGCGGCTATGATTGGCATCGCAGCTTATTATCAAAATAAATTTAGCCAACCAGCTGAAAAAAAATATAATTTCAACGGTAATACTAATTTAAAAGTTGTCTAATGTGGTTATGTTATCAAAAGCGGTTTTAGAAGTTTTTTTGAGAATTTTAATTTAAAATTTATAATATAATCGAGGTATTAGTAATGTTTCAAGAATCGAATTTTATTAAAACTGTTATGCAAAAAGATTTAGACGAAAAAAAATATAAAGAAATAATTACTAGATTTCCGCCTGAACCAAATGGTTTTCTTCATTTAGGACACGCAAGAGCTATTATTATTAACTTTGAATTGGCTAAATTTTTTCAAGGAAAGACTTATTTAAGGTATGATGATACTAACCCTTCTAAAGAAAATCAAATTTATGTAGATGCTATTTTAGAAGATATTAAATGGTTGGGTTATGAACCGGACCAAATTTTTTATGCTTCTGATTATTTTGATATTATCGAAGAAAAAGCGATTTTATTAATTAAAAAAGGCAAAGCTTTTGTAGATGATTTGACTATGGAGCAATTGAAAGAATATAGAGGTGATTTGAAACAACCTGGCAAAAATTCTCCTTATCGCGACCGCACTGTTGAGGAAAATTTACATTTGTTTCAACAAATGAAACATGGAGTTTTTAAAGATGGCGAAAAAGTTTTAAGAGCTAAAATTGATATGGCTAGTCCTAATATGAACCTTCGTGATCCTGTTTTATATCGTATTTTAGATGCTTATACTCTGAAAAAGAAACGTTATTACATTTTCCCTGCTTATGATTTTGCCCATCCTTTAGAGGATGCTATCGAAGGGATAACTCATTCCTTATGTTCTTTAGAATTTGAAGATCATCGCCCTTTATATGATTGGATCATTAAAGAAACAGAAATGAAAAACACACCTAAACAAATAGAATTCGGACGTCTAAATATTACTCAAACTTTTTTAAGCAAAAGAAATTTAAAATTTTTAGTAGATTCGCAATTAGTGCAAGGTTGGAACGATCCAAGAATGCCGACCTTAAAAGGGGTTAAAAAAAGAGGTTATACGCCGGAAGCTATTAAAAAATTTATTTTAGAAATAGGTCTTTCCAAAAATAATACTCATATCGATAAAAACATGCTAGACTCTTGTTTAAGGGAAGATCTGCAAAAAAAAGCCAAAAAAGCGATGGCTGTGGTAGAACCTTTAAAAGTAACTATTACTAATTATCCTGATAACCAAATAGAATATAACGAAATACCTTTTCATGAAGATTTAAGTTTTGGTTCCAGAAAAATGGCTTTTTCTAAGCATATTTATATAGAAAAAAATGATTTTCAATTAACTAAATTAAACAAAAAATCTAAAAAATTATTTTTAAACGGAGAAGTGAGATTATTGCATTTTTATTTTGTTAAAGCTTATGATGTTATTAGAAATGAAAAAGGTGAAATTATTGAAGTTTTAGCAACATATGATCCTCAAACTAAAAGCGGCAGCGGTTTTAACGAAAGAAAACCGAACGGAACTATTCATTTTGTAGAAAAATTAACCGCCCAAAAAGCTCTTTTTAATTTTTATGAACCGCTTTTCAATAGTGAAAATCCTAACCCTTTAAATTTAAGTGCTGATTTTAATCATCATTCTTGGCTTAAAAAAGAAGTTTTCATAGAAGGTTCTTTAAACTTAGAACAAAACCATGAACCAATTCAATTTGTGAGACGAGGTTATTTTAATATAGACCATCAACCTGATAATTTAGCTAATTTTAACGAAATAATTCCTTTGAAAAAAAATTATAAATAAGAAAAACTTGATATCAAATGTTTTAGATTATTAAAAGGTCAATTAATTTGATTCACTATTTAGTTATTAAAAAAACCATCATTAGATGGTTTTTTAATATATTGGTCAAGCCAGACATGATAAAGATTAATTTATCTTTAGTAATATCGTATGTAGTACTTGTTGTTTCTGCTTTAACAGGATAATTGCTCTTTGCAGCTTCTTTTTCAGCCATGCTTTTTTTATTGCTATTTTCGATGGAAGTATGAAATTCTTTAAAAACATTTTTCATCGGTGGTATTTCTTTTAATAAACGAACTGATAAAACTGAAAAAACGAATAAAGCGATAAAAATAAAACTTTTACCTATAACGCTTTTTAGCGAAGCAGTTTGATAATTAACCCTTTTTTTGCCAATGGCTTCGGCTAAAATCTCTTTGTTTTGTTCAGCTTTAGACAAGATTGATCTCATTGTGAACATGTGTAATGTACCTCTTTTTTTATTTTTAAAATATTATTAAAAATTAATTTTTTTAAATTTTTCTTTCTTATAATTTATAAATATTTTTTTATGAAAAATTAAAATATATCATCTTATTTTCATGATTATTTTACAATAAAAATGAATTAAAGTCAATAAAAAAGCATTAATTTTCTTAAAAAATATTTATTTTGATGATGATATTATATATATATTGATTTATTCCGCGCTAACTAACTAAACCATTTGTTTTAAAACGGTTAGTTAAAAAGATAATTTTTCTGAAAGACGAAAAACGACCTTTATTCAGGGATTTTAAATTATTATTCATATCTTTGTCCTTTTTTCAAATTAATTGGTTTTCTTGTTCGTTAATTTAAGACCTTTTTTCTTTTTCTTCTTTTGATTTTCATCATCTTCATCATTTTCTGGAGAAAAAAGAATTAATAAAAGTGATAAAATAGAGAATAAAAACAAAAGAAATAAAGTAAAAGCGAAAAAGTGTTCGCTATTTTATTATGGATATCAGGTGCTTTAGCTTTTTTCATTCGCGAATGGCAAATCGGATTATCTATTTTCTTAGTTGTCATTGTTAACGGTATTTTAGCTTTTTTCCAAGAAAGCAAAGCAGACAAAATTTTGTCTTTACGATCTTTTCTATCATGTTAATGTTTAATCTCATTTCTTCTAGTATTCAAAGTAAAAAAAAGAAATAGACATTTTAAGAGCTATTAGGGCAAGTAGTTTTGATGTGATTATGATTTTCATGCAAGAAATTTTATTAATTGCTTGGATGATTTTTCTTATAGCTGTTCTAACAATCAAAACGGTAATTTATTACGGCAATCAGGTTATTTCTTCTTTAATTTGGGTCGATATAATGGAATTTGGAGCCAAAGAAATACTTTACGTTGGTTTAATCACTTTTACAATTTCTTTTGTTTCTGGTTTAGGACAAACTTTAAGAATCGCTCATAAAAATCCTATTGAAACCATGAGATGACATTATAACTCCTTCATATTAAGTTCTTATCATAAAAAGAAAAGGACTCTTTATAGAGTCCTTTTTTAGGCCTTTAACGGTAATATTAATAAAAGTTGATATAAATTTTATCATCTCTTTGACTTTCCTCTTCATTTAACCACAAAATTCGTTAAATCACTGATCTTTTATAATGTTTAAATAATAGATATTTAAAACTTTTAAAAAAATTTTTCTAAAATTTAAACCTTATAAGGAAGAAAAAAACCCTTTGAAGGGTTAAAATGATAAAAAACTACTTTTAAGTAGTCTTTTTATTTGGTTTTTTTCTTTGATTAGAAAACTTTTTTCTTTTTTTATTCTTTTTGTTGCTAAAAGCGATTTTATTAATTGTATAGATAGAAACGAAAAGAGAAGCGAAAGAAAAAGTGTATTTAATCACAACACTCATCTTTGAACTTTGATAAGTCGATAATTCAATTAAAAACGACATAAAGATCACTAAACAACCATCAGTTAAAAATAAAATCAACCAAAAGGGCATTTTTTTTGATTTATCCTTTAAGATGTTTTGAACTACACCTGTTCCACTCATAGAAGCTTTGTTTTTAAAAATCAAACCTGTTCCTGCTCCCATAATAATGCTGGCTAATAAATACACCAAAGCGGTTCTAAGATGACCTTCACCTTTTAAAAAAGGGAAAATATGGTCAAAAATTTTCATATTTTTAAAATTAGGAATAGAACCTAATAAAGTGGTAAAAGTGATAATCAAAAAAGTCACTAATAAAGATTTTTTAAAAATTTTTTACCTAAAAAATGTAATCCTAAGAATAAAGTCACAATATAGACTAAATCAACCGTGATTGGATGACCGAAAAATTTTTTTTCTGGTCCTAGTAAACCACAAACATTTTTTAAAATTTTGTCTAAGAAATTTAAAAAGGATTCTGTTCCGCCCATAGTTAAATCTTCTTGTTGAACTAAAAAGTGAATCCCGAAGATTAAAATAAAGGCTCCTAAAATAATTTGAAATAATTTCGGTTTATATTTCATTTTAATTATTCACACTTTCTTTTATTTTTTAAAACTTTTACTAAAAAAGCTTTGAAAAATAAATAAAAAAATATATCTATTTTTATAAAATAATAAAAAAATCTATATTTTAAAAAATAATTAATAAATATACATATCACATAATTCGAGTTAAAAAATACTAGTTGTATTTTAATGAATTTCATTTATAATAAATTTCACTAATAAAAATAATGGAAAAAGCAGTTTAAAAATTTATTTTCATTTTTAAATACAATTTATATTATAACAAAATTAAAAATAAATTTCAATTTTCCGTCCTTTTAATTTTTGTATCTCTTAAAAATGGTCTTTTTAAAACTGTTTTTTTTCTT
>NZ_LHCF01000008.1 GCF_001277135.1 Candidatus Phytoplasma pruni
AAATTTCTTTTTATTTAGCAATAGAAATATAACCCTTATGAGCTAAAAAAATAGCAACAGGAATAACAACACCTAAAACAGGTAACAGCCAATACATACAAAAACTACCTAATGTTAATTTATTTCTACGATAACTACTTCTTCGATAACTTCTTTTTCTAGACATTTAAATCTCCTTTTGTTTAAATTTTATTTAAATAGAAAAACAACTTTATTCACTTATCACCTACTCTTTCAAGCTAAAAAAATTATTTTAAAACAGAATTATCGTTCTACTAATAATATTTTAAAAAAAGCGAATTTATTAATTAAAAAAAATCATAATGGTTTCGGTAAAGAATTAAAAAGTTCTTTAGGCGATGGATCAGAGGTCTTTTTTAACCAATTTTTTAACGCTAATTCAGAAGCTGATTTTGTCATTAAAGAAATTGATCGATTAGTGGCTAAACACCAATGTCGTTATGGAGATGTCGCTATTTTATATCGTTACAATACTTTAGAAAGGCTCTTTGAAAATAATTTAATGAAAAAAAGGATTCCTTATAAGATATTAGGCAATATCTCTTTTTACCAAAGAAAAGAAATTAAAGATTTAATAGCTTATTTAAAAGTCTTAATGGATACTGATCAAAATTTTTACCTCCAAAGAATCATTAATGTTCCGAGTAGAAAAATAGGTAAAGTAACTTTTCAAAAAATCGAAGAAATCAGTCAAAATCAAAACCTTTCTTTCTTTGCAGCCTTAAACCATTATCCTCCTGATTCCAAAATTATCAAACATATTGTTTCTTTTCAAACTTTAATCCAAAAAATGAAAGATAAACTACATTCCCATTCTTTTAATAAATTAGAAGAAATAGTAGATTATGTGGATAAAACAGTCGGTTATTCTGATACTTTAAGAGAAAAGCCGGATTCTTTAGAAACTCAAAACGCTCTAGATTATATCCAAGAATTGAAAAATGTTTTCGCTGAATCGAACACAGAATTCGAAGGAACTGTGTTGGAAAAATTAAACCAATTATTAGACCAAATATCTTTATATAGCCAAGATAAAAGAGATGACAATGATCAAGTTAAATTAGCTACTGTCCACAAAGCAAAAGGAATGGAATTTAAAGTGGTTTTCATTATTGGTTTTGAAGAAAATATTTTCCCTTTAAACAATAGTAAAGATCCTGACGATACTTTTGATTTAGAAGAAGAAAGACGTCTAGCTTATGTCGCTATTACAAGAGCGAAAGAACATTTATATCTTACTAGCGTCGCACAAAGAATGAAATACGGGCAATTTGTGAAATTAGAAATTTCTTCTTTTGTGAAAGAAATGAATTTTCCTCTAACTAATCCTAATGATGCTTATTTTAATAAAACTACGAAAATTAGACCAGCTAATCCTCATCAAGCTTTTTTATACCAAATAGGCGATAAAGTAGAACATAATGCCTTTGGTTGCGGAACAGTCATAGAAATCAAAATACCTTTAATCACTATTTCTTTTTTACCTCCTTACGGAATAAAAAAATTAGACATCAAACATCCTTCGTTTAAAAAAGTGGAAAGTTTAGTTTCTACTTTACAAAAACAGAATAATCCTTTTGATGAATAAAAAAGGCGGCAATATCTTTTATGTTAGTAAATAATGCGAATAAGTAGGGCATGAAAATGAAAATAGGTCTTTTTACAGATTCATATGAACCATTAATTAGTGGCGTTGTGGTTTCCGTTAAATCTTTAAAATTAGGTTTAGAAGCTTTAGGGTATGAAGTTTATATTATCGCCCCTAATTCACCACAAATAAAAGAAGAAAAAGATCCTCATATTATCAGGATCAAAGGTTTGCCAGTTCCTCTGAAAGCTTTAAAAGGTTTTCGTTGGGGGGTTAGTTATAAGAAATATCTGCCTTTATTAAAAAATCTAAATTTAGATATTATCCATCTACATACTGAATTTGGCATCGGTTCTTTAGGACTTTATACAGCAAAAGAGCTTAATTTACCTATTGTTTATACTTTTCACACGATGTATATTAAATTCATCGAACTTAACCAAAACTTTTGGTTAAAAATGTGGAAAAAAACTATTGTAAAATATTTTGATAAATTATTGACTAAATATATTTCCACCGTGAAGGCGGTTATCGTTCCGACCCCTAAAGTAATTCATTTTTTACAAGAGCGTTATCCTATCGAAAGCAATTATCACGTTATTCCTACTGGTTTTAATTTAAAGCCTTTTTATCAAGAAAACATTTCTTCTGAAAAAATTCGCCAATTAAAAGAAAAACTAGGTTTAAAAGATGATTTTATTTGTCTTTATGTAGGCAGATTATCTGAAGAAAAAGAGATTAATTATTTAATCGAAGGTTTTGCTGCGTTTCATCTTAAACATCCTCAAAGTAAGTTTGTTATTATTGGTGATGGCCCAGATAAAATTAATTTAACCAAAAAGTTAAAAAACTCGGTTTAAATGATAAAATAATTTTTTTAGGTTTTTTGGCTTATCAACAATTGGGTTTATATTATCAATTAGGCGATGTTTTTCTTAATGCTTCTTTATTTGAAACACAAGGATTAACTTATATTGAAGCTCTGGCAGCTTCTTTACCTTTGTTAGTGCGTTATGATCCAGTGTTGGAAGGTGTTATTCAAGAGGGCGAAAATGGTTTATTTTACCGCACTAAAGAAGAATTAATACAGAAGTTAACTCTTTTATTTCAAGACCCTCAAGAAAGGCAAAAATTAGCTCTTAAAGCTAAAGAATCAGTCGCCATTTATAGTCAAGAAATATTTGCTCAAAAAATCATCCAAGTTTATCAACAATCTTTAGTTCATTATCAAAACGAAATTTCGGAACCAAACAACTCTTAATGTTTTTGGTCCAAATTTCTTTTTTTACTATAAAAAGATTTTTTCCTTAAATTGATACTTTTTTTACAAAATAAAAGAAAAAAGATTGTTTTTTGGTTTATTTTTGTTATAATAAAAATTAATATTATTAAAAAAGATAATTTACTACCATTTCTTGCTCAAGTTTTTTTGATAATATAAAAAAAGAAATAAAAAAAGCATTTGAAAAAATAATTTGTATTCTTTTTGAACAAATGTTTGGCATCCTTATTAAAAAAAAAATTAAAAAATTATTTAAAGAATTAAAATTTAATTCCCCCCCAGCATCTTATTTATTGATGAAATAGATGCGATTGGAAAAAAAAGAGGAGATTTGGAAAATAAACACGAACAAACTTGAAACCAATTATTAATTGAAATGGATGGGTTTGTTCAAACGAAAGATTTGATTGTCATCGGTGCAACTAACCGAAAAGATATGCTGGATTCAGATTTATTAAGACCTGGGCGTTTTGATCGTATTTTTAAAGTAGGTTTGCCTAATGTTAAACTAGAGAAGCTATTTTAAAGGTACATGCGAGAAATAAAAAAATTTCTTCCAAAGTTGATTTTAATCAAATCGCTCAACAAACTCCTGGAATGAACAGCACTCAATTAGGAGACATTTTAAATGAAACTTCTATTTTAACAGTTAGAAATGATAAAGAAACAATAACAAATGAAAAATTATATGAAGCTATTGATCTAGTTTTAATGGTTCCAACGAAAAAATCCCGTAAATACGATGAAGAAGAAAAGAAAATGGTAGCTTATCATGAAGCGGAACATACAGTCAGTCATTGGTTTAAAATTAAAACATGCTCAAAAAGTGCACAAAGTAACTATTATTCCTAGAGGCAATAAGAAACAAGAAAAATAATTAAAGAAAATCAAGATTTATTAGATAAAATAGCTAACACATTGTTAGCAAAAGAAACTATTAATAGAGACGAAATAGAAAAGTTGATAGGAAAATCAGAACGCCCATAACAATCACTTTAACTTCCACCCTTTTTGACTTCATCTGGCATAATTTAAGAAATAGGATTTGCTAAATATTACTTCTTTTGATTTTAATTACACTATATCCATTAACTATAAAATAAAGTATTGCCCAATTAAAAAATAAATTATAATTTTAAATATTATATTCATACCTAACTATTTCTAAAATAAATCATTATGTTTAATTTATAACAAAAATTCATAATAAAAAAATTACTTATTAATTAATTTTAATATAAACAAAAAAATTATAATTGTAATAAAAAAAACAAAAATATTAAATTAATTTGTAAAGTTTTTTAACCTTTAAATATAACATTTATATCAAAAGTCGAAAAATCTGTCCATCAAAATTTAAAAAAAAATCGATAAAAATACTGTTTTCGAATTAATAGTAAATTTTGATAATCTACGCTGCTTCACATTTTTAGATAATTTTTTAAACAAAAATAAAATTTTTAAAATTAATTTATGTTTTTTTATTATATCATAATATATCTCATATAAATTGTTTCTTATAATAAAAAAGATTCTCGATGATTTACATTATCTTTAACAAAAAATTATTTTTGTTAATTTGAAAAGATATGAAATCAGATACTTAATTTAAGCATTAAAGAACCATTTTATAACTAAAATTTATTTAAAAAAGGAAAAGCACAATAAAGAATCTAAAGAGATTGCAAATATTTTTATCATTTAAACAATTTATTTTATTTTTCTTATTTTTGAAATTATTCTAGAGTTATAATATGTATAATTATATCATAATCATGATGTGATCATTGTTATTATATGATTTTATATGGTATAAGATGGAATATAGGAAAATTCATAAAAGTTTATTCATGTTTTTTTAAAAATTAGTATAATAAATAAATTTTAAATAAATTGTAAAGGAATATTATTATGGTTCAATTTCATTTTAATTATAAATCAAAATATAAAATTTTTTTTATTTTTTTTATTATATTAATGATTTTTTTAGTTTTATGGACACGACAAATTTATGCTTTTAATCCTAAGGATTATGAGAAAGATAAGAATCAAAAACATTTGTTTCAATGTTGGAGACATGAGGATGGTCATATTTTTGCCGATAACGCAAGAGTTTTTTACGATATTCCTGGAATTACATTGGTGCCTTGTCGAACTTATCAAGAATATGCTAATAAAAGTCAATTAGTAGGGAATGCTACTGGTATCGCTCTTAATTTTGTGCCACCCGCAAAATTATTTTGGAATGGGTTTAAAACATTTATGGCTGATAAAATATTAGATCATAAAGATGATGGAGTATCTATGATCAATGATATAGTTAGATATTATATTTTAAACGACGAAGGAAAAGCGTTTTTCTTTTTTGAAACGAATCAATTAGACGAAATTAAACAAGTAGATATCACTTTTTGTGATTGCGATATGTCTCCTTCTTTCATTACTAGTGTAATTGAATTTTTAAATCATTTAACTAAATTTTTAGATGATCCTGATTTTGATAATTTAATAGAGAAATTAATATCAAAAGGTAAATTTTCTAACAAAGAGTTAAAAGAAATGGGTTTTCAACAAAGAGATATCGAAAAAATATCACAATACCAAAAAATTCCTAAACCTATAAAAAACAAAGTTAAAGAATATATAAAGAAAAAAATAAATCAAAAAGTAGGTCATGCTATTGCTAAAACAGCTCTAAAAACAGGAACTAAAAAAATAGTAGGAAAAACTTGGGGTAAGGTATTATTTCCTGAAGTATTTGAAGCTATTGAAATGGGCGAAAAAAAATATGAATCTCAAGCTCATATTAAAAATAATATTCATTTTGAAATCAAAAATAATAGTTACGAAACAACATTAGGGTTTGCAATAAATTTTCCTAATAAAAATGAATTAGAAATATATGAATTGAAAAAAACTTCTGACTGTCCTTTTACGACTAAATTAATTAATAAAGTTAATCTTTTTGATTCTACACATATGTTAATCAACTTAATTCAACCTAAACGAGGTTTAGATCCTAATCAATATTTAAATATTTATTGCGGAAAATTAAAATAATGACTCTTCATAAAATTTATTTTTTAATATTTCACATTTTTAGTTGTTTAATCGCTATATATATCATTTTAAAAACAAAATATTTAGATTTTATTATCGACCCTTCCAGTCGATTTTATAAAAGTAATTTTAAAACTTATATTAATAATAAAAAAAAATAGTCAACAAAGTATACAATCAACTACAAAAAAATTAATCAAATTTCTCAAAAACAAAAGATTATTGATGACTCTCAAATTCTTACATCATATAAAAGTGTTTTTCAGAAATTGACTTTTTTAATCTTATTGACAATTATATCTACAATTATTTCTTATTTATTTTTAAATAGTATTACTGATTTTAACAAATTAGTATACTACTTGTTTATATTTTTCGTTATCATAATCATTATTTATTTTATTTATTTTATTTGTTATTGTTTATGTAATATTTATGTATTTACTAGTTTGATATTGCGTTTGTATTCTTTTTTAAATGCTATTCTTTATGGAATAATGTTAGCTTTTTTATATAGATTAGAATATTTAGTATTAACATTTTCCGAAAATAAAGAATTCGCTCAAATAATTTTAAAATATTTTTTATTATTTTTTGTTTTTACTCCTTTATTATTAACTTTAATTATTATTATTTTTATCAGTTTTTTATATAAAATAAATAAAATAAAAGTAAATTCCAAATTTCATTCCTGTTTAAGAATTTTATTTATTGTTAGTATATTTAGTGGATCGTATTGGATGCCTGATTTATTATTACCTGAAGAAAATAAATCTTTTTGGTTTTTAATGTTTAATTTATTAGAATCTTTTTTTATTTTAATTTTATATACTTTAATTTGGGTAAATTATTTACATCAATTAGATCGTTTTATTGAACAAAAAATACCCAAAAAATATGAATGGGTTTTAGTTTATTTTTTTATTTGAAGCTTTTGTAATATTTTTTATAGAGATTTTATTTATAATTTTAGATATTGTTAATTATTTTTTAAAAAAGAATAAATAAAAAAAATATAAAATCTTGTATTATTTTTTATTGTAATATTATTCTGTTCTCGTTTTTTAAATATTTTTTTATTTAAATTGATGATTTATATTTTTTTATTAAAGACTTTAAAAGATTTTGTTGCAATTATTGCAAGATTTTATCCTTATTTAAAACCTATTTTGGAAAAAACTAGCAATAAACAAATTTTACCAATATTAAAGGAGATTTGTTAACAGTTTAACTCATAACAAATAACAAATATGTTATCAAATATAATAAAATTGTTGATGCAATAAAACAAATCAATATCAATTTTTACAAAAGATTTCGACTTTAACAAGTTATAAAACTGTCTAAAACCGTTAAGCAGTGCAGTATTTTTGAACCATCGATCAGAAGATCTCGTCCTGATATTGCGAAACAAAAAATATCAATAGATATGGATCCAGTTTTTACCTTTCTTCACCGCAAGTGTCATTTACTTAATGATTATTCTAAGTACTAATTTTATAATGAAACAATTAGAAAAAAAGAGGTAAATCATGGAAGAATAACTAGTTCAAATTAAAAATTTACAAAAAAAATACAATAATAAATATATTTTAAGAGATATAAATTATAAATATCAAAGATAAAGAAATTGTTACTATTATCGGTCATTCAGGTTCTGGTAAAACGACTTTTTTGAAATGTTTAAATTTATTAGAAACTCCGGATTCCGGCACCATTATTATCGATAAACAAAATATTTTAGCTGAAAACTTTAATTTAGAAGAATTAAGGGCAAAAGTAGGAATGGTTTTTCAAAATTTCGATTTATTTGAAGAAAAAACTGTTTTAGAAAATTGTTATTTAGCTCCTATGAAAATTGGCAAAAAGACTCGCGAAGAAGCGGAAAAAAAGCGATGGAAAAATTAGCGGAAGTTAATTTAGAAAAGTTCGCTCATTATGATGTTAATTTATTATCTGGTGGGCAAAAAAGAGTCGCGATTGCTCGTGCTTTATGTATGAAACCACAAATCCTTTTATTGGATGAACCAACCTCCACTTTAGACTCTGAATCCGCTCATGAAGTTTTAACTATTTTGAAAAAACTATCTGATAATAAGAAAATTACTTTAATTATTATCGCTCATGAGATGGATTTTGCTAAAAAAGTTTCTAACACTATTTTTTTTAGAAAAAGGTGTCATAGCGGAAAAAGAAACTCCAAAAGAAATTTTTGAAACGAATAAATTTCCTAAATCAAAAGCGTTTTTTGAAAGTTTTTAATTTCTGGGCAAAGACAATATATAAAAAGAAAACTCAATTGTTTGTTAAATATAACAAACAATTGAGTTTTTTCTCTTTAATAGGTTGTTTTAGATCATGATGGATAGATTGATTAAATTATTTTTTATGAATATTTTTTTGTTTTAGTAATTGGGCGGTTAAATCGGTGGCAATTCTGCCTTGAGCAGTTCTTTTAATATAACCTTCTTTAATTAAAAACGGTTCATGAACTTCTTCAATGGTAAAAATTTCCTCTCCAATAGTGGCGGCAATATTTTTAATACCGACTGGACCGCCGTTAAATTTATTCACTAATGTGTTTAAATAATTATAATCTGTTTCGTTTAAGCCGTTTGAATCTATTTGTAGCTTTTCTAAGGTTTCTAAGGTGATTTGATGAGTAAGAACTTTATTAGAATAAATTTCAGCAAAATCTCTTACTCTTCTGAATAAACGGTTAGCGATTCTAGGGGTTCCTCTACTTCTTTTAACTAATTCTGCTAAAGCTTTTTCTTCTATTTGGTTACCATAAACCGAAGCAGTTCTTTTTAAAATAAGTTTTAACTCTTTTTCGTTATAATAATTTAATTTTAAAATTAAGCCAAAACGATCTCTTAAAGGGAAAGAAATATGACCGAATTTAGTAGTCGCTCCTACTAAAGTGAAAGGCGGCAAATCAATGCGCACTGTACGTCTTTCGTTTTCTTTACCGATAATAATGTCTAAAACATAATCTTCCATAGCAGCATACAAAATTTCTTCAATATTTTTCGGCAAGCGATGAATTTCATCAATAAATAAAACATCTCCTGATTGAAGATTGCTTAAAATAGCTGCTAAATCACCAGCTTTTTCTACCACCGCTCCACTGGTAATTTTAAAATTAACCTTTAATTCATTAGCTATAATTTTGGCTAAAGTAGTTTTACCTAAGCCAGGCGGACCGTAAAATAAAAGATGATCTAACGATTCTTTTCTTTTTTGGGCGGCTTTAATATAGACGCTTAAAATATTTTTAATATTTGGTTGTCCTGCGTATTGGTTTAACAATTGTGGTCTTAAAAATTGTTCATCTTTGTTATTTATTTTGATTTCTTCGTTGACAATATCTTTAGTGTTCATGTTATTTTTAATCCTTTTATTTATTAATTAAAAGTTTTAAAGCTTCTTTTATCATTATTTCTAAACTTTGGTTAGAATCTACTTTATAAATAATATGTTCGACTTGTTTAGCATTAAAACCTAAATTCATCAAAGCATCTTTAACGTCAGTTTGTTTAGGATTAAGGACAAAAGTGTTGGCTTGCGTTTTTGGAATAACTAAATTATTTTGTAAATGGAAAATAATTTGTTGAGCTGTTTTTTTACCAATACCAGGGAATTTCATTAAATAAGCGATGTTATTTTGTTCAATAGCGGTTTGCGTTTCTTGAAAAAATTCTACATTGGTGATCACAATAGCGCTTTTAGGCCCTATTCCTGGAATAGAAATTATTTTTTTAAAAAAAGAAAGAAATTTCATTTCTGTAAAACCATACAAATCACGGATATTATCTTTAATATAATAATAAAGAAATAATTTTACTTCTTGTTCTATATGGAACAAATAAGGATTACAAAAATGAATATGATAACCAATACCATGATTATCAACAATAACGCTATTTTGATTAATTTCGACAATTTTACCTTTAATATAATAATACATTTTTACACCTCGAACTGCTCTCTATTTGATTATAACATTTTAAATATTATTATCTTATGTTTTAGTGTGTTATAATATATAGTAAGTATTAATATTAGGGTAACGAGGATAAAATAAATATGTCTTTTAATCAAAAAAATGTTCCTTCTATAACTGATATTGAAAAAAATAATAAAGATTTTTCTCACAATAATTTATTATTTGTGTTAAATTATTTGAATAATCTTTTACAAAACAATAATTTCTTTCTTTATGATTATCAGGCCAAAAGTGCGCCTTTTGAACAAGAAATCGATCAACAAACTAAAATATTAAATCAGCAAATTTTTCTTAAATTAAAAGATTTAAACGTTGATCATCGTAATAACCTATCTTATATTAAAAATAAATTTCAAAGCATTTTATACACTAATTTTATTCAAAAAGATAAAAAAGAACGTAAATACATTAAAGAATTAATTCAAAAAATTAAACATAATAATTTTGCTAAAAAAAAATTAACGCTTTATTTGAACAAAATATTAATTCTTTAAAACAAAAAACACAAACCGATTTAGACAATATTATTGTTTTGGAACAAAAAACACATACAGAACAAGAAAAAGAACAAAATAATTTTTTACAAAAACATTTAGAAATTTCGAAAAAAACTAAATTCAAAACCAGCGAAAACTATCAATCTTTTCATGAAAAAAATATATTAATTAATAAACAAATTATCGCTTTAAAAAACATTTTAAACGCTAATTTAGATAAACTAGAAAGAAATCATAAAAATAATTTAACTCACATTAACCAAAAAGAAATTAAGAAAAATAATATTTTTGCGAAAAAAATGCAACAAATAAATGATCTTTTTCAAAATAAATTAGCGGATCATAATAAAATCTTTGATCAAGAAAAAAACACTTTTACGCACAATAAACAAGCTTTAGAAGAAAAAAAACAGATGTTATTTAAAGAAAAAAAATTAATGATGTTTTTTTTTCTGGAATCAGTGCCTAAAACTAAAGAAAAATGTTTTTTATCTTTAATGAAAGAAATAATGCAAAATGAAATCCGTTATTATAAAGATTTAAATATTTGGCGTAAAAAATATTTTTGGTTAAAATTTCTTTACAACAAAGCATTAAACATCATTGCTTTAGAAAAAAAAATCTTTGTTAAAATTACTGACATGGAGATTTATAACCAACATTTAATTTGTAAACAAGAAAAAAAATTAATTAATCATGAATATCTCCAACGAATTAAAATGCTAGATATCGAATTAAGACAAACAGATGTTAAAAAACATTATGAAATGATTAAAATCGAAAGACAAGAAGAATACGATAAAAACAAATTAGAATATTTATTTTTACAAAAAAATCAAGAGATGCAAAAAAAAATTAACAATTTAGAATTTCAAAGAAAAGTTTTATTTTTAAAGCATAAAACCCAACATAAAAAATATTTATTAAAGATGCAATTAAAAATTGAAAAAATTAAAATTACATCTGAATATTATGCTAAAATAATTCAAAACCATAAACAAATACAACGTCTAAAAGAAGATTTAGAACATCTGCATGTTAATCAAGAACATAAAATACATTTTGAAAATATGAACTATAAACAACAACAAGAAAATTTATTATTTCGTATGAAAGTTCAACAAATCAAAATAGAAAATATCATAGAAAAAAGTTTTATCAATCAAAAAAATAATTTAAAAAAATTAATTTCTTTTATTATTCATCTTAACAAAGCTAATAACCGACAAAATGATTTGATAAACATAATGCAAGATAAATTAAACAATTATTTAAACAATAATAAATCTAAAGTCTTATTTGATACAGAAGAATTTGAAGAAGTGAGTTCTTTGTTGCAATTTTTTATTGATCAAATTCACGACAAACACTTTGATTCACATTATCTTTTGCAAAAAGAAATATATCTTTTCAAAGAGTTGCGGATACAAGAAAAAATTGATTTAATCCAGGTTATTTTAGAATATTATGATAAAAATATTTCTTTTATTCGTGATTTAGTTCATAATGTACAATTTAAATATGATAATCCTAATCATAATTTTTTCGCTTTTTTTGATAACAAAATTAAAATTTCCAATAACCTTTATCAATCATGGAAAGAACAATTAAATCATTGGCAAAAGAAAAAGAAGATCAATAACGACCAAAAAGAAAGCCAAATCAACACTTTACGAAAAATACAAAATAAAATATTACAAAAAAAGAATTTTTATCAAAATAAATTGTTTCAACAAATTATTATTATTAATCAAACATCCGCTAAAAAAACTTTTTTATCCCAAATATCAAATAAATTCAAAGTAAAAAAGTTTTGGAATTATTGGTGGTCTTTTTGGAATAATTTAACCTTATTTATAGATCAATCTCGTCTAGAATATGACGAATTAACCAAATATAATCGTCATATCTTATCTAAGCAAGAAAAAAATAAGCAAGACTTATTATTGATCCATAATAATAAAATTTCTTTATTAACTAATGTTTTTTTAGATATCGCTAAAGACATTCATTTTTCTCAAATGGAAAATATCCGTTTCGCCGTCCAAGAAGAAGACAACAGAATCAAACAAACAATCGAAAAAGAACAACAAGCTATTAATCAACAGTTAGTTCAAATGAAAGAAAAAATTACTTTAATTCAGGAAAATTTAGATGATACTTTGAAAGAAATAGAGAATAATTTTGTCCAAGAAATGAAGCAAATAGAAGAAGAAAAAAAGCTTTTATTTCAAGATATCTTATCTGCTTTTCAAAAAAAATCTGATTTAATGGTTAAAAAAATAAAATTATACCCTATACAAAACAAAATAATCAAACAAAACCAAAAAAGAAAGAAAAAATTATTTTCGACTCTTACGAAAATAGTCAAAAAACCTTTTTACAAAAAAATAACTCTATTTTAAAACAAATTAATAAAATTGATAAAAAAACTGTTAGTTTTAGCAAAAAAAGCTTTTCCGAGGAAAAATAAAATTATTACTCTTAAAAATTTTATGGAAATTGAAATATCAAAAAGACAAATTAGAATTATATAAAAAATCATAAAAAAAATAAAAATAATTCGAAAAAAATATTTTAATCAACAAATTTATTTATACCGAGAATTAAACCTCTTATTAGGTATATAAAAAAGTTATTTAAAAAAATATGAAAAGGAAGATGAAGTGGATATTGGATTTCAAATTAGAACTTTAAGATTAAAAAATAAATTAACGCAAAAAGAATTGTCTGAAAAAATTAATGTTACTAGCGGTTATATTTCTCAAATTGAAAATAATTTAATTTCTCCTTCTTTAAAAACTTTATTTCCTTTGTTAGAAATTTTTAACGTTTCGGTATCAGATTTTTTTTAAACAAGAGAAAAATTTATCATTAATCAACACCAAAGAGGATTTTATTAGTGCGCCAAATCATAATTTAAAGCATACTATTTATAATATATTTCCAAAATTAGAAAAAAATAAAATAAAACCTATTATAATAGAAATAGAACCTCAAGGGCAAACAATGATTCAAACAAGAACAATCAATGATGAATTTTGTTATGTTTTAGAAGGTGAAGTGGTTTTAGTTTTAAATAAAAAACATTATTTATTAAAAAAAGAAGATACTTTTTATTTATCTATTAATGAAGAATATCATTTATTGAACAATTCTTCAGAAAAGACCAAAATATTAAAAGTAACAGCTTTTTAAAAACAGAGGAAAAAAAATGAAAAAAATTATTATAGCAGGCAATTGGAAATTACACAAAAACAAAGATGAATCTTTGAATTATATTTTTCAAGTGAACGACAAAGTACCTAATAAAAATGAAGTAGAAACAATTATTTTTCCACAAATTACTTTATTAGATATTTTAACACAAATAGAAGGTAAAAATTTAAGAATTGGCGCTCAAAACGTTTTTTATCAAAATGAAGGCGCCTTTACAGGAGAGATTTCTCCCCAAAATATTAAATCTTTAGGCGTTAAATATGTTTTAATCGGACACAGCGAAAGAAGAACCCTTTCGCAAGAAACGGATGAAATAGTTAATTTAAAACTTTTAGCTGTTTTAGAACAACAAATGCGTTCTGTGGTTTGTTTAGGGGAAAGTTTAGAAGTAAAAGAAAAAAACGAAACTCAAACATATTTAAATAACCAATTAGAAACTATTTTTCAAAATGTAGCCAGCGAGTCTTTAAAAGATATTACTTTAGCTTATGAGCCGATTTGGGCTATTAACACTGGTAAAAGTGCTACGCCAGAAGATGCCAATTACAACATTGGTAAAATAAGAAAGAAAATCACTACTATGTATGACGAAGAAGCGGCTCAAAAAGTTAACATTATTTATGGCGGATCCGTTAACGTTTCTAATGTGGAATCTTTTTTACAACAAAAAGAAATTAACGGTATTTTAGCCGGTAATAGTTCTTTAAAATATGAAAATTTTTTATTTTTTACAGAAATAGCGAAAAAATATACACAAAAATAAGATAAATATTTTTTTATTAATTGATTTTTAAAAAAGAAGAAATAATTGCGAAAAGAAGGTTTCAAAAATATGTTGCAACCAAAATGGTTAAAAAATCTGAATTCAGAACAATTAAAAGCAGTTACTTATCCTGATCGTTCTCTTTTTGTTCTAGCAGGTCCAGGCACTGGCAAAACCAAAATACTTACTAATAGAATAGCTTATTTACTGGAACAAAAACACGTTAAGAGTGAAAATATTTTAGCAATTACTTTTGCTAATACTGCTGCTAAAGAAATGAAAAAAAATCTAAAAAAAATAGTTAATACTGAATTTTATAATTTTACTATTAAAACTTTTAATACTTTGAGTGCCCAAATTTTAAGAAAATATATTGATAAACTTAATTTAGGAATGGAATCCTCTTTTACTATCATTAGCGAAACCGAAGGACAATCTATTATTAAAGAAAATATGAAAAAATTGGGCATTGATAAAGATTCATATAAAGTATTGGAAATTCAAAGTTATATTTCGAAAATTAAAAAACAAATTGCTAAAAAAAAAATTGTTAATAATATCCCGACTAATGAGACGGATGATCTTTTGTTAAAAAAAGAATATAACGAAATAAATTTTATTTCCCCAGAAATGAAACAAATTTATGATGAGTATTGTCATTTTTTAAAAACTAATAATTTAGTCGATTGTGATGATTTAATTATTTATTCTTATCAATTATTAAAAAATAACCCTTCAGTAGCTTCTTTTTATCAGCAAAAATTCGCTTATCTTTTGGTAGATGAATTTCAAGATATCGATTTAATTCAATATAAATTAATCCAAATTATCGGCAAAAAGAGTGTTATTTTTTTAGCGGGAGATCCGAACCAAACAATTTATCGTTTTAAAGATAAAGATGTTATATGCCAAATGTTGTTTGAAAAAGATTTTAACGCTGCTATTCATACTTTAAGCGCTAATTATCGATCAACTCAAAATATTTTAAGCAAAGCTAATATGTTAATTGGTCATAATTATGAATCTCAACCAGATCAACCTTTTCAACAAGAACTTCAAAGTGTTTATGATTATGGTGAAAAAGTAGTTTATAATGATTTTTTAACCGCTAAACAAGAAGCTAAATATATTACTAAAAAAATTCAAGATTTAATCGAGACAGGTAAATATAATTATAATGATATTTGCATTTTATACCGCATTAATAATTTAGGAACAGATATCGAAAATCATTTTCTTTTAGGCAATATGCCTTATTCCATTAAAAACAGTTATTCTTTTTATCAAAAAAAGAAATTAAAGATATTATCGCATACATTCGTGTTGTTCTGTCTAATAAACAGAATTTCTTTTTAAAAAGGATCATTAATATGCCTAAACGTAAAATAGGTATTAAAACAGTGAAATTTTTAGAAGATATAGCGAAACAACATAATATTTCGTCTTTATTAGAATCTATTGATTATATCCCACAAGATCACAATAATAAGGCTAAATTTGTTCATTTTAAAAAGACTTTAGAAATGATTCAAGATATTATTTTTAACGATGATACGACCAATTTATCTAATATAATTGAGAAAATAGACGATATTATTGGTTATTCACGCATGTTAAATGAACAAGAAGAAAAATTATCTCATTATAATAATTATAATAAAAAATTAGCCAACCAAGAGAAAAAAACCAATATCATTCGTCTCCAAGAAATTTTTAGCCATGAAGACTTAAATCATAAAGGTACTTTTTTAGAAAAATTAAGGATTGTGTTAGATAAAATTTCTTTATTTAATGAAGATGAATTGATCAATGATAAAAATAAAGTGGTTCTTTCTACAATCAAAAAAACTAAAGGATTGGAATTTAAAGTAGTTTTTGCTATTGGTTTTGAAGATCAAATATTTATGGAAAATTTATTAGATAAAAAGAATTCTGGTTCTTCTCCTCCTTCTGAAACTTTAATCAAAGAAGCCAGAAGTTTAGCTTATCTAGCTATCACAAGAGCGAAAGAATTATTATATATTAGCAGTTCTGGTTCTCGTTTCCTTTTAGGACATCACTTCTTCTTAAAACCAGTCTCTTTTATCAAGGAAATGCAGTTGATTTCTTACTTTAACAAAAAAATTGATAAATACTTCGCTAATAAACATTCTTATCGAATAGGAGATAAATTAATCCATCAAACTTTTGGTCAAGGAGTATTACTTTCTATTAAAAAAAATATTGCTACCATTTCTTTTGACGAAAATCATGGTGTAAAAAAAATATTAATTAGCCATTCCTCTCTAATGAAAAGCGATAATACGAATTTATCATAAAAATTAGATTTACCCATGCCAAAAAGATCTTGATAAATGATTATTTCATTTAAAAATATCTTTTAAACTAATTAGAATTAGAATAAAAAAATGATTACCTTAAAAATTAAACAAATATATCAAAAAACAAGCTAAATTGTTTTTCCAACAAAGGAATAAACGGTTTAGCTTGTTTTGTTTTTAAAGGGTTTTTTTATAAGAAAAATTAGATTTATAAAATGAGATTTATTTTAGGTTGATAAGTAAAACAAATTTAATATTTGTCCTCGCTGTTTTGATCTTTGTTTATTGTTCATTTATTTATTTTTACTTTCTTTTGCGCAATAACGTAAAAAGACCGATAAAAATCATTAAAATGTGATTATATTATCTCGGTTTATGTTTAGTAAGATAAAACATAAAAAAAGTGTCATAAAATAAGCGAAAAGGTTGCAAAAAAACCAAAAAAAAGTAATAATATAACGCAATAATATAAGAAGTATACAAATATTATGTTAAAAAAAATGAATTATTCTAGCAATAAAAATACATTTAAAAAATCTGTCGGTTAGAAAATAAAAAAATCATTTTTAAATTGTTCTGTTTTAATGCTATCTGCCGTAACTGTTGTTTTAGGGATTGTCAGTAGTTGTTATAACATCGGCGCTCAAAAAGATTTTAAAATAATTGATTTTTTTTATTTTTCCAGACAAAGTAATTTATTGGTTTTAATGGTTGTTATTTTCGTTTTTACAAAGGTGAAAAATAAAATTGGTATTCTATACCGCAATTTTAATCGCTTTGGTCAATATTTTGATAAACGCTTCAATGTTTAATTACTTTTTAAACGATAAAAATAAATATTATCAGATAAGACCAAGACATATTTATTACTTGCATTATTATTTAGAATATGTTATCATGCCGATTTTATTTAGTATTTTTTATTTACAATATATTAACGCTCAATTACGTTGGAAAAAAATTTGGATTGTTTTCATCCATCCATTAGCTTACTTTATTATTTACACCCTAGCGAAAGAAGATGCTAAAGTATTGTTTTCGTCTCCAGATGATCAAAAACAATTAATTTGCATATTTATTAAAAATTACTTCTGTTTATGTTCTTTTATCTTCTGCTATTATTTTTACCACTACTAAAAGATTTAACAAATACTTGAAAATGCTTTTATTCTTTTTTGTTTTCTTAGTAATTTACTTTACTACTTGCAGTTGAAACGACTGGAAACGTGCAAAACAAAAACTTGTAGATTCTAAAAATATTGAAGCTTTTATTATTCCTTTATCCCCTCATGCTTACAAAAAATTAAGTGATGTTGTGAAGAATCAGAAGGATTTGAAAGCAAATGATGTAATACTTGAATTAGGTGGCGGTTCTGGTAATGTGACTCAACATTTAATAAATCGTTATTACAATAAGGACGTTAAAATAGTTTTTATTGAAAAACCTCTATATTTCGCCGATGTATTAAAAAAACGTTTTGAACAATATCCAAAGGTTCAAATCATTGAAGGCGATGCGACAAAATTAAATTCATTGTTGCCAAGCACAAGTAAAATTAGCGGAAAAGGTATTAAATTCAAAGAATATCGTTTTACAATAATGTTGCACAGAGATCATGAAATAAAAAGTATGGAACCTGAAAAAAAAATTTATTTAATAAATAATTTTATTATTACTGCAGAAATCAATACTTTATACTATCCTCGTCATTCTGATAATAATGATGCCAAAGACCAATCACAAAAAGACAATAAAAAAGATAAACCTAAAAAAAGAGTTAGTTAAGTAGGATAATTTCAATTGATAAATTTTTAAGAAATTATATTTTAACCTAATTCTATCCATAAAAAAAGACCTTTTAAAGGACTTTTTTTATGGATAGATATCAAATATATTAGTAAAAAATGATTCTTTCGCCATAATTCAAGCTATTATTATGATTTTTGAAATTGACTTTGATAAAGGTTATAATAAAACCCTTGTTTAGCTAATAATTCTTTATGCGTTCCTTGTTCGATAATTACACCATTCTCTAAAACTACTATTATATCAGCGTTCACAATTGTAGACAAACGGTGAGCAATAACAAAAGATGTTCTTTCGGACAATAACTTTTGTATAGATTCTTGTAAAATCATTTCAATTCTAGTATCAATAGTGGAAGTAGCTTCGTCTAAAATTAAAATAGCTGGATTACGTAAAAGAGTGCGCGCTATGGCGAGAAGTTGCTTTTCCCCTTGTGATAAATTAGCTGTTTCTTCATTAATTACTGTTTGATAACCATCTTTTTTAGCCATAATAAAATTATGAACGTTAGCTTGTTTAGCTGCTTCAATAACTTGTTCATCAGTAGCGTTTAAATTACCATATCTGATGTTTTCTAAAATAGTGCCGTTAAATAACCAAGATTCTTGTAAAACTATTCCAATAATATCGCGTAAATTTGCTTTTTTCAAATCTTGAATATCTACGCCATCAATTTTAATGCTGCCAGAAGTAGCATCATAAAATCTAACTAATAAATTAATTAAAGTAGTTTTACCTGAGCCTGTAGGACCCACAACAGCCACCATTTTATTTTTATCAACCTTTAAATTCATTTTTTTAATAATAGGTTTATCGGCTGAATAATTAAAGGAAACATCAGAAAAATCTACATATCCTTCTACTTTTTCTAAAGTTAAAGCATCAGTATTTTCTTTTTCTTCTGGTTCGCCTAAAAATCGAAAAATTCTTCTACCAGCGGCTCTAGTGGATTGTAAAACTATAAAAATTTGACTTAAATCGTTAATAGGATGACCTAAACGCCAAACATATTGAATAAAGCCTTGAAATAAACCTAATTGAATGGCTGCAAAACCCATTTTACCTAAGAAATGATCTTCCACTCCCTCTTTACGCATTAACACAATCCCAATAATAACCACTAGAGAAACCATAATATAAGTAAAACTACTCACAATCGGCATCACTAAACCAGATATAAAGTTGGATTTAAAAATATTTTGCTTTAATTCTGTGTTAATTTCTTCAAATTCTTTAATAACGTTTTCTTGTTGATTGAATAAAGCAATTTCTTTATGACCAGTATATTTTTCTTGTAAAAAACCTATATATTCGCCTGTTTTTTCATATCTTTGAATGAAAATATTACGGGATTTTTTATTCATAATGAAAATAACGATTAAAGCAGAAGGAATCATTAAAGACACTAATATACCTAATGGCAAATTAGCCCAAAACATCACAATAATAATTAAAATCATGTTAAAAAAAGCACAAATTAAAGCAATAGTGGATTGTTGTAAACCATTAGCCACCATTTCCACATCATTCGTAATAATGCTCATTACATTTCCGACCGCGTTTTGATCAAAAAATTTAATCGGTAATCTATGAATTTTTTTATGTAATTCTTCACGTAGATCTTTCACAGAACTATGAATAGCAGTTATCAGTAATTTATTATAAATAAATCTACCTATAGTAGCCATTACATATAATAATAAATTCCCTAACAGAGCGATTCCTAGAGTTTGGAGAAAAACTTCTGGCGTCGTTGAATCTTTAGCGTAATGTTCCTTAATATAATCGATGACATATTTTCCTTCATAAATAACCACAGCCGCACTAGTAAGAGCTACTAAAAAAATTAAAAAAATACTGATGTAAATCTTGATTTTAAATTTTTTTAAATAACTGAATAATTGTTTCACAATAAAACCTCTTTTATTTTTTGTGATATTGCAATGTTTTTGTAAATTTCACATCTTTGCATTAATTCTTTATGCGTACCTATATCAACTACTTTACCGTGATCTAAAACAATTATTTTATCAGCGTTTAAAACAGAAGTTAATCTTTGTGCTACTATGATAATAATAGAGTCTTTTCTAAAATGAACAAAGTTTTGTCTAATAGCTAAATCTGTTTGATAATCTAAAGCAGAAAAGGCATCATCAAAAATATAAACATCTGGTGTTTTTAAAAAAGTTCTTGTAATTGAAAGTCTTTGTTTTTGTCCACCAGAAAAATTGGAACCCAATTCGCTAACAAATTCTTTTAACTGTTTTTCTTTACTTTGAATAAAGTCGTATGATTTAGCCATTTTCGCTTTTTCTAACATTTCTGATTCATCAGCGTTTTCTTTACCAAAAGATAAATTACTTTCGATAGTTCCTTTAAATAAAATGTTTTTCTGGGAAACAAAGCCGATTTTATCTCTTAAAGTTGCTACATCATAATTTTTAATATCTATATTATTGATTTTAATAGAACCTGATGTAGGATCCATTAAACGAGGTATTAAATTAATTAAAGTACTTTTACCGGAACCAGTGGAACCTACCACAGCTATTAATTCTGATGTTTTAGCTTTAAAATTAATATTATCTAAAATAGAAAACGAAGAATTAGGGAAATTAAAACTAACATTATCAAATTCTAAATCAGTAATTTTTTTTAATGGTTCTACTTGATGAGGATTATTTTGAACAGAAGGTTCCATCACTAATAAAGTTTCTATTTTTTTAGAAGAAACCACTGTTTTAGGAAACATCATAAATAAAAATAAGAAATTTAAAATAGAAAATAAAATGTGATATTGTAAGTTAAGAACATTGTATAAATCTCCTAATGTCAAACCATGTTGGCCAACTGTTTTCAATAAAAAAGCTCCATAAAAAATTGTACTTAAAATAGATATATTCAACAATAAATAGAAAAAAGGCTCAATGGATAACATAGAATTAAATAATTTGACAATGAAATCCTTATAATTAGAATTCATTTTTTCAAATTTTTCTTCTTCATATTCAGAGCGGTTTAAAGTTTTAATAATTTTAACGCCGATTATATTTTCTCGAATATTAGCATTAATATCTTCTAATTGTTTTTGTTGTTTTTTGGATAATTTATAATTTTTAGTCATAACGATAGCTAAAATTATGATAAAAATAGGTACCGCAAAAATAATACTAGTAGAAAGCGGAACAGAAATGTGACAAATTAAGGTTAAACTAATGATTAACATAATCGGCGCCACAATCGCAGCTCTATAAAAAGTAGCGATAAAGTTTACTATTTGATCTACATCAGAAGTACTACGATTCATTAACCTAGACACGCCTAAACTTTGCGCATCTTCTACTGACAAAGTTTGAATTTTTTTGAAAACATCACTACTTAAATTGTTAAAAACTAAAGAAGATACTTTAGAGGAGCAATAATTAACGATTAAATTACCTAAAATACCAGAAATAACTAAAAAAATTAAAATTAAAATAACATTGGTAAATTCTTTACCTTCTAAGGTTTTTTCAATAACCATTTCACCTATAACAAAAGGTATTCCGATTTCTCCCAAAGCTATCAAAAAAACCGATAAAATATTTAATAATATTATCTTTTTATATTTAAAAATATATTGAAAAACTAATTTCATATCGTTATTACATAATTACTTTCTTAAGATATTAAAAAAACATATAAATTTATTTTTTTAATATATAAATTATAAACCGTATCAATATTTATTTTATCATTTTTTTATTAATCTTTTGTTATAAAAAGTTTGTAAAAAAGCAAAAAAGTTAATTTAACACTAAAAAAATTTTCATACAAATCTTTGAGAGTAATTGACTTTTTTGAAAAATAAAAATGATTATAAAGAGTGATTCTCAGGCATATACATGTTATTACTTTTGCCTTCATAATCTTTAATAGAAACCACAGCTGCACCAGTTGTTATAAAAACAGAAGTGATAGAAGCAGAATTCAGAATTGCTTGTCTAATTTGTTCTAGTAGGGTCTATAATGCCTTTTTGTAATAAATTGGCATAAACGCCTTCTTTAGCATCAAAACCGCAATTTTATTTTTGTTTAAATTGTTCTTTAACTATGGTAGAACCATCAAAACCAGCATTTTCTGCTATTTGATAAGTAGGAACCAATAGGCTTTCTAAAACGATATTAATGCCTTTTTGCACATCAACGTTAGAATCAACCAATTTATCTTTTAATGCTCCAGATTGCATCAAATATCGTTCTATGAAATATTATATTCCGCAAAAAAACTCTCCAATACTAAATACAAGGTCAACCAATGGTTTTTAAATCAAGAGATTCTCATTTATTGCCTCAATTAGTCGTTATAACTCTTAAAACTGTTGATTTAATGCAAGAATTAGACCAAATTAAATTAAATTTAGAATAAAAAAAGGATAAATAAGAGGTTTTATTAAAAAACATCTTATTTTTTTACATCTTAAAGAAATGCTTTTTTTAAAAAAGGTTACCGATTAAGAGAAAAAAAATTCTTTTAAAAAAATTGATCAATAATTCCATTTACACGTTGAAATTATTTTTTATCTGTTAAAATTAAACATAGATACAATAATTATAAATAGGTAATTAATGTATATTTATGCATTGTTAAAAATATTATTTTTCCATATTTTATTTTTATATAAATAAAATAACAATGATCAATTTAAGAAATACTAAAATAATCAGTATTTCTTGTAAAGGTTTTTTTAATCAAAAAACCTTTAAAATTCTTGTCTTGTGAATTAAACAAGACCGCAAAAGACCAAAAGGAGGTTATCATCATGAATAAATATGAAGTAATGTATATTTTACAACCTAATTTAGAAGAAAAAAATGTAAAAAAAATTATTGATAACGTTAATGGTATTTTTACAAAAGAGGGTAAAGTTACAGAATTGAAAGAAATGGGGTTAAAAGAATTAGCTTATCCTATTCAAAAATTCAACAAAGGTTATTATGTTTGGTTATTAGCTGATGCTAACAGCACAGTTGTAGCTGAATTTACTCGTATAGCTAATATATCTGAAGAAATAATAAGATATATAGCAATTAAATTAGAGGATAATAATTAAAATGATTAATAAAGTAGTTTTAGTAGGTAGAATTACAAAAGATCCAGAATTACGTTTTGTTAATGGCGATATTCCTTTAGTGCGCTTTAATTTAGCAGTTAATAGGCCTTTTACTAACTCTGAAGGAGTTAGAGAAACTGATTTTATTCGTTGTGTTGTTTGGAATAAACAAGCAGAAAATTTAGCTAAATATATTACTAAAGGTGCTTTAATCGGCATTGAAGGTAAAATTAAAACTAGCTTTTTTGACAATGGTACGGATAAAAAACAATTCACAACAGAAATTCAATGTGATTCTATTCAGTTTTTAGAATCTAGAAAAAAAAAAGATAATGACAGTGATTATTCCCAGAATTCAGCAGCAGAAGAGTTTAATATTAATGAAGATGATAAATTCCCTTTTTAATTTAACTAAATAACGATAATGTAAGGAAGTATTAAAAGATTATGCAATCAGGTAAAAAGAAATTTTTTAAAAAACGTCGTAAAGTATGTTACTTTACTCAAAACAAAGTGACTAGAATCGATTTTAAAGATGTAGAATTATTAAGTAAATTTGTCACTAATAGAGGCAAAATTTTACCAAGTAGAACTACTGGAACATCTGCTAAATGGCAAAGAAGTTTAGCGATAGCTATAAAAAGAGCTCGTCACATGGCTTTAATGCCTTTTGTAATACAATAATCATATAAAAATAAAACAAGTTGATAATGCTTGTTTTATTTTTTATATTGAGAATTTATTATTTTTACAATTAAAAATAAATTTTTTTTCAAAATAAAATTTATGATAGAAAAGCGAGTTTACAAAAAATTATGTTCAAATCATTGAGAAAAAAAAATCTCAATTATAAAAAATACTTCTTAATTATTCTTTTAATTTCTGTATTCGTTATTTTAGCTATTTATGATTATAATCACATTAAAGACATAATGGCCGATCCTAAAAAACAATTCGAAGACATAAAAAACAATATTTTGAAGTTATTTTTTAGCCTTTTAGGTCAAATAATATTTTTATTCGTCCTTTTTAGCATTTATTTTAATTTTAAAAATCATTTAAAAATTAAAAAATTACAAAACAGACTTTCCTTATGGTCCAAATTATCTTATTTTGTTAATCAAATCGGCGAAGAAGTGTTTAATGAATTGCCGATAGGCATTATAGTGATCGATTCTTTTTCTAATGAGATACAATGGATTAATCCTTACGCTGATAAAATCTTTAAAAAACCTACTATCAATACTCCTTTACAAAATTTACACCCCGAAATGAAAGAATTATTAAATTCCAACCAAACACAAACTATTTTAACTATTGGTGAGGAAATTTTTGATTGTTTATACAATAAAGAATTTAATCTTTTTTATTTGTTTAATGTCACCGAAAGAGAACAAATTAAAAGTCTTTATCACCAAAAAACACCTGTTTTAGTTTTTTTATCTTTTGATAATATAGAAGATTCTTTAAAAAATTGGGACTTTTCTGAACAATCTCAAATCAAAGCGGAATATTTAAGTGTTTTATCTGATTTTGTAGAATTATATGAAGGTTATTTAAAGCAATTATCAGATGATAAATTTTTATTATTATTAAACCGTCAACAATTAGAAAATATCATGAGTGATAAATTTTCTATCTTAAAAACGATCCGTGATATTTCTAATAAATATAAATTAAAAATCACTCTTTCTATGGGTGTAGCTTGTTATAATTTACCTTATAATAGATTAGCTTCTTACGCTCAAAGCGCGATTGAATTAGCACAAAAAAGAGGCGGAGACCAAGTAGTTGTTAATATTGAAAACCAAAAAATTCAATATTTCGGCGCGACCCAATCTTCTTTAAGTACTAATTCCAAAGTGTCTGCTAGAGTGAACTCAGAAATTATCAGAGATCTTTTAGAACAAAATAATAATTGTTTTTTCATGAGTCATATTAATCCTGATCTAGATTCTTTGGGCTCAATGATTGCTTTTTATAAAATAGCTTTATCTATTAATAATAATTACGAACATTATATTATTTTAGATGAAGGAAAGATGGATCAAAATTTTAAAATTATTTATCAAAACTTATTAAAAGAAGAACCAGAATTATCTAAACATATTATAACTACCGCCAAAGCTAAAAATATCATTAATAAAAATTCTTTATTAGTTATTTTAGATACGCAAAGCAAAGAAATCGTTAATAGTCCAGAATTATTGGATTTAACACCTAATACGATCATTATTGATCATCATATATCTTCTGATGAAATCATCGTTAACACTTTTGCTTATATA
>NZ_LHCF01000009.1 GCF_001277135.1 Candidatus Phytoplasma pruni
GTTTTCTTTTGGAAGAAAAAACTTACTTTTTAGAAAAAAAAGATTGTTATTTCAAAGCTTTTTTTAACAAATAAAAAAGCTTTTTTAACGTATATTTAATCAATAAAAAAAATTAAAATTTGTTAAAATAAAAATGTTATTAATTATATTTTATTATTAAATTTTATATAGTTCTTAATACTACTGAACCAAATACAAGAAAAAAATAATTTAAATATTGAAACAATATTAACTATATTAAAGATATTCTGAATAAAGGAAATAAATTAATAAAAATTCAAAATAAAGTAATTTTAATTACTTATCCTGATTCATTAGGAAAAAATCTTAAAGAATTAAATCTAGTTATAAAAGAAGATTTAGGACAAAACACAATCGGTGAGATTCATATTTTACCTTTTCCCCTTCTAGCAGTGACCGAGGATTCGCGCCTTATGATTATAATATCGTTGATCCTGTTTTTGGAGATTGGGATAATATTGCTGAATTGAAAAAACAATATTATTTAATGTTTGATTTTATGATCAACCATATTTCCAAAGAATCCGTTATGTATAAAGATTTTCAACAAAACCATGAAAACTCTAAATATAATAATTTCTTTCTTCGTTGGGAAAAAATTTTGGACTAAAGAAAGTAAAAATCGTCCTACTAAACAAGATATCGATTTAATTTATAAACGCAAAGATAAAGTCCCTATTCAAAAAATTAAATTCGCGAACAACCAAGAAGAACATTTTTAGAATACTTTTGACAAAGATCAGATCGATATTAACGTTGATGATGAAGTAGCGAAAGATTTCATTAAAGATACTTTAAACAATATGGTAGAAAAAAGCACTAGTTTAATCCGTTTAGACGCTTTTGTTTATATTTGTAAAAACACCAATACCACTTTTTTCTTTTTAGAACCAGATATTTGCAACTTATTAACAGATGTTAGTAATATCATTAGTAAATCAGGAGATTTACTTTTACCTGAAATTCATGAAAATTATGTTATTTCTCATAAAATAAGTCAACACGGTTACTTTATTTATGATTTCGCTTTACCATTAATTGTTCTTTATACTTTATATTCCGACAAAATAAAACGTTTAAAAGATTGGTTAATAAAATCACCAATGTAATAATTTACGACTTTAGATACTCACGATGGTATAGGAGTGATAGATGTTTTTGATCTTTTAACTGATGATGAAATGAAATATACGACAGAAAGAATATATAAAATAGACATAAAGTAAAAAAAATCTATTCCTCCGTTTCTTATAAAAACTTAGATATTTATCAAATCAATTCCACTTATTATTCCGCTTTAGCGAATGATGATGATATTTATTTGTTAAGTCGTGCTTTTCAAATTTTCACCCAGGAATACCACAAGTTTACTATGTGAGCCTTTTAGCAGGAGAAAACGATATTAAATTGTTAGAATCTTCTAAAGAAGGGCGTAACATTAACCATCATTATTATTCTCGTGAAGAGATCCAAACAGTAGTTCAAAGACCTGTGGCGAAAAACCTCTTTAAATTATTGTAATGGCGTAACACTAGTCACGCTTTTGATTTAAATAATTCTATTTTATTAGTGTCGAACTAAATTTAGATAACCACAAAATTAAAATTGTGCGCCAAGATAAAGATGGCCAAAATACAGCTATCTTAGAAGCTGATGTGCAAGAGAAAAAATTCTTAATTACTGAAAATGGTCAAGAAATATTTAAAAATTATTAACTTTTATAAAAAAGTTTTGAAAATCAGTTATCTTCTCTAAAAGATAACTGATTTTTTTATTTTTTTAAATATTTTTTAAAAAAGGTTGACAAATATTTTTTTATGTTATCATATAGTAAATTAATAAATAATTTTTTCTAAAAGGTATTTGTTTTAGAAAAATTAGTTGTTGTCTTTCGGTGCCATTTAGTTAGGCTTCACCCAAACCTCTTCTAATTGCTTTTATTCGTCAAATAGCGTCTTTAAAAGATAAAATTTTTTTAAGCAATTTTAGATGCTAAAGAGTTTATCATTTCTGTTGATGCTCAAAAAGATAAATTTTTTTTATTTAGAACCTCCTTATTTTCTTAAAGGCGCTAATTTATATCAACATTTTTTTCAAGGAAAAAAAACCATATTTAAGTATTCTAAGCCCTAGAACAATTACATAACAAATGGTATATTGACTTACGACAATCATGAATTCATCCATTTTTTATACTGTAATTATAACCCTTATTTTTTTTGATCTCAATTAAAGCGTTGAAACTAAAATAAATTAGTGGTTCAAGAAATACTTTTTTTCAGTCTTAATTTTTATTAAGAAGTTTTAACTGATAAAAAAGCTTTTTATATAACCACTTTAAAAGGTTTTTTATTAAAAAGATTAATATTATTATCATTAAAATGGTCTTTTCTTAGAGATATGGATATGTTTTATCCTTTTAAGAAGTAAAAATTTGGTTTTTATACAAAAGCGTGTTATAATATAATCATACAGGAAGATAAAAACACATTATAAAAAAATAAAAGAAAATAGAGGTATATATTTTTGTTTAATCAAAAAATCAAGAATAGTTATTTATTTTTATTAATGTTAAATGCTTTTTTATACTACTTCAACTGATATTGAGTCGTTGGAACAAAATTTATTATTTCATTTGATTAAAAATTTAAGCCATAAATATGCTCCAGAAAAATTTTTCATTCATTCTACTTTGGAAAATAAAAAAATCAAACCCTCACAAGAAATGAAACTGACTTTATCTTTTGCACCACAACATCAAACTATTGGTTTTTTGTTAAAAATAAAAAATGACGCAGAAAACAATTTTTATCTTTATTTATATGAAATTTTTAACGAAGAAAAAAATGGACCAGAAAAATTACAATTCATCGATAAAGTGATGATTTCGAGCATCCAGAAAAATAAAGAGATATTTTTTAATCATTTATCTATTAACGTTTTAAAAAAGAAAACTTTGTTCGTTAAAGGGATCTCTTTATTTAACGCACGAATTTAAACAATTAGCATTATCTTTGATAGTGCGCAAAAAAATAATAAATAAAATAAATTTTTAATTGTAAACGGAGAAAAGTATGAATATAATGCACGATATTAATCCTAAGAGAATTACTGAAGACCAATTTGTTGTTTTAATCGAAATCCCTCAAGGTAGTAAGAAAAAATACGAAATTGATAAAGAAACAGGCTTGTTATCATTAGATCGCTATTTGGCGACGTCTTTTCGTTATCCTGTTAATTATGGTTTCATCCCTTTAACTCATTGTGAAGATAACGATCCGCTGGATGTTTTTGTTTTATCCCAAGAACCCTTAGATCCGATGGTTTTAGTTAATTGTCGTCCTCTCGGAGTGATTCGCATGATTGATAACGGAGAATTAGATGAAAAATTGATCGCTGTTCCTGCGAGAGATCCTTTAATGGATCAGTACCAAGATATTAAAGATTTGCCTCAATCTTTAGTAGCTGAAATAGAACATTTTTTACTTCATTATAAAGATTTAGACAAAAAAACAGTTTCTATCGAAAAAATAGAAGGAAAACAAGAAGCTAAAAACGCTATTAAACGTTCTTTAGTTACTTACCGAGACATCATTAAAAAATAACACTGTTTTAATTGTTGTAGCTTTCTTATTTTTCAAAAAGACCTATCGCCATGATGTCTAATTTTTATTTTTAAAATTTATTTTTTGAAATGTATGAATGATTATAATTGTTTTTATGTTATTTTTATTTCGCATTTGATAAAATAACGAAAGAGATAACAAATAACAATGAAAAAAACTGTCATTTTAAATAAAAAAATTTCTTATGATTATTTCTTAGATAAAAAATATTGTGCTGGGATTAAATTATTAGGTAACGAAGTTAAATCTATCCGTTTAGGCAAAGTTAATTTAGATAGTTCTTACATTTATTTTGTGGGCGATGAATTGTTTGTTTATAATATGAAAATCGCTAAATATGATTTTAGCAATAATTTTGATTTTGAAGAAAATAGGAAAAAGAAGCTTTTGTTGAAAAAGCAAGAAATTTTACAAATAAAAAGCAAAATTAAATTGAAAAATTTTAGTGTTATTCCGATTAAACTATTCTTAATCAAAAACCTCTTTAAATTAGAGTTCGCTTTAGCTCAAGGTAAGAAAAAATACGATAAAAGAGCTGATTTAAAGAAAAAAGATGATAATTTAAGAATTAAGAAAACTTTAAAATATTCTGAATATTGATCTTTTCTTTTTTCTTTTTAAATAATTCCTGTGTTACCTTTTAAAAGACCTTTTCTAAGGTCTTTTCTTTTAAAAAGGAAATAAAATATGGAACGGTTTTTAACGTTCTTAAGGATAAATAGTGCTAATATGTTATAATGTAAGCAAGGTGAAAAGAATGAAGACAGAAATAGTAAATAAAATTAAATTTTTAACAGACTTGATTAATAAAGCTAATTATGATTATTATAATTTAAACAATTCTGAAATAACAGATCAACAGTATGACGCTTCCTTGCAAGAATTAATTTCTTTGGAAAAAAAGTATCCTGAATATAGATTAAATTATAGTCCTACTTTTAAAATAGGCGGAGTGGTTAATTCTAAATTTAAAAAAATCGTTCATGAAGTGCCTATGTTATCTTTAGAAAATGTTTTTGACTTTAAAGAGTTAAAAGATTTTTATCATCGTGTTTTGAAAAAAGTCAGTCGTTTCCATTTTATTACGGAATTGAAAATTGATGGAGTGGCGATTAATTTAAAATATGAAAAAGGTATTTTAATTCAAGCCACTACTAGAGGGAACGGGCAAGTAGGAGAAGCGGTGATTGATAACATCAAAACCATTAAAAATATTCCTTTAAAACTACAAAAAGATATCGATTTAGAAGTGAGAGGGGAAATTTTTTTTAAACATGATGATTTTGAAAAATTAAACACTTTACAGGTAAAAAATAATAAACCGCCTTTTTCCAACCCTCGCAATGCCGCTTCAGGGACAATTAGGTTATTAAATTCTGATACCGTATCTCAAAGGATTTTGTCGTCTTTTATCTATCATATTGTCAAACCGCCTGCTTTTATTAAAACTCAAAAAGAGGTTTTGGACTTTTTAAAGAAAATGGGTTTTTCTGTTAATCCTTATCATTATGTGGCAGATTCGTTTGAAGCGTTAATTTCTCATATTAATCGATATGAAAAATTAAAAGATACTTTACCTTATGATACGGACGGGGTTGTGATTAAAGTAAACCAATTAGAACTTCATCCCCTTATCGGTTATACTAGTAAATTCCCTAAATGGGCCATAGCTTATAAATTTAATTCTTCCCAAGGAGAAACTATTATTAAAAAAATTACCTTTCAAGTGGGTAGAACTGGTTCTGTGACTCCTGTAGCGGAATTATTGCCGGTTATGGTGAGTGGTAGCGTTATTTCTAAGGTTTCTTTGCATAATTATGATTATATTCAAAAAAAAGACATTAGGATCGGGGATACTGTTTTAATACATAAATCCGGTTCTATTATTCCTGAAATTATTGAAATTATTCAAGAAAAAAGGACCGATCAAACTCCTTTTAAAATGATTACTCATTGCCCTTTTTGTCAAACACAGTTAGATAAAAAAGCTGATGAAGTAGATTATTTTTGTTTAAATGAAGTTTGCGAAGAAAAACAAATTAAAAAAATAATTCATTTTGTTTCCCGAGAATCGATGGATGTTAATGTTTTAGGAGAAAAAACTTTAATTCTGTTTTTTCAAAAAGGTTTTGTTAAAAAAATATCTGATTTATACTCTTTAAACTCTTTTCGTAGTCAATTAGAAGACTTGCCAGGATTTAAAAGTAAAAAGGTTAACAATATTTTAAACGCTTTAGAAACCAGCAAATCTCAACCTTTTGAAAGGCTCTTGTTCGCGTTAGGCATTAAACATATTGGGATTAAGGTTGCTAAAATTTTAGTTCAAAAATATCACAACATCCATGCTTTAAAAGAAGCTACCAAAGAGGACTTATTAGGCATCCCTGAAGTAGGCATTAAAATTGTTGAAAGTCTGGGAGATTATTTTAAAAAACCTCACAATTGGGAAGAAATAAATCTTTTAATGCAACATAATCTTCAATTTCAAAATGATTATAAAAATAAAACAACAGTTCAAGATAATTTCTTTAAAGGCAAAAAAATTGTTTTAACAGGTAGTTTGAAACATTATTCGCGCAAAGCAATATCCTCTTTTTTAGAAGAAAAAGGTGCTTTAATCGTTAATTCTGTTTCTAAAAATATAGATTATTTAATTTGTGGTCACGATAGTGGTTCTAAATTAGTCAAAGCTCGCACTTTAGGAATTAAAATTATTGATGAAAAAGAATTGGAACAAAGGTTATCTGAAAGATAAAAAAAGGTAAAAAATAATAAAATGAAAAATATTGGTGTGGATTTGGTCGAAATAAAAAAAATAAAAGATGTTGGATTGGATAAAATAGCTAATAGAATTTTATCTCTTAAAGAACACGAATGTTATGCTACTATCACTAATCAAGAGGTAAAGTATAGTTATGTTGCAGGAAGATGGGCCGCTAAGGAAGCTATTTTTAAAGCTTACGCTAAAGGAGATTTAACTCATAATTATTCTGATTGGTCTATTTTAAACCATGTGCCTTATGGTTTGCCCTACGTTATTGATCCTTATCAAAATAAAATCATGATTTCTATTTCGCACACAGATAATTACGCTATCGCTTTTGTTGTTTTGATGTGAGAATTGATAATATGAATTCGTTTAATAAAAAAAGAGCTCATAAAGCTCTTTTTTATTTATCTTTCGATATTAAGGTTTGGTTCCTGTTTTTCAGGGAAAAAAGTTTTCTTTTGTTTGGTTTTAAAAGAAAAATAAATTATATATAAAGCGGATATAATCAAATGAAAGATAATCAGGGTTAATAAAATGTTTTGCCATTTTTTTAAGGCTTGTTGGTTTTTTTCTAAATTCTCTAATTGAGCGTTTTTTTCTTGGGGTTTTTCTAATATGTAATCAATTAATGATTTTAATTTTTCTTTTATTTGATTATATTTTTGTAAGGCATTTTTGAAATGATTTTTAGCTTGGTCTAATTTATTATTCATAGAGGGGCTTGTATCCTCTATTTCGTAACTTTCAAATAAGTCGTTACCTTTTTTCATCAAAGATAAAGCGCTATTGTCTGATTGATCATTTTGGATTTGGTCAGTAATCTCTTTTTTTAAAGCGATTAAAGCTTCGTTATCTCCCGCAGATAGATCCACTAATGACAACCATTCTTGGGCTGATTCTTGTTTTTTTTCTGCTATTTTTTTGGTTAATTTGGTGTTGTATTTTTTGAGTCGAGTGATAATTTTTTTAAATTCTTCGTTAACATTGTTGAATAAATTTGATAAATCGTTAAAATTTGTTATGTCTGATGCTGTTTGGAATTGTTTTTCGCAATCTTCCCATTTGCTGATAATTGTTTCAGGATTGTTTTTATTTTCTAAATTATGTCTAAATCCATCAAATTCTGAATGATCTTTTTTTGGATCTTGAATTAGTTGGTTTAATGTTTTAGCAATTCCTAATTCTGTTTCTGCTATTAATTTATTGTTTAATAGATCTTGACGTATGGGAAAGTCATTCTCTAAATTATTTGGATTCCCAAAAAGAAGCTGATTATTAATTAAAACCAAAATAAAAAGGTTTAAAAGGAGAATAAAGATTTTTTTAATTGATTTTTGGTATGATATGTTAGAATGATGATTGTTTATTGTTTTAAACTCTTTTCTAATTTAATTTTTATGTGGAAAATAGATTATATTAGCAATTTTGAATGTTTCTTTTCCTAAATTCAATATTAAAAAGCAAATATTATCCGCTTGCATTATAACATAGAAAGATTTATAAAAATAAAAAAGAAAACCTTCGAGGACTCATTTTTAGTCTAATCTTTAGATGAGTTTGGGGAAGGTTTTCTTGTTGGGGATTTAGCTAATGGAAACCAAGATTAAATATGGATTTTTTTCCATTTCTTTCCCCTTTTGTTGACGTCATTAGGTAACAAGATAATGACAATAAAAAGGATAATATTTAAGAAAATAATTGAAAAAATTTGGTTAGCGTTATTTTTTAATTTTTGATAACGGAACAATTCAACCACACTTTTCTCTTTGATATTAGAAGTTTTGACAAAGTGAAGCGGAGTGTTGAAATTGTCGCTAACAACATCATTGGTCCCGATAAAACGATTATCTTTATCAAAAAAAGAAAATTTAATTTTTTCTTTTTATGTTTTAAGTTGAAAACAGAATCAAATAAAGCTGAATCTCCTTTTAGACTGCCGACTTTGCTTTTGAAAAATTGGGGACAATTAACTTTATTATCTGAATTGAATAGATAATACACTTCTTGGCCTATTTGTAAATCTGAAATTTTGGTCATTTCTGCAATAGGATAATTATAATCAGATTCAAAAGTCAATAAAATTAAATCATTTTTATCAAAAAGAAAACTTTGTAAATGTCCTTTTTCTTTTTTTTGCCTTCATCAGGAGTAGAGGTAATAATATTAATTTCATATGAAAAAACATTGATGAAATTATTGATCCAATTATCCATCTTTTCGTATTTTTGATCTTCAAATTCATAGTCAGTATTGTAATTGGATAAAACGTAATATAAAAATTTATTATTGGCTAATCTTTGTTGATGAAGAATAACACCATTACCGTTTTGACCGTTGCCTTTATGCCAAACAATTAAAGAATTTTTGATTTTATCTGATAAATCTATCTTTTCTTTTTTTGGGTCATTTTTTAATTCTAAAGACAAAAAAGAATTATCGCCTTTATATAAATCATAGTTATTAAATTTACGTGTGTAAGTAGCGGCGATTTGTGTATTTTCTTTATTGCGTTTGTGTATAATTAATTCTAAGTTCTTATCCCCACCTTTGCCATCTATTTTGTTTAAGTGAATTTCTAAATCTTCTTGATGAGGGTCCATGAAAAAGATTTCCTCTTTATAATCGTAATTACCGACTAAATCGATCAAAAATTTGTTCGGTTTTTTTGTCTTCTCTTGAGAAGGGGAAGAAATAACGATTGGTTTTTGATCCAAGAGCAATAAATCTTGAACAAAAAAATTTATTTTGCTAGGTTTGTTGTCTTTAAATTTATTTTGAAAATTTTTTATTTTATTTTGTAAACTAATTTGATAAACTTTATCTTCAAAAGTTGGATTTTCTTGAAGTCTTTTTTTCATTTCTTCAAATCTTTCGTTAATGTGGATCATATTGATCGCTTGGGAAAAACTATCGGTGGTTTTATCGCCTTGAAGAACGCTTCTATTCATTCCTATAATTTGACCTTTATTGTTAAAAACCATTCCTCCGCTATTGCCGCTATCAATTTGAATATTGAAATTAATTTCTTTTTCATTATGGTAAATAATGCTACCTTTTTTCAATAAATTAATTTCTGGATATTGTCTAGGGCTTTGAGAGATGGGATTGACATAAGGCCATCCGGAACCAAAAAAACGATAATTATTTTCTTGAATTTGTAGTCTTTCGTTTTCGTATACGAAAGTAAAAGGTATTTTAGGGTTTTTTATCAATTGAGAACCCATACTATAAATATCTTCCCCTTCTTTTAAAGGTAGAGATGGTTCTGGTTGGAGGAAAGGTTGTTTCGCTGTTTGTAAAATATCTTCCACTTTTTTAAATAAGTCATGGTTGGAATCAATAAAAGTGACAATACCTATGTCATCTGTATCGCGCTTATTATCGATATAATTATATACAGAAGCTGTTTTCTGTTTAAATTCGTAGTTAAAAATATGAATACTTTCACCTTTGCGAGCGTGTTCTATCACGTGGCGGTTTGTTAAAAGATAATATTTATATTCTATTTCTCCTGTATAGTCATTTTTAATTATATCTATGTGCCAAATAAAACCAGAACCTAGAAAATCTTTATAAATGATTAAAAAATTAAGTTTTGATAAAGAACGGATTTTGCCGGCTAATAATTCTTTTTCAGAAAGAGACGCACCTTCTAAAGGAGAAATGGTTTCAGTAGGCAATTCTGTATGATGTGGTTTTTCAATATTTTTTAAAGAGGCTGAACAATAAGTATTAAATAAGTATTTTTTTAAATGTTGTTCAAATGAGATAACTTTTTCAGGAAAATTTTGATGAATTAAACCTAAAAAAAGACCGTTTTGATCTAAGAAAATATTAAATTTTTTGTCTTCTTGACCTTTTTCTTTGATCTTGATTGGCAAAAAAAAATTATTATGAGTGTCTTCTTGTTGGAAAAATTCTTCATCGTCCTCTATGGTACGGATACATTTTAAAAAATTATACATACTGTTAGAAGTGATAATATAGTTAATTTCGGTTTTGTTATTTTTATTCTTTTTATCAGGCAAAGAAATGCCGATAAATTCACCTTTGGTATTGAAAAAAATTTTATTATTTTTACCTTTAATAGAAATGGGCAAATAATGGGTATTATTTTCGTCGTAATCTTCACTTATGATGCCTTCTTGGAATGGCTTGATATTTTCTGTCGTATCCAAAGTAAAAGCGTATACTGTTTCCCCAATGTGAAATTTATGTCTTTTCAATTCATAAGAAGAAGCAGGTTTTTCTTTGTTTTTTTCTTTTTCGAAAATAGTTTGGATGTTTTTGTGAATTTTTTCAATAGTTTCGCATTTCTTTTTCATATCGTTATCGTTTGTCTTGGATAATTGATTATTTTGATTATAATGAAAAAGTTTTATCGGTTGTGTTTCCAAGTTAAAAAACATACGGTAATAAAAAAAAACAGCCAATAAAAAGATAAAAAAAGAAATGAATAAGTATTTTTTGGGTATTTTATTCACGTACATAAAGTTATTTTATCTTTCTTCCTTCTTTAGTTTTATGATATATTTAGCTTTACAAAATAAATAAATAGAATTGTTTTTTTAAGATCTTAACTATATTATATATTATTTTTTATCTGAAAAAAAAGATACTTATTTTAAAAAAAGAAAAAAATAACTTTTTTATAATTTTATACTTGACATTTGATATAAAAACTAATATAATACTATTAGCAGTCATATTAAATGAGTGCCAAGGAGTATTATTTTGCTTTCTGATAGGAAAAGATTAATTTTAAAGGCCGTTGTTGAAAATTATTCTAAAGAAGATCAACCTGTTGGTTCTAAGTTGCTAGCGAACTTGCCTTATTTAAATTTTTCCAGCGCTACTATTCGTTATGATATGGTACAATTGGAAAAAAAAGGTTATTTAAAAAAAACTCATAAATCTAGCGGCAGAATACCTTCTTTAAAAGGCTATGCTTTTTATTTTAATAATTTAATAACACGCAATAATGAAACTATTCAAATGATTTCTTTATTTGACCAAATTTTAAATAAAAAAAGTTTAAATAAAGAAAAAATTATTAAAGAAGTTTTAGAGCTATTAAGTAATTTAACTAATTATGCAACTTTAATGATAGGTCCTGATGTTTTAAAAACTAATAAAATTAATAAAATTGATTTGATTCCTTTAAATTTAGAACAGGCCCTTATTTTGATTGTGACTGATAATGGCAATGTTCAACATCAAAATATCGTTTTAGAAAAAGATAGCGAATTGTCATTGCAAGATTTGCAAATAATATTTTCTGAATTAAATCATTTGTTAATTGGTAAATATTTACATGAAGCAATAGAAATTCTGGAAAGCGATATTGTTGCTACCGTTTTTGCAGCATATATCGAATATAAAAAACAACTGGTACAATCTTTGGTCGAAATTTTTTATAATTTTGCGACTGATAATTTTTATGTATATGGTGTTTCTAATTTTTACGATAATGCGGAATGCAAAAGCCTTGCTTCCGCGAAAGACATTTTTAAAATATTAGAAAATAAAGAATTAAACAGAATTTTTTTAATTCTAAAGAAGTTATTTATAGATTCGCTAATCAAATTAGTTTAATGCCGTACAATAAATTTATGATTATTTCCATTCCTTATGATATTAATGAAAATGAAAAAGGATCAATTGCTATTTTAGGACCGACTATCATGAATTTTCAAAAAATTGTCCCCCTTTTGGAATATTTATCCGCTCATTTGTCGCAGCTATATGACAAAAAGTAATTATAAATTGGAATAAATAGGAGTTTGTTTTTACATGAATAAAAATAAAAAAACACATAACAACGAAGAAAAGATAAAAAAATCAAATCATCAAACTGAAGAAGTTAAAAAAGATCAAGATTGCGGTTGTCAAGACAATAAAAAAGACAACGCTTCTCAAGAAGAAAGCAAAAACAACCAACCAGAAAAATTTTCTAAAGAGGATTGTGATGGTTGTGATAAAAAAAAGGATGAACAATCATCCTTTAATTCCCATGATAAAGACAATTCATCGTCCAAAGATGAAAAAGATTTACAAGCGGAATTATTACAATTAAAAACCGAATTAATCAATGAAAAATTAAAATCTCAAGCAGATTTAGAGAATTTGAAAAAAAGACTTCAAAAAGAAAAAGTAGCAGACGTTAAATACGCTTCTATGAATTTGATTACTGACATGTTAGTTCCTTTAGAACAATTAGGACAAGTTTTAGAAATGCCTAATGAAGATGAAATGTTGCAAAAATTTCTCTTTGGTTTTAAAATGATTAACAAGCAAATTAACGATGTTTTAGAAAAAGACGGCGTTGCAGAAATAAAAGCTTTAGGCGAGAAATTTGATCCTAAATATCATCATGCATTAGAAAAAATTTCTGATGAGAAACAACCAAACGGCGTTAACGTTGCTGTTTTACAAAAAGGCTTTTTATACAAAGATAAAATTATTAAACCAGCTATGGTAAAAATAAATGAATGGAGTGAAAATAAAAATGGCGAAAACAAATAAAATTATTGGTATTGACTTAGGAACAACTAACTCTTGTGTTGCTGTAATGGAAGGCGGAGAATCTAAAGTTATTCCTAATGCGGAAGGTAGTAGAACTACTCCTTCAGTTGTATCGTTTAAAAACGACGAAATCATGGTAGGTGAAGTAGCTAAAAGACAAATGCTTACTAACCCTAACACCATTATTTCTGTGAAAAGACATATGGGTGAAAAAGATTATACTGTTGATGTAAACAACAAAAAATATACTCCCCAAGAAATCAGTGCTATGATTTTAAGAAATTTAAAAAAACAAGCAGAAGATTATTTAGGGGCTGAAGTTAGCGAAGCAATTATTACTGTACCTGCTTATTTCAACGACTCACAAAGACAAGCAACTAAAGATGCCGGTAAAATTGCTGGTTTAGAAGTGAAAAGAATTATTAATGAACCAACAGCAGCTGCTTTAGCTTACGGTATTGATAAAAGCGAAAAAGAACAAAATATTTTAGTTTTTGATTTAGGAGGAGGAACTTTTGATGTTTCTATCTTAAACTTAGCTGAAGGTAACTTTTCGGTTATATCTACTTCCGGCGATAACAAACTGGGTGGTGATGATTTCGATGAACGTATTATTGAATTTTTAATTAAAGAATTTAAAAAAGATAATGGAGTGGATTTATCTAAAGATAAAATCGCTACTCAAAGATTAAAAGATGCTGCTGAAAAAGCGAAAAAAGAATTAAGTGGTATCGTTTCTACGCAAATATCTTTACCTTTCATTACTATGAACCCTACAAGCGGACCTCTTCACTTAGAATACACTTTAACAAGAGCTAAATTTGATGAATTAACACGTGATTTAGTAGAACGTTGTTTAGTACCTGTTAAACGTGCTTTAACTGATGCTAGTATGAAAGCGGAAGAAATTGATCAAGTGCTTTTAGTGGGCGGTTCAACAAGAATTCCTGCTGTTCAAGAATTAGTGAAAAAAGAATTGAAAAAAGTTCCTAATAAAAGTATTAACCCTGATGAAGTAGTTGCTATGGGAGCTGCTATTCAAGGTGGTATTTTAATGGGAGATGTTAAAGATATCGTTCTTTTAGATGTAACTCCACTTTCCTTAGGGATTGAAACATTAGGTAATGTTTTCACTAAATTAATCGAAAGAAACACTACTATTCCGACTTCTAAATCACAAATTTTCTCTACTGCTGCTGATAATCAACCTTCTGTTGATATCCACGTTTTACAAGGAGAAAGACCTTTAGCGAAAGAAAATAAAACTTTAGGAAGCTTCCGTTTAAACGATATTCCACCTGCTCCAAGAGGAGTTCCTCAAATCGAAGTATCTTTTGATATTGACGTTAACGGTATTGTTTCTGTTAAAGCGAAAGATTTAGGCACTAATAAAGAACAAAAAATTACTATTTCTGGAACTGGTTCTTTATCAGAAGAAGAAATTAATCGCATGATTAAAGAAGCTGAAGAAAACGCTGAATCTGATAAAATCCAAAGAGATAAAATCGATACACGTAATAACGCAGAACAACTAATTTTCCAAACTCAAAGATCTTTAGAAGACTTGAAAGACAAAGTTAATCCTGAAGAAAAAGCTAAAGCAGAAGAACATATTAAAAACTTAGAAGAAGCTTTAAAAGGCGATGATCAAACTGTCATCAAAGAAAAATTAGAAACTTTAGAAAAAGAAGCGCAAAAAATTACTCTTCAAGCTTATCAACAAGCGCAAGAACAAGCTAAAAACGACCATGATCACGACAAAAAAGAAGATAAAACAGTTGATGCTGAATTTGAAGAACAAAAAAAATAATAATCTAATTTAATATTTTAATGAACCAAAAAAAGCCTTTATGACTTTTTTTGGTTTCTTTTATTATCATAAATTATTATTCTAATTAGGAGATTTATTTTGAAACAAAAAAAGATTATTATAGCGTTTTAGGTTTAACTAAAGAAGCTAGCGCGAGTGAAATTAAATCCGCTTATAGAAGACTTTCTAAAAAATTTCATCCAGATGTTTCTAAAGAAGCAGATGCTGAAAGTAAATTCAAAGAAGTGCAAGAAGCTTATCAAACTTTAAACGACCCTAATAAAAAAGCTAATTATGATCGTTTTGGTCACGCTGGTGACACTGGTGGTTCTGGTGGCGGTTTTGAAGGCTTTGGCGGCGGCGGTTCGTTCAACTTTGAAGATCTTTTTGAAAATTTCTTTGGCAGTTCTGGTTCTCAACGGCAAAGGCGTAACAATAATGTTGGAGCAGACTCGCATATTGAAATTACAATTGATTTTCTAGAAGCTGCCTTAGGAGTAGAAAAAGACATTCAATTTCACGTAGAAGAAGATTGTCAACATTGTCAAGGGACAGGGGCTAAAAACGCTCAAAGTATGCAAACTTGTTCTTATTGTCATGGCAATGGTTATGTTACTATTAACCAACAAACTATTTTAGGCAATATTCCTTCTCAACAAATTTGTCCACAATGTCGTGGTGAAAAACAAACTATTTTACACAAATGTTTTTCTTGTAAGGGACAAAAAAGAGTTAAAAAAGTTAAACAAATGAATTTGCAAATACCGGCTGGTGTAGAAAGTGGTATGACTTTAAGATCGCCTCAAAACGGTAATGGCGGTCATTTAGGCGCTGCTAACGGTGATTTATTAGTAGATATCAAAGTAAGACCGCATGAACATTTTAAAAGAGATGAACAAAACATTATTACCACTCTTTTCATTGATTTTTATCAAGCTGTTTTAGGAACTACCATTAATGTAGCGACTATTTATGGCGATGTGAAACTTAAAATCCCAGCAGGCACCCAAACGGATACAAAGTTTAGGTTGAAAAACAAAGGAATAGCTTATTTAAATTCTTCTCGCAAAGGAGACCATTATGTTGTCGTTAAGATAAAAACTCCTACAAAAATCAGCAATACTGAAAAAGAACTGTTTTTAAAATTGCAAGAATTAAATAGATTAAATAATAATTTTAAAAAAAATAGATCTTGGTTTTTTTAACATTGTATTTATATTTAAGCTTTAAAAATAAAAAAATATCGCTCTTTTTTAAATAATTATTATATCAAATTATTTATATAATTTTTTATGATAATATAAATAAGAGTGGTATTTTTTTATTTATTTAAAGGAAGTGTAAAAAATGATTTTAGTTAAATTTTCAAGAAATATAGATTTGAAACCTTATTTTTATTACGCCTTAGAAGAATATATTTTAAACAATGTTTTAAAAGATATGGATGAAGTCTTTTTTTTCTATGGACTATTAAAGGGGTTGTAATAGGTAAGAATCAAGTTATTGAAAACGAAGTTAATTTGGATTATGTTAAAATAAATAAGATTGATCTTTTTCGTCGTCCTACTGGTGGCGGATGTGTTTATAATGATGAGGAAACTCCTCTTTACAGCATCATTACTAAAAGAAAAAACCAAAATTTCACTTTTAAAGAACATTTGAATAAAATTATCTCCACTTTTAAAAAATTAGGAGTTGATTTATATTTTAGTGGTAGAAACGATATTTTGTTAGAAGGTAAAAAAGTCTCTGGAAACGCTTTTTTACAAAACCAAAACGGCATTATCATTCATGGCACTTTACTGTATAATTGTGATATAGACGTGATGGTTCGTTGCATTACACCAAGTAATGAAAAATTAATTTCTAAAGGAATTGATAGCGTTTCTGCTCGTGTAACAAATTTAAAAAACCATTTAGATGGCATGTCAAAAGATGAATTAGTAAGTTATTTAGAAAAAGATTTAGCGCAAAAAGAATATGTTTTGAGCGAAGAGGAAATAGCCAAAGTGGAAACGTTGGCGCAAAAATATTCTTCTGAAAAATGGTTATATTTTAAACACCCTCAGTATTCTAAAACTTTGAAAAAACATTTCCCTTGGGGCAAATTAGAAATTTTATTAGTTTTAAAACAAGGTAAAATTCAACAAATGAATTTAAGAGGCGATTTCTTTCATAAAGAAGATAATTTATCCTTATTTACGGACCAATTTATCGATGTTTATTATCGTAAAGAAACTTTAGAAACAGTCTTAAAAAATCATAATATAGGTGATTATATTTTAAACGCTAATAATAAAGATTTATTATCTTTCTTAGAAGAAGGATTGTTAATTTAAAAAATAAAAAAATTATTTCTCTTTTTAGTAAAAATAGAAATAAAAAATGTATAATTAAAGGAAGGGATATGAATAAAAACAAGAAACAAGTTTTATTAAAAAAGATGATTGTTGTTTCGCTTCTTATAGCAATTTCTTTCTTTTTAGAGATGGTCTTTGTTAAATCATTTCACGGCGGACAGCATTGTCATACTACTTTAATAAGAATAGAATTATTACCTCTTATTTTGATAGGATTTTTATTTGGATGGAAATTCAGTTTCTTTTCTAATTTATTATATGTAGCAATTCATATTTGCATGGAATATGCGATGGATAGGCATTTTTTTGAATTGCTTTTAAAAGATACAGAATCGAAAACGGTATTATTTTTAGGCTTATTATTTTTTGTATTTGTGATGCCTTATTTAGCTTGTACTATTTCAGGTTTTTTTCGCCGCAAAGATTTAAGACATTTATCACAAGGTAAAGTTATTGCAGGAAGTTTGTCGTTAATAGCAATTGTTCAAATTATTTCTTATGCCATTTTTTCTTTTTTACTTTATCATAACCAGGCTCATGAAATTTTACATGAATACGAAGGCGTTATAAAGGATTCTAATTTGCCATATAAACTAATTTTAGGTTATTACATATTATCTGTTGTTTTACAAAATATAGTTATTGGTTTTATTTTGTATTTTGTGAATCCTATTTTAAAAGTAAATTTAGAAAGTTTTGCGTTAGAATAAAAAAATTGAATAATTTTCTTTTGCAAAAAAATTATTCAATGAATTTATCTATTACTTTAATATAATCAATTCTCGGATTATAATTAAACGAAATGTTAAAGAGCTCTTTTTCAAAAATTTGATAACTGATACTTTTAGCCTTATTATTGTTTAAAAAATTAGTTAAAAAATCAATTGGTAAATAAAAATACTTATTTTAATTTTAAAATGAACAATAAAAAAAGCTATTCCGTTAAATTTTTGTGCTCTTTGTAAGATTTCTATTTGATGTTGAGGAATATTACTCAGCGGAAAGTTGTTTTTATTGTTAGTTTCTTTAACATCGAAAGATAAAAATTTACCTTTGTAAATGCCGTGATAGTCTGGTAAAGAAGAAGTACGATAATAAGCTTCCACTATTTTAGCTTGTTTTCTTTGAGGGTATTCTACCCTTACTACTTGGATAGGGATTTCGTTTTTATAAACCAACGCTATTTCTTGTTCTTGATAAAAACGATTAGTTAAATTAATATCTCTCTCTAAATTAGCACCTAAATTGTTTTTGTTGCTGATAACGTTATTTTTTTCTTTTTTGAAAGGGTAATCCATGGATATTATTTATCGACTTTCTAAGATTTTATATTTCCTTCATTTAAGGATGAATTAAAAAAATAATTTTTAACAATTTCCATTATAAAATAATTTTTAACAATTTCCAAAGATTAATAAAAATTTTTGTTCAAGGAGTATAAATTACATTTCATGAAAGAAATAAATTTTTTTGCTTTAGGCGGTATAGGAGAAAATGGAAAAAATTTTTATTTATTGAAAGTAGATTCTTCTTATTTTATTTTAGATGCAGGACTTAAATATCCTAATGTAGTCGCTAATGGGATAGATTGCGTTATTCCTGATTATCATCGCTTGGAATCTATTAAAGATCAAATTAAAGGTATTTTCATCACTTCTGCTTTCGAAACTCATTCTGGCGCTTTGCCATATATGATTGATTATTTAGAAGATGTTCCGGTTTACGCTTCTGATTTCACTATTGAAGTTTTAAAAATAAATTTACACCAAAATAACGCCAATCCACATAATGTAGAATTTAGAGCTGTTCAAGATAAATCAGTGATAGATTTTGACAACACTAAAGCGCATTTTTTTGGGATATCTCATTTTTTACCGGAAACTTTAGGAGTCGCTTTTGAAACGTCGCAAGGTTTGATAGTGTATATTAGTGAGATGCATTTTGTTCAATCTAAAGATGTTAATTTCCAAACTAACTTTGCTTATTTATCAGAGTTATCGCAAAAAGAAGTTTTAGCTTTAGTTCCTGCTTCACAAGGAGCTTTCAGCATTATTATTCAGAAAAAAGAAGAAATTTTAGAATACTATTTGAGTAGTTATTTTGCTAGTATAGAAAACAATATTATTATTTCTTTTTTAGTCCCTGATTTATTAAAAATTCAGTTAGCGATTGATTTAGCTTTAGAGGCTAATTTAAAAATTGTTATTTTAGGACGTAAAAGTGAAAAAATTATCGATGTCGCTTTACAAAAAAATTATTTAAAAATTCCGGAAAAATCTTTAATTAATTTAAAAACATCCACAGATTATTTAAAATATAAAAATTTAGTGGTGATAGTAGTAGGAAAACGTTTTGAACCTTTTTACAGATTGCAAAGAATGTGCAAACAAACCGACCGCTTGATGAAACTACATCCTAAAGATAAGATTTTATTATTATCTATCGAAACCACTGGAGTGGATAAAATTCAAAATAAAACAGTTGATATTTTAGCTAGAAACGGCTTTATTGTCGATGTTTTAGAAAAAGATTTATTAAAATCCTCTTCTTATAATTATGAAGAGAATTTTAAATTAATGTTACATTTATTAAAACCTAACTTTTTAATTCCTGTAGCAGGCGAATATAGACATCAATACCAAATAAAGAAAAACGCTCAAAAATTCAATTATCCTAATAATAAAATTTTCTTATTGGAAAATGGTGATGTTTGGAATTATGATTTCCAAAATAAACCTTATGTCAAAAGAAATTTTTTCAAAAATTTAGGGGAAATTTTAATTGATGGAACACCGGTTTTAGAAGGTAATGATTTCATTTTAAAAGATAGAGAACTTTTAGCTAACGATGGTGTTATCATCATTGTTTGTAATCTAGATTTAAAAACCAGAGAAATTGTGGGCAATGTGGAATTAATTAGCAAAGGTTTTTTAAACAAAAGCGACACGGATACGACTTTCGGGAAACTAAAAGATTTATTCGCTAAAATAAGTAAAGGTTTTTTAATGAATAATAAACAAGTTAAATGGAGTGATTTCAAAAATAACTTAAGAGAAGATTTATCTAAGTTTATTTATAAAGAAACGAAAAAGAAACCAGTGGTTATTCCTGTTTTAATTTCTATTTCACGTTAAGAAAAGCATTCTTTAAAAAAAACGATCAAGAAAGGAAAAAAGGTTGAAATATATTAAATGGAAATGATCAATCAAAACGTTTCTCCGAATGATTTTGATATTGTCTTTTACGCTTTGGGCGGATTAGGCGAAGTCGGTAAAAATATGTATGTCTTTGAAATTGATAAAAAGATTTTTATTGTTGATTCAGGTATTTCTTTTTCTGATGATTCCTTTTTAGGGGTAAACTATATTATTCCTAGTTATGAATATTTACTGCAAAACGAACATAAAATTATGGGCTTATTTATTACTCACGGACATGAAGACCATATCGGCAGCATACCTTTTTTATTGAAAAGAATTAATATTCCTAAAATTTATGTGACGGGCATTGCTTATGATTTAATAGAATTGAAATTAATCGATTATAAATTAAATAAATATATCAGTATTTTAGAGAAGTACAATAATAATTCTAAATTTGTTTTTGATAATACAGAAGTATCTTTCATTCGTTTGAACCACTCTATTCCGGATACTTTTGGTATTGTTTTTAAAAATAACGATAATGTGGTTTTTTATACTGGAGATTTTAAAATCGATAACACTCCTGAAGGTCCTTTAGCAGAATATGCTAAATTATCTGATTTAGGTAAAAATGGTGTTTTATGTTTATTTTCTGATTCGACTAATTCCCAAAACGAAGGTATGATTCAGTCTGAGCACAAAATTGGCACTACTATTAATCAACTTTTTTATAAAATAAAAGGGAGAATAGTGATTGTTACTTTTGCTTCTAATTTTTATCGTATTAAACAAATCATTGAAGCCAGTGTTTTAACTGGTAGAAAAGTGGCTGTTTTTGGTAGAAGTATGGAAAAAGCGATCGAAACAGGCATGAAAAACGGTTATTTAAAAATTCCTAAAGACACTATTTTAAATAACAATGATATTGAGAAATACGATGATGTGACTTTGCTTTGTACAGGTTCTCAAGGAGAGCCATTAGCGGCTCTTAGTCGAATGGCTAATGGGATCCATAGACAAGTTAAATTAAATCAAAAAGATACGGTTATTTTCTCTTCTTCACCTATTCCTGGTAATCAAGACAGTATTAATAAACTCTTGGATTTGCTCTTTAAAATGAATGTGGAAGTAATTGCGCACGGCTTATTGGTGGATACGCATGCTTCAGGTCATGCTAGTCAAAATGATTTAAAATTAATGTTGAATTTAATTAAACCAAAATATTTTATTCCCGTTCATGGTGAACATGTGATGTTAATTCATCATAAACAATTAGCGATTGAATGTGGTATAGAACCGGGCAATATTTTAATTTTAGATAATGGCGATGCGGTAGGCATTAGTCAAGAAAAAACTCAATTAATCGGTCGTGTCCCTACTGATAATATTTATATTGATGGTTCGGGTGTAGAAGATGTAGGTAACCTGATTTTAAAAGAAAGAAGAATTTTAAACGAAGAAGGATTGCTATCAGTTGTTATTAGTATCGATTTAAAACAAAAGAAAATTCTGAACTTTCCAATGATTGTTTCGCGTGGTTTTATTTATATGAAAACTAACCAAGAATTAATTAAAAAAATATCTTCTGATGTTAAAAAAATGGTGCAAAACTTATTACGCTTAGATAAAGTCAACAAAAGCTATTTGAAAAAATCTGTGATTGATTTTATCACCCCAAGGATTTATGAATCTACTTTAAGAAATCCGATTATTATTCCGATTTTTTTAATGGTTTAAAGCAATAAAAAGACCTTAATCATCAAAATTAAAAAATCAATTATTTCTTTTATTTTGTTAAGATTAAGATTTTCTAATTTAAAATATAAGTATTGAAGATAAAGAAAGAAAATAAAAAACTTTGCAAAAAAGTTATTTTTAAAATAATTAAAAGGAGAAAATAAAATGAGTGCAAAAAAAAATAATCAACGTTACCTTGTAACAGATAATGTAACTGTAGAAGTTAAAGTGAGATACGTTAAACAAAATAATAAAAACGTAAGAGAATGGTATACTAATAATTTAAAAATTAATTATGATGGTGAAAATTATTCTTTTGATGAAGTGGTTTTAGTCTTCGGTCATATTGATAGTGATAATCCTGAGTTTTTCTTACAACCCGGTCAAAAAGTTAAAGTTTTAGGTGGACGCCTAAACTCTCTTGATACATCAGTGAAACACAATGTTTTAACAATCGATAAATTTAAACAGTTAAGCGACCAAACACAAAAATAATTAAGATTCTTATTTTTTTGTTAATAGATATTTTCTTATGAAATAAGATTAAATTGGTTTTTAAAATAGTAAATTTGTTCAAGTTAATATTTGGCTTAATAATGTAAACTCCCATAAAATCATTTATTAATTTTAAAAGTAGTAATAGAGAATTTCTTTTTATTTTAAAAAAATTTTAAAGGTTAGAAAAGAAAATATGCCAGAATTGCCAGAAGTTGAAGTCATTATTCGCCATTTACATAAAAAATTGGTTAACCGCACTATTAAAGGGATAAAAGTTTTTTATGAACCTATCGTACAAAATATTGCTCGTTTTAACCAAATGTTAAACCAAACTTTTTTAGACGTTCAAAGAAAAGGTAAATATTTACTTTTTTTCTTAAGTGATGATTGGGTGCTTGTAGGGCATTTAAGAATGGAAGGTAAATTATATTTAAAACCTCAAAAAGATTGTCTAAAAACAGGAAAACATGAGTATTTTCGTCTTCTGTTAGATAATGATATGGTGTTGCAATATTATGATTTTCGTAAATTTGGGCGTTTTTTATTATTTAAAAAAGATCGTTATTTAGAAGAAAGCAAATTAGAGCGTTTAGCTCTAGATCCTTTTTTAATCCGTGCAAAGGATTTTTATGGTTGTTTGCAAAAAACACGTGTCGCAATTAAGACGGTTTTGTTAAACCAACAAATTATTTCTGGGATTGGTAATATTTATGCTAACGAAATTTTATTTGCTGCGCGGTTACATCCAGAAACTAAAGCAACCTATCTTAATTTTGCTCAAACACAATTAATTTTAACTAAAGCGCAAGTTATTTTAAAAGAATCGATTGTTTTAGGCGGAACCACTATTAGTACTTTTGATGCTTTAGGAAAAACGGGTTCTTTTCAAAATAAGCTCTTAGTGCATGGCAAAGATAAGCAAAATTGTGTAGTTTGTCAAAATAAAATTGAAAAAAGAAAAATAGGCGGGCGTGGTTCTTATTTTTGTTCTCATTGCCAAACTATGATAACTAAAAAAGATTAATTATTCAAAAAATATTTTTTTAAAGGAGATTCATAGTGTTTACTTTACAAAATTTTAATGTTCATAATCGCAATATCTTATCTCATGAAGAACAAAAAATTTTAACTTTATTGTATCAGCCTTTAATAGGAACAGACGCGATAGGTCTTTATTACACTTTATCTTTTTTAAATTCTAATGATCTGGAGGAGCCTAATTTGATTCATCAATTTTTATTGGATTTATTAAACATTGATGAAAAAACTTTTTTCCAATTTAAAGACAAACTAGAAGCGGTTAATTTGTTAACGACTTATCAAAATAAAACAAAAGAGAATCTTTATGCTCTGAATCCTCCTTTAAGCGCGGTTTTATTTTTTCAAGATCCTCTTTTGAGTCAATTCTTATTAAGTGAGGTCGGTGAACATATTTATTTCTCTTTGGAAAAGATATTACTGCCAGAAAATTCCTTGAATTTAACAAATTATCAAAACGTGAGTAAACATTTTTCTGACGTTTATCATTTTGAAAAAATTAATCCTCAAGAAACTTTAAATAGTTTTAAATATAATAATGAACAAAAAAAACAAACCACTGTATTGCAAAAATATTTTAATTATGAATCTTTTTTAAACCATTTATCGGAAAGATTTAAAAAACCTTTTTTATTGGAATGGCAAAACATGGATTATATTATTAAATTAGCTTTCGTGTACGCTTTAACACCTGAAGAGATGGCCACTTTATACCAAGAAAGCTTTCGTAATAATTATGTAGATGATCTAGATTTAAACCATTTAAGAAATAGTTTAAATCTTAAGTTTTCGCAAAGTAACGCTAAAATTAAAACTTTAAGCAATAAAAACTTAAATACGGAAACTAATGAAATGATTCTTTATTTGAAAAATTCTCATCCCCATAGGATTATTAAGAATTTTAGTAAAAATAAACGTTTTGGCGCTGCCTTGTATGATGCTGTGTTTTTGTTGTTGAAAAAAACAGAGGTCGAAATTGGAGTTATTAACGCTTTAATTATGTATGTTTGTAAGATAAAAGCTCATAAAGATGATTCTTTTATTTCTTATAATTATTTTGACACAATTTTAAAATCTTGGACTAAAAAAGGGATTGTAACTACCGAGACGGCTTATGATTACCTTATGGAAGAAAACGTCTTTAAAACTAGTAAAAAAGACAATAAAAACAGTCCTAAATGGTTAGATAATTTCAAAAAAGAATTTAGTTTTAAAAAATAAAAGGTGTGATGATGGTTTTAGTAAAAAAAAAATATTTAGATGAAATGAAAGAAGTTATCTCTAACGATCCGGAGACTAAAAACTTAAAAGTAGAAGATAAAGATGTGATGATGGTTTTTAATTATCTACAAAATAAGCATAAAGACCATAGTTTTGGTTATAAACAAGTTTTAAAAACTAAACCTTATCTGCATATTATGTTACAAGAGACAACTGCAACCAAACATATTGATTTAAAAAATAACTTAGAACAAAATAATATTTTATTTAACCAAGATTTAAAACTAGAAGAAGTTGATTTAAATGCTTTTAAAATTAATAATTTAGTGCAAGAAAAAATTTTTCAAAAAACTAAAGAGATGATAATGTCTTTTTATCATGTTAAAAAAGGATTTTATCTTCATGGAGATTTTGGGACAGGAAAAACTTTCCTTCTTAAAGCTTTAACTAAAGAATTAATCAATAAAAACATCTCTGTTTTATTTATTTTTATGCCTGATTTAGCCCGCCAATTTAAAACTACTTGGTATAGCGATCTCTTAGAAAAAAAAATTCATTATTTGAAAAAAGTGCCTTGCTTAATTTTAGATGATATAGGTTCTGAAAACATGACTTACTATTTTAGAGATGATATTTTACTGCCTTTATTATATTATCGTTTCGAACATAAATTGCCCACTTTTTTTAGTAGTAATTTTGATTTAGAAGATTTATTTAATTACTTTAAATCTTTCCAAGATTTCAATAGTGAAATCAAAGCTTATAAAATAGTTAACCTTATTAAAAAAAACACCTCTATTTATAACTTTTCGGTTTTAAACAAAGAGATTTAAAAGAACTTTCTTTCTTTTTAATGATAAAATAAATATTT
>NZ_LHCF01000010.1 GCF_001277135.1 Candidatus Phytoplasma pruni
AATTTTATTCATTTTAAATGATAGAATATAAATATATTTTAGTTTTAGAAAATTATTTATTTTTAAATTTCGAAAAACTTAAAAAAACAAAAAGAAAAATTTTTAAACTATTTTTTACAAAATTATTTATTATTTATAAGTTTTTTTTAAAAATGAAATAAAAGTGGTGTAAAATGAAAATTATTTTTGATGGACAAGAACAAGGGAATGTTTTCGATTTTGTTGAAAAATTAGGTTTTCCTAAGGAACATGTTAAAAAATTTAATAATAAAGAAGAAGAATTTTTTTTAGTCACTAAAACAGTTAAATTTGGAGAAATTTCTGATGAAGTAGAAAAATTTTTAGAAAAAAATTCTCATTTATCAATCGGAGTGGCGGTTTCTGGCAATAAAAACTATGGTTCTAATTTTGGAAAAGCGGGCGAATTAATTTCTAAAAAATTTAATATACCTTTAATATTAAAATTTGAAGGAAAAGGGTTTTCTGAAGATATAATTTTTTTACAAAAATGGTTAAAAAACTATAAAAAAGAAAATAAAAAAATGGATAAAAATATGTATCAAATTAAAAACGATATAAAAAAAGAATCTTTTAGTTATAATAAAAATAAAATTCCTCAATGGAAAATTTTAAATAACGAAATCATTGATGAAGAAGGCAATATCAAAGATTTAAACAAAGATAAAGAAGCGGTAAAATATTATTTTTTAGAAGAAGTGAATCCTAAATTAAAAAGATTTTCTTCTTTAAAAGAAAAATTATTTTTTTTAACTGAAAATAATTATTATGAAAAAGCTTTTTTAGATTTATATACTTACGAACAAATTAAAACTGTTTATCAAATAGCTTATGCTAAAAAATTCCGTTTTCCTTCTTTAATGGGAGCTTTTAAATTTTATAATGATTATTCTTTAAAAACTCGCGATAAAAAACATTATTTAGAAACTTATGAAGACCGTTTAGTGGTTAATGCTCTATACCATGCTTCAGGAGATTTTAGGTTAGCGAAAACTTTAATCAAAAATTTAATCTATCAAAATTTTACGCCTGCGACACCGACTTTATTGAATACTGGTCTTAAAAAAAGAGGCGAATTTGTGTCTTGTTTTTTATTAGAAGCGGGTGATTCTTTAAATGATATTGCTCGTATTATGGAATTTTCGATGCAACTTTCTAAAATAGGTGGCGGAGTTTCTATTAATTTAACTAATTTAAGAGCAAAAGGTGAAACTATTAAAGGAGTTAATAACGCTTGCAAAGGGGTTATTGGCGTTGCTAAACTTCTTGATCATGGTTTTCGTTATGCTGACCAAATGGGTCAAAGATTAGGGGCTGGAGCAGCTTATTTAAATATTTTCCACGCTGATATTGAAGATTTTTTAAATTCTAAAAAATTAAACGCTGATGAAGATGTACGTTTGAAAACTTTATCTTTAGGAGTAATTATTCCTGATAAAATGATTGAATTAGCAAGAAATAACGAAATGATGGCTCTTTTCTATCCTCATAGTGTTTATTTAGAATATGGACTTAATTTCGCTGATATCAGCATCGAGATGGGTAAATGGTACGATATTTTAGTTAAAAACCCTAATGTAAAAAAAAGATATGTTAATCCACGTAATTTATTAGAATTAATCGCTCAGCTTCAAGGTGAATCTGGTTATCCTTACATTATGTTCGCCGATAACGTGAATAATAAAAATACTTCTGCGGATAAAATTAAATTTTCTAATTTATGTACCGAAATTCTTCAACCTTCCATCACTTCTCATTACGCTCCTTATGACGAAAGGAAAGATGATCAAGTAGGGATGGATATTTCTTGTAATTTATCTTCCGGTCATATGGGAAATATGATTCAAAATAATGCTATTAAAGAAACCGTTTTTTCCGCTATGGAAATTATGAACTCCGTTTCTTTAAAAACTAATATCGGTTATGTTCCTGGGGTAGCGAAAGCGAACCATCTTAATCGTAGTGTTGGTTTTGGTATTATGGGTCATCACGGTTATATCGCCGAACAATTGATTGCTTATGGTAGTGAAGAAGATTTAGAATTAATCGATGTTTTCTTTAACGCTGTTAATTATTATTCTTTATTACATTCTAATATTAAAGCTAAACAAACCGGAAAAAAGTTTTATCAATTTGAAAAATCAACTTATGCGGACGGAAAATATTTTGCTGATAAAAAAGCTATTTATCCTGCTTTAAATAAAGTTAAAAAAATATTTGAGGGAATCTATTTGCCAACTGATAAAGACTGGTTAGAACTAAAAGAAAATGTGATTAAACATGGTTTATATAACTCACATAGATTAGCTGTAGCTCCTAATGGATCTATTGGTTATATTATGTCTGCTACCCCATCTTTAACTCCTATTAAACAATTAGTAGAAGAAAGAACTTATGGCAATTCTAAAACTTATTTTCCCGCTCCTTCTTTAGCAGAAGTATCCTTTATGTATGAGACAGCTTATAAAATGGATAATTATAAAATAATTGATGTTATTGCTATGGCTCAAAAACATATCGATCAAGGGATTTCTTTTGAATTATGTATTACTTCCGAAATAAATACTAGAGAATTACAAAAATATTATTTATACGCTCATCATAAAGGTATCAAAACTCTTTATTATACTAGAACTCAAAAATTAAAAATTAAAGAATGTGAATCTTGCGGAGTTTAAGTTTGAAAAAAGTTTATTCAATACATAAAAAAAACTTTTAATTTTTAAAAAAATATTTCGAAAGGCGAGTTTAAATGGAAGGAAAAGAACTACCAGAACAACAAATTTGGGATCAAATTTTAAAAGATTTGTCTCTTATTTATAGTAACGAAGTTTTTGAAGAAACTTTTTCTAATATTAAAACTCTATATAAAATAGAAGATGGAATTATTTTTATTTTAGTTGAAAACGATTTTATAAAAAATAAAATTGTTTATATTTATTTAAAAAAAATTGAAGAATTAACGAAAAAATATTCTAAAAAAAAATAACTTTCAATTTTATTACTAAGGAAGAAATTAAAAAAGAAAAAGAAGAAGAAATTCAAGAAAAAAGAATAAATTTTAATAGTTATCATTTGGGAAAATTAGAAGCTGATTATAAATTTGATAATTTTGTTGTTGGTCCGAGTAATATTTTCGCCTTTAAAATGGCTAAACAAATCGCTGAAGCGAAAGTCGTACAAACGAATCCTTTATATATTTTTGGTTCAGTGGGTTTAGGAAAAACTCATCTTATGCAAGCAATTGGTAATTATATTTTTGAAAAACATCCTCATAAAAAGATTTTATACGTTAAAGCTGATGGCTTTATTGAAGATTTTACTAATCAATTAAGAAAAGATAAAATGGAAGATTTTAATAATAAATACCGTAATATTGATGTTCTTTTGGTAGATGATATTCAAATAATGGCTGACGCTAAAAGAACTCAAATGGAATTTTTTAAACTTTTTGATTATCTTAATTTGAATAAAAAACAAATCATTATTACCAGCGATAAACCCATTTCTGAATTGAATAAAATTATGGAAAGATTGACTAATCGTTTTAAAGCAGGATTAATAGTAGATATTAAAAAACCTGATTCTAAACATCGTTTAGAAATTTTAAAGAAAAAAATATTTGAGATTGAAGGCACCAACACCAAAATAAAAAAAGAAATTTTAGAATTTATTTCTTTACGTTTTGGTGATAACATAAGGGAAATGGAAGGAGTTTTGTTAAGACTTTTAAATTATACTCAAATTTATGGGTTAGAAATTAATTTAAAAAATGTAACAGAAGCTCTAGATCCTTTATTAAAAAATAAAAAAACTCTTTCCAAAGAAGAGATAGACGCTAAAAAAATAAAAAATATAGTTAGTGAATTTTATAATATCAGTATACGCGATTTAATTAGTAGTAAAAAACATAATAAATTTTCTCTACCTCGTCATATTGCTATTTATTTAATTAAAAAAATAAACAATACTTCTTATGAAATAATTGGCCTACACTTTAATAAAAGACATCATTCTACTATTTTAAAAGCTTACAGAAAAATAGAGAAAAAAATCAAAGAAAGCGAAGAATTGAAAAAAACTGTTGAACTTATTATAGAAAAAATAAATAGTTAAAATTAATTTTAAAGAAAAGAAATATAAAATATGAATTTTGAAATAAAAAAAGAAGTTTTATTGCATTTTTTTACTCCAAATTCAAAAAATACTTCCTACAAAAACTTTTTTTCCCAGTTTATTATAATATTAAAATAGAAATTCAAGAAGATGTTTTGTTTTTAGAAGTCATTAACATGAATATGGCAGCAAGATTAGAAATAAAAGATGAAAGTTTAAAAGTTAAAAAAACCGGTTCTTTAATTGTAATCGGAAAATATTTTATTGATATTATTAAAAAAATTTATTCACCTCTTATCAAGATTTCTTCTATGGATAATAAGTTATTAGTTATCAAAACTTTACCTTCTTCTGAATATAAATTAAAAATGATGAATTTTAAGGATTTCCCTTCTATTGATTTCGCTTTTAATTTTGAAAAATTTTTCCTTTTAAAAATTGATTTTTTAAAGAAATTAATTAAAGAAGCTGTTATTGTAACTTCTAAGGACAAACAAAAAATTATTTTAACAGGAGTTAATTTAATTTATAAAAAACCTTTTTTAACCGCTTTATCAACTGATTCTTTTCGCATAAGTCAAAAAAGAATAGAATTGAATTTAGATTATCCTGATTTTAATATCGTTGTTCCAAGTAAAAGTTTAGAAGAAATGAATAAACTTTTAGAACAACAAAAAGATGAAAGTGTTAAAATAGCCATTAACGAACAAAAACTTTTTTTATATTCTGAATCTTTATTGTTTCAAACAATTCTTCTTCAAGGTAATTTCCCTTTGATGCAACAAATTAAAGAAGAAAATTTTTCTTCTTTTGTCAAATTAAAAAAAGAAGATTTAACTAAAACATTAGAAAGATTATCCTTATTTTTACCTAAAGAAGAAAATATTTTCAATAATATTGTTCATTTAAATATTGATCAAAATAAAAAAATAGAAATTTTTTCCGGAAGTGAAGAAATAGGAAACGCATCAGAAGAAATTTTACTTTTAGAAGACAAGGTCGAAGAAAATATCAAAACAGCCTTTAATGTGAAGCATTTAGAAGAAATTTTAAAAGTTTTTCCCACTAAAGAAATAAAAATTCATTTTGATAATTCGTCCAAACCTTTTATTATTTCTAACGAAGAAGATAAAACGCTTTTATATTTAATTTTACCATTTTTATAAAATAATTGTTTTTAATGTAAAAACAATTATTTTTTACTTTTTGACAATTATTTATTCAAAAAAATTCAAAAAAGAGAGGAAAAATAAAGATGAAAAATTTAAAAAAAGAAGATTTAGAAATTTATGAATTAATAAAAAAAGAAACTCAAAGACAAGAAGAACATATAGAGTTGATTGCTTCAGAAAATTATGTTTCTGAAGCCGTTTTGGAAGCTCAAGGGAGCGTTTTAACTAATAAATATTCTGAAGGTTATCCGCAAAAAAGATATTATCATGGTTGTGATTATGTTGATGAAATTGAAAACATAGCGATTGAAAGAGTTAAAAAATTATTTAAAGTTAAATATGCTAATGTTCAACCTCATTCAGGTTCACAAGCTAATATGGCTGTTTTTCAATCTTTATTAAAACCTAATGATACTATTTTAGGGATGTCGTTAAACGCTGGTGGTCATTTAACTCATGGTTCAAAAGTTAGTTTTTCTGGTAATTTTTTAAAATCATTTAGTTATGGTGTTTCACCAGATAACGAAATAATTGATTACGAAGAAGTTAGAAGAATAGCGCACGAAACCAAACCTAAATTAATTATCGCGGGAGCTTCTGCTTATTCTAGAACTATTGATTTTCAAGAGTTTAAAAAAATAGCTGATGAAGTCAATGCTTATTTAATGGTAGATATGGCGCATATTGCTGGTTTAGTGGCGGCTGACTTACATCCTTCTCCTTTTTTAGCTAATGCTGATATTGTCACTTCTACTACTCATAAAACTTTAAGAGGTCCAAGAGGAGGAATAATTTTAACCAATAATGAAGAAATAATTAAAAAAATTAATAAAGGCGTTTTTCCGGGCATTCAAGGAGGGCCTTTAATGCATGTTATCGCCGCTAAAGCGGTTGCCTTTAAAGAAAATTTAAAAGATGATTTTATTGTTTATCAGCAACAAATAGTTAAAAATGCAAAAGTTTTAGCCAATGCTTTAAAAGAATTAGGTTATCGTTTGGTTAGTCAAACAACTGATAATCATTTAATACTTATTGATTTGAAGCATAAAAATCCTTTTTTAAATGGTAAATTAGCAGCAGATACTCTTTATAAGGTTAATATAACTGTTAATAAAAATTCTATTCCTTTTGATAAAGAAAAAATTTCTTTAACTAGCGGAATCAGAATAGGAACGCCGGCTATGACGACAAGAGGATTAAAAGAAAAAGATTTTGTTCAAATTGCTCATTTAATTGACCGAGTTTTAAATAATTATGAAAATGAAGAAGTTTTGAAAGAAGTTAAAAAAGAAGTATTGATGATAACAAAAAAATTCCCTTTAAAGAAAAATTAAATTTTTATTATTTTTTAATAAAATATTTTGAAAAATGTTTTTTTAATGTTAAAATTAAAGGTGATAAATATTAAAAAGTTAATTAATAATTTTTTAATCAAATAAAAAGGGGATTTTGTTTATGAAAAATAAATTACAACAACCCGAGTTTTATGAAATAGAAGTTTCTTGTGCTACTTGCAAGACAACACATAAAATAGGTACAACAGTTAAAACTATGAAAATTGAAACTTGTTCCAATTGTCATTCTTTTTATACTGATTCACAAGTTTTTGTAACTGTAGCTGGACAAGTAGATAAGTTTCACAAACGTTACGGTTATGATCAAAAAAAAGACGATAATAAACAACAAATAGAGGAATAATTTTTAACATAGAAAGGTTTTATAAAAAATGATTTTAGATCAAGAAGGATTTATTGAAGTCATTTGTGGACCAATGTTTTCCGGAAAGACGACAGAATTGATTAAACGTATTGAAACATTGAATTCATTGAAAAAAAATTTTTTAGTTTTCAAACCTTCAATTGACAATCGTTATTCTCTCAAAAGCGAATTAGTAACTCACGATTTAAAAACCGTTCCTTCTTTGTTAGTTAATAAAAGTTCAGAAATTTTAGATTTTCTTAAAGAAAATGAAAACATTGAATATTTAATCATAGATGAAATTCAATTTTTTGATAAAGATATAGAAAAAATTTTAAACAATTTATCTTATAAATGTATGAAAATTATTATCGCTGGTTTAGAATTGGATTATCGTGGAGAACCATTCGGTTCCATGCCATATTTATTATCAATATCTGATAAAGTAACTAAGTTAAAATCTTTTTGTTTTATTTGTGGCAAAAAGGCAACAAGAACGCAAAGAATATTTGCTAACGAAAAAGAAAATGATGAAGAACAACCTGTTATTTTAATAGGCGGTAATAATTATCATGAATCTTGTTGTCGTAAATGTCATAATTTTTAAAAAAAACTTTATTTTAAAAATTAATGTAAGGAATTTAATGTATAATTGAATATAGAAGAAAAGCATTTTTTCTTTATGAAAGAAGCTTTTAAAGAAGCTAAAAAAGCTTTTTTAAAAGATGAAGTTCCTGTTGGCGCTGTTGCTGTTATGAATGATAAAATAATATTAAGAGCTCGCAATAATATAGAAAAAAGTCAATTATTTTATGGTCATGCTGAATTTTTACTTTTAATGAAATTAAATAAAAAATTAAAAACTTATCGAATGGATAAAGTAACTATTTATATTACTTTGGAACCTTGTCTTATGTGCGCTGGTGCTTTAATTCAATCTCGGATTCAAACAATATATTATAGTAATTTCAATCCAAAATCATATTTTTTTAAAAAATTATTTTTTCTTTTGGAAGAAAAAAAACATAAACAAAATAATTTTATTAAATTAGAATTATTGGAAAAAGAAAATGAACATATTTTAAAAAAATTTTTTTACAATTTAAGAAAGAAATAATTTTTATATTTTATTTAAAAATCTTTTTAAAAATCATCATTCAATGTAAAGATAATGAATCTGGTCAGGTCTTGATTGAAGCAGCCATAAGTTTAATTTCATGTGAGTGATGATTTTTAAAAAGATTTTTTTATAATTGAAAATAAACCAATAAAAAGGAATCTATTTGATTATGAATTTATTTATAAAAAAAACAAAATTCAGCTTTTACCTTTTGTTTTTAATTCCGTTGAAGGAAATGCTTTTCGCGAAGAAAATTGTCTTTTTAACGATCAAGAAAAAAAAATTGAGTTTTTTTATTTAAAACAAAGTAAATATAATCCTTTTTTTTGAACATGAATCAATATGTAGTTTGGACTTATTTAAATGGTGTTTTTAGAATTTTGATTCATGAAGAATATTATGATAAATTCAACGCTTTATATCAAAAAGAAATTAATTCTTTTTATATGAAATTTATTTATGAATTGTTAAATAAACGCGCAAACATAATTACAAAAAACTTTTTGTCTTTAGGAATAGGTTTTGCCACTTCTCTTGTTTTATCTACTTTAGTTAAATTATCAATTTCAAATTTAAATGGTTATAAAGTTGTTATGTTATTCGCTTTACCGATTATTTTATTTTTAATCATTTTTATGTTTTTTATGAAAAAAAGCGATAAGAAATTCCAATTGGATAAAAAAAATTATTTATCCAATTTATTCAAGAATCTGAAAATTTTTTAGGCAAAGAAGAATTAGAAAACATTTTAACGCAACATAGACTTTACAGACATGTTTCAGAAAACGAATAAAAATTATTTTTATGAAAAATTTTTTAAAAAAGGAGGTTAACAGAAAATGAATTACGAAGCTATCGTTATTGGTGGCGGGCATGCCGGCGTAGAAGCCGCTTTAGCCTTATCCAAAAAACATAAAACTTTATTAATTACAGGCAATTTAGAACAAATTGCCACTCTTCCTTGTAACCCTTCTATCGGCGGACCAGCCAAAGGTGTCGTTGTAAGAGAGATTGAAGCTTTAGGCGGTATTATGGGAAAAGCAGCCGATTTATCGCAAATTCAAATGAAAATGTTAAATACTTCTAAAGGACCCGCTGTAAGAAGTTTAAGAGCTCAAATTGATAAAGTAAAATATCCTAAAGTAGTTATTCAAATATTAAAAGAAGCCGCTAATTTAACTTTATTAGAAGGTTTAGTGGAAGAATTAATTATTAAAAAACAACAAGTTAAAGGGGTTAAATTGCAAGATAGAACACTTATTTATAGTGAAGTTGTTGTTATGACGACAGGAACTTATTTATCCAGTAAAGTTTTGATGGGAAAATCAAAAATCAACTCGGGTCCTAATAATGAACCAACCACTTATGGAATTAGCAAACAATTGAAAGAACATGGTTTTGAAGTTATTCGTTTGAAAACAGGCACTCCGCCTAGAATTCAAAAAGATAGCATTGATTATACTAAAGCTAAAATGCAATTTGGTGATGGTATTTTACAAACTTTCAGTTCTCCTTCAGTTATTGACGATTTAGGAGTTCAAGAACCTTGTTATTTGCTTCACACTAACGAACAAACTCACGAATTAATCGAACAAAATTTATATGAATCGGCGATGTATGATGGTCAAATAGAAGGAACGGGTCCGCGTTATTGTCCTTCTATAGAAGATAAAGTAGTGCGTTTTTGCGATAAAAAACAACATCAAATTTTTATTGAACCAGAAAGTTTAGAATCTGATGAAATGTATTTACAAGGTCTTTCTACAAGCATGCCTAAAGAAATACAACATAAAATTTTAAAAACTATTCCTGCTTTAGAAAATGCTAAAATAGTTAGATATGCTTATGCTATTGAATATGATGCGTTCAATCCTAACCAATTAAAACATACTTTAGAAACTAAAAAAATAAATAATTTATTTTTTGCTGGTCAAATCAACGGTACTAGCGGTTATGAAGAAGCTGCTTGTCAAGGTTTAATGGCTGGAATTAACGCTAGTTTAAAACTGCAAAATAAAGACGGTTTGGTTTTAAACAGAAATGAAGCTTACATTGGCGTTTTAATTGATGATTTGATCAATAAAGGAACCAAAGAACCTTATCGTTTATTGACTTCAAGAGCAGAATTTCGTTTATTATTAAGACATGATAACGCTGACTTAAGATTAACTCATTATGGTTTTGAATTAGGCTTAGTGGATGAAAAAACTTATAAAAATGTAGACAAAAAACGTCTAGAAGTAGACATGTTAAAAGAAAAATTACAAGCAACTTTTTTTGAAGTTAATGAAAAGAATTTAAATTATTTAAAAGAACATGACTCTTCTTTAATTACGGAAAAAGTGAGTTTATATAAATTATTAAAAAGAACAGAATTAAATAAAAATATTTTGAAATTTGTTTTTGATCAACAATATACACCGGAAATTTTAGAACAAGTTGAAATTCAAGTTAAATACGAAAATTACATTTTAAAAGCCGAAAAAGAAGCTCAAAAACTTCTTCAATTAGAAACCAAAACAATTCCTATTGATATTGATTATTCAGTAATTCACAATTTATCTAAAGAAGCTAAAGAAAAATTAACAACAATTAAACCTTATAATTTAGGTCAAGCATCCAGAATTTTAGGCGTTAATCCAGTTGATATTTCTATTTTATTAGTTTTTTTACAAAGGACTCAAAATTTTGTTTAATCAAATATTAAAAGACACATTTAATTTAAACGAATTGCAATTAGAACAATTTAAAATATATTATTCTTTTTTAATAGAATACAACGAAAAAACCAATTTAACCTCTTTATCGAGTGAAAAAGATGTTTATTTAAAACATTTTTATGATTCTTTATTGATTTCTCAAAATATTGATTTGAATAAAATTGATACTTTAAGCGATTTAGGCACTGGAGCCGGTTTTCCTAGTATCCCTTTAAAAATTTTATTCCCTCATTTGAAAATTTTTTTAATTGATTCTTCTTTAAAAAAAATTAATTTCTTAAAATCATTAGTTAAAAAACTGAATTTAACTGATGTATTTTTATTTCATCAAAGGATTGAACAACACGATAAACAATATGATTTAGTGATCGCTAGAGCTTTAGGCAAATTAAAATTAATTTTAAAATTAGCTTCTCCTCTTATTAAAAAAAAGGGTTATTTTATAGCAATGAAAGGACCTAATTACGAGGCAGAATTGAAACATCTTAAAATGACGAAAATAAAATTAAAAAAAAATTCTTTTTAGAATTACCGGAAGAATTAGGCAAAAGAGTTAATTTATTATTTCAAAAAATAAATTAACTCTTTTTATATATTAAATCTTAAAAATGTAATTCTTTTGGGGCAATTTATTGTTTATTGATGAATTATCTCCATTTGTGGGAAATATTTTTTCAACGGCGAAGAAAAGAAAAAATCCATCGTTACTTTTTAAAGTTAACGATGGATTTTATTGTTTAATCGACAAACGAATATTCATTTTTTCGAAAAACAGTTACTCGACGTTGTTCAGTGTAAATGGCTTGGTTTATATTTTCTGTTTTGGCAGGTTCAATGTCTTTTGCTTCTAAATTTTTAATTAAGTCTTTAATAACATCTTCTTTATTTAAAACAAAATTAAAAGCGAATGCGTTCCAAAATTCCCATCCATTACGTTCTAAAACTCTTTGACGGTTTAAATCATGATCATCTTGTTCGGCACTTTGTAATCTATCGCCGTGACAATCAATAGCTAAACGGTTATCATTATCCCCTTCAACCACTAAATCAATTCGGTAAGAACCGACTTTAACTTGAGGAAGAACACGGTAACCTAAATCAACTAAAATATCATAAATTTGACGTTCAAAATCTGTTTCACAAAGAGTTCTTAAATTTTTATTTTTTTCTCTTCTTGACTAAAAGGCAAACTAAAATGTTTAATAATTCCACGTCTTAAGACGTCTTTATTGCTGAGTTGATTCTCATTCATTTCTATACTGCGGACTAAATACATACGATCACGAGCACGAGAAGCAGCAACATTGAAACGTTGATAAGCATCTTCTTTAGTCAAAGGCATTGGTTTTTTACCGTTAGGACGGAAAGACACCACTAAAGAAAGGAAAATAATATTTCTTTCTTCGCCTTGAAAAGTTCTAGCGTTTCCACATTTAATAGCATGACGTTCTAAAAGATCATTAGGTAATTCTCTTTCTAGCATATCGTAAATATAATGTTCTTGACAATCACCTTTTAAAGTAACAACCCCAATAGTTTTATCTTTCATCCTAGGATCGGCACAAATTCTTTTGATCTCATCCACAATATAACGAGCTTCTGCTTTATTAATTTCTTGTTTTTCATCTTCACAAGCTCCATCAGTTACTAAAACATCGATTAGTGGCGGATCAAGACGTTCAGATTTTTTCGGCAGACGCATTGGTTGGATTTCATTATGGTAAAATTCTCTATTAGAATATTCAATAATAGGAGAAACGGAACGGAAATGTTCTTTTAACATAATTTTTTCATGAGCGAAAACTACTTGAAATAATTCATAAATAGAAGAACCTGAGCTTAAATGTCCTTGATAACGTTTGACTTGATTTTTGAGGAAACGTTGAGATAAAATTTGTGTTTTGCTCACATCAGAAATATCATGAGGACCAACCTGTTTATCATCACCAACAATTAAAATTTTATCAGCTCTTAAAAAAGCTGCTAAAGCAGATAAATCAGATTGAGAAGCTTCATCGATAATTACTAAATCAAAATTACCTATTTGAGAAGGTAAAACTTCAGAAATTTTATCATGAGGCATAATCCAACAAGGAATAGCGTTAGATTCTAAAATATTAGTTAAAGCTTGACGTGCTTGACGTCTATGAATAGGAGCTTTTTTACCAGTTCCTTTTCCTATTTTAGCGATATGAGTGATAAAAGATTGTAAAGCTGATTCCATATCAGGAGTGCTTTTACGAGAGACTTGTAACCAAGTTTTTTTAGACACTATTTGCTTATAAACTTTTTCTAAATCAATAATTTTTTGTTTTCTCTTTGCTTCCATTTTGTTTAAATAGTCGCGAGTTTGCAAATTATCCAGATGAACTTCAAGTTGTTTTAACCACCAAATTTCATCCCAATCATTAGGTAAAAGATTATCAGAAGAAGAATTTAGAGGAGGTTTATTTCTTAAATCATCAGCCCATAAAGGAGCTCCTGATTTTTCAATCAATTCAGAAACTTTTTTAATGGTTTCAAAATTTTCTTTTAAAGTGTCTAAATTTTTGATTTCTTTTAAAAAGGAATCTGTTTCTTTTTTCAAACTTTTAACGTTTATTTCTGGATTTCCACATTTTTCTTCAATTAAATTTTGGACATTTTCAAATAATTCAGCAGAAGATATTGAAAAAACATCCTTGATTTTATTTTTCTGTTTAAAAGCGTCTCTAACATTATGAAATTCAATATTTTTTTGTAAATTGTTTTGCAATTGAGTTAATAAATCAAGCCTATTAGGAATTTGCTTTATTTCTGGAAATTTAGGTAATAATTCAGAAACTAATTTGATTATTTCTGTGTCTCTAACATCTTTTTCAATTAAATATTGATAATGATCAGACACTTTTTTCAAATGTAAAATATGTTTAGGGTTGAAAGTGCTTGGATCAGAATTATCATAGTTCACTAATTCATCACTTAATAATAAATTAGAAGCTAAACCGTTTTGCCAGATGATAATTAAATTTCTCATCTTTTTTCTTAAACAGAAATATTTTTGAACATGTTTCCAATCTTCTTTATTTTCAGGTCTGTTAGAAATAATGACAATTGAAGACAATTTTTCTTTTTCCGCTTTTTTGCCAAAACTAAATAAACCAAAAGCGCTTTTGCCTGAAGCTTTTTTATTAATAGCCTTCATCATTTTAGAATCTAATTCTAAATTAGCGAAACTAGCAACAGGTCTTGTTAAAAAATCTTGTTGTTGTGTTACTGTTTCTTGAATGTCTTTATAAAAAACGGCGAATTCTTTTAAAGGTAAGTCGTGTCTAGATTTTTTTAAAGTATTTTTAATGGAATCATGCCAAGTAAATTTTTTTTCACCATCAATTAAGGATTGGTTTAATTTTATTTGGTATTCTAGCATTTTCAGAAGGTGTTGAGCTTTTTCTAAAATTTTATCATTTTTAAATTCTAAAGAAAAAATTTTATTCTCTTTTATTTCTTTTTTTATGGAGTCGTAAGTAATAATATTTGTGTGAATTTCCATTAAATTTTCTACTAAATCTGGTTCAATTTCAGGTATTTCTATATTTAAATAAGAAATTTTTTTGCCCACTTTAAGACGAGTTTTTTTTAGTTCAGCAATATCTTCTGATTGGAATAAAGGAGCATTTGTTAATTTTAATTTATCTTTAAACCATTCAATTTTATGACGCTTTTTAACTAATGTTTTTGAAGCATCTAAAGGTTTTATAGGAGGGCGAGATTGTTCCGGCAAAAAAACAATTAAATCAAAATTACGTTGAAAAAATTCTTTAATCTTTTGTTCAATATGAGCTAATTCATTTTGAATGAAATCTATTTCTTTTTCTAAAGAGGAAATATTTTTTTCAAATTTATCTTCATCAATAGAGTTGATTTGGTCTTTAATAACTGAAACATTATGTTCCAATTGTTTTAAATCTTCTTGTTCGCTGGATAAAAAACTAACCGCTAGAGGTCGTATTTCTGGAAGTAATTTATCTCTTAAAACGTTAAGAGCGTTTTTTTTCATAGATGTGACTAAAACTCTTTTACCTAAAGTTAAATAATGAGAAAGAATATTAGCGATTGTATGGGTTTTACCAGTTCCAGGTGGTCCTTGAACTACTAATCCTTCATAACTTTCTAACTTTTGAATTATTTTAACTTGTTCTTCGTTAGAAGCCATAGTGAAAAATAAATCTTTTACAGGAACAACCTCAGGATCTTCGTTAAAAGGGTAATGAATTTCCAAGCTTCTAAATTCTGGCATTTTAATTTTTTTACGGGAATCTGATTGTTCTTCAAGAATAGATAAAATTCCTTTCGGTATATCAGGTAAATTTCTTGTAGCTACTTGAAATTGACTTTGAAAACGTTCTAAATCTTGGATTAAAAATTTATTATCACGTGGACGAATGAAAACCACCCAATTATCAGTAATTTTTAATTTTTCCGTTATTGGTAATAAAGTGCGATCATTATTCCCTTGTGGTTGATATTCCCCTTGCGGATCAAGATGAGAAGCTGCTATTTTAAGAATATAATCAAAAGTTTTAGGATTATAAGGAGAAAAAACCACATTTCTACCTTCTTGAGAAACTAATGAAGAATTTTTCCAAGCCGTTTCAATAGCGGAAACACCAGGATTTTGAATAAAAGTGTAAATATCTAACTCTAATTGAGGCTCTCTAAGAGGCATTAATTCCATAGAATTAGTTCTTTCGTTCATATGGATTTCTAAAGCGTGGCTAATTAAAGGATAACGAATTTTGGATTTTTTACCATCTGAATTCCATAAAACTATTCCTACTCCTAAAACCAATTCACGATGAGAATCATCTTGATTACTTCTAAATTCTTGTTCTAATTTATATAATTTTTTATATAATTTTCTTGTTTTGCTAATGTCGGCTTCTTTTTCAGCCCAAATTTTCCAAGTATTTTGGTAATAATTGTCAAAATCAGTTTGAAGAGATTGATTTAAAGGTAAAAATTCTTTTAGAAAAACAAAATCTTTTACATTTTCTTCATTAAAATTTGTTGTTATAGGGAAACCTGATTCTTTTAGTTTTGATTTTTTGACTTTATTTTTTAAAACAGGCAAAATTCTATAATCATCAGAAATATTTAACCATAATTTTAATAAAGGATTTTTAGTTATTTGAGGAGCAACAGGAGGAGCGAAACGTTCTATTGTTATCCAAACATCTCCTTTTTTCGCTTTAGGATTCATATACACCCCTGGCAAAGCTAAGAGAGTATTCTCATGATAATACCATTCATGATTTTCGACATCAATTATAATTTTATCACGTATTTTTTTAGTTTCTTTTGTGAAATCCAATAACGACAAAAGACGTTTGTATTTTATGTTCATATAAAATTTTTTTTCTTTCTTTGAAGTTTAAGAAGAAGTGAGATGAGATGTTTAAAAACAATTTTAAATATTTGAATAAATAATAAAATATTAGAAAATTAAATATTTTTAAAAATAGAGTTTTTTAAAAAAATTAAGATATAATAAAATTAATATATTATTATTTAATTATAATAAAAACAGCTTAAAAAGTCAATTTTTTTATCAATTAAATAATATGAATTAAAGGAAATAAATAAAATTATTAAATAATATATATATTTTAAGTTATAAAATTTTATATAATAAAAATGTATAAATAAAAATATTTTTGATTAAATTTAAGGAGAAAAAAACATCATGTCCAAAAAAATACCTGTAGGCGTGTCTGGAAGACACGTTCATTTAACGCAAAAAACATTAGATATTTTGTTTGGTAGCAAAAATTATCAATTAACTGTTTTTAAAAATTTAAAGCAAGTGGGTCAATACGCTGCTGAAGAAAAGATCGATGTTATGAGCTCTGAAGGCAAATTAATTACAGGCGTACGTGTTGTTGGTCCAGTTAGAAATGTTGATCAAGTGGAAATTAGTCAAAGCGATAATTTAAGATATAAATTTAAAGCCCCTGTAAGAAGTTCTGGAGATATTAAAAATTCTGATAAAGCCATTTTAATTGGTCCAAAAGGACAAGTAGATATCGCTGAAGGGGTTATTTTAGCGGACAGACATATTCATTTTTCTGAAGAAGAAGCTAAAGAGTATGGCATCGTAGATAAAGAAATGGTAAATGTTAAAATAGATGGCATTAAACCAGGTGTTTTAGAAGATGTTTTGTGTCGTGTACATAAAGATTATAGATTAGAATGTCATTTAGATACTGACGATGCTAGTGCGTTTTTATTAAAAAGCGGCGATTCAGTAACTTTAATTAAGAAATAATTGGATTTATAACTTTTTTAAATAAGGTCATTTGGTCAAAATTAACCAATCATCGAAAATATATAATTATGATCAAAATATTTTTTATTCCATATTTCTCAAAAATAACATTTTTTGGATAAAAAAGAAAGAGTCATATGTATAATGCGTAAAAACAATAATTTTAAAGAGCCGGAAAAATTCAATAGACCAGAAGTTTTTAGAGACCCAATTTATGGTTATATTTATTTAGATTATCTTTTCTTAGAAAGGTTGATTAATACTAAAGTTTTTCAACGATTAAGACGCATTAAACAATTAAGTTTTGTTAATGTAGTTTTTCATGGCGCGGAACATTCACGTTTTTCTCATAGTTTAGGAGTTTATGAGTTGTCAAGAAGGTTTTTAGAAACTCATAAATTTCAACTATCAGAAGAATTTTTTTCTTTAAGAAACAAATTAATTTTATTAACCGCTTCTTTACTGCATGATATCGGTCATGGAGCTTATTCTCATATGTTTGAACGCATTTTTAAAACTAATCATGAAGAAAAAACTGCTCAAATGATCGTTCATAATGAAGAAATAAGAGCTATTTTAGATTCCATAGATCAAGAATTTAAAAAAGATGTAGCTTCGGTTATTAAAAAAGAAAAAGATAACGAATTTCAATTGATTCAACAACTTTTAACAAGTCAATTAGATTTTGATCGCTTAGACTATTTAAAAAGGGATTCGTTTTTTACAGGCGTTTCTTACGGACATATAGATACTGATCGTTTGATTAGAATTATTGATATAGAAAAACGTGAACAAAAATATCAAATAGTTTTTAGAAAAAACGGTATTTCTGCGATTGAAAACTATTTAATTAATCGTTATCACATGTATAGACAAGTTTATTATCATCCAAAAATTAAAGGTTATTCAATTATTTTAGAAAAAATTTTCATTAGAATAAAAAAATTAATTTCTGAAAATTATTTTTTTGATAGTTATGTTATTGTTCTTTTGAAAGAGTTTTTAGAACAAAAACAAGATTTAAATAAAAGTTTAGAAACATATTTAAAAATAGATGATTTTTACGTTAATTCTTTAATTGTTTGCTTACAAGATGATAAAGACGTTATTTTAGCGAATTTATGTCAAGATTTTTTTAAACCGTAGCATATGGAAATATAAAGAAAATAACGATAAGAATAAAGAAATTATAAATAAAATTAAAAAACATTATGGCGTTAATGGCGAATATTACACTTTTGAAGATAATTCTATTACACAAGATGCTTATAGAGAATATTACGACAATATTGGCGAACAAATTTTTATTTCGTCCCATACTTCATCGAATAATCAAATTCAGCCATTAAGTAGAGAATCAACCATTATTAGTAGTTTAATGGATGGTGTTATGCAAAAAGAAAACCGTAAGTTTTTTTATTATAGAGAGTATTCAGATAAAAAAGAATGAAACCAAAGCACATAATTAAAAAACAATACGGTCAAAATTTTTTAAATGACGTTAATTTATTGACTTATATAGTGAAAAAAGCTGGCTTAGATGATCAAAATGTTGTGGAAATAGGCCCCGGAAAAGGTGCTTTAACTAAATTAATCGTTACCAAGGCAAAAAAAGTTGTGGCTTATGAAATAGACGCTTCTTTCAAGCCTTTTTTACAATTTGATTCTCATTTCGATATTAATATTATTTACGATGATTTTTTAAAAAGAAATTTAGAACAAGATTTTCAAACTTTTTTTCAAGAAGAGGAAATTGTTTTAATCGGTAATTTACCTTATAATATTACCTCTCCTATATTATTTAAAATTTTATTTTTGCCACAAATAAAAACTTTCGCTATTATGGTACAAAAAGAAGTAGCCTTGCGTCTTTTATCTAAACCGCACAATACTACTTATAATTCTATAAGTGTTATTTTTCAGTCTTTAATGGTAATTAGTAAAATTAAAGATGTGAAAAATACTATGTTTTTTCCTAAACCGAAAGTAGATAGTACAGTTTTAAAATTTGAAAGAATTCCTTTAGAAGCAACAGAAAAAGCTTTTATAGAAAAGAATTTTTTTACCTTTGTTAAAGCTTCTTTCCGACAAAAAAGAAAAAAATTATTAAATAATCTACATTCTTATTTTAAAATTTCTAAAAAGGAATTAATGCTTTTTTTTGAAACAAATCAACTTTCTTTAGATATAAGAGCAGAACAAATAGGAATTGTACAATTTCAACAAATAGCGACCTCTTTTTTTGATTTTTTTGTTTTATAAAGACAAATTTCTCACTTTAATTTGAAAAATAAAATAATAAACTCTTAATATTTTTTATAATTATGTTAAAATAGATTTATAGTTTAATTAGATTTATTTTAAAATAAAATATAAGAGTTAGGGGAACAATATAAATGCAAGTTACCGATGTTAGAATCAAATTACACAAGGGCGAAAACAGATTAAGAGGTGTTGCTTCTGTTGCTTTTGATAATGCCTTTGTTGTTCATTATATTAAAATTATCGAAGGAGAAAGAGGTATTTTTATTGCAATGCCTAGTATTAAAATTAATTCTGATGTTAAAAAACCTAATTATAACGATATAGCTCATCCTATCAATACCGAAACAAGAATTATGATTGAAAACGCCATCATAGAAACTTATAAAGAGATAGTTGAAAGAGCAAGATTAAATGAAGAAAAAAAACAAGCTCAATTAGAAGAAGAAGATTCTTCAGAAGAATAAATTTAATAGAAAATAAAGAATGAAAAAAATATTTCTTTGAAATAGAGGTTAATAATAAGTTGACTCATAGTATGGAAAATTACAATAATATATATAACAACCAAGAACAAACTCATAAAAATCAAAAAACATATTTTTGTCTTTTTATTTGTGGTTTGTTATTGTATATTTTAGTTTTTTTACCTATCAATTTTTCTGGCTTTTTGGATAACAAAAAAAATTATAAATTGCTACTTCAATATGCCTTAACAACCTTTATTTTGTTTTTTACAGGTTGTCATGTTATTATAGAAGGTTTTGTAGAAACTTATCAAGATACAAAAGAAAATAAAAAATTTACCCCAAATGTTCATATTTTAATGACTTTAGGTGCTTTAGGGGCGATTTATTTACAAAATTTTAACGAAGCAATTTTATTGATTATTATTTTCGCAACTGCTAATTTTTTAGAAGAATATATTGAAAATAAAAACCAAAAAGAAATCAAAAATCTTTTAAAAATGGCTCCTACTCAAGCAAGATTGTTAAAAGAAAACGGTGAATTTGAATTAATAGAAGTAGAAAAATTAAAAATAGGCGATAAAGTTATCGTCTTAAACGGAGATCAAATTCCTTCTGATGGTATTATTATTTCTGGAACTTCTTCTATTGACGAATCCAGCATTACGGGAGAAAGCATTCCCGTTGATAAGAAAGTAGGCGATAAAGTTCTTGGTAGTAATATTAATGGCAATAATACTTTAATTGTTGAAATTATCGCTACAGTAGAAAATAATATTTTTACCAAAATTATTCAATTATCTTATCAAATGAAAAATAATATGTCTAAAAGAGCTACTTTAATTAACAAATTAGAACCTTTATATGTAAAAGCGATAATGTTAATTTCTGTCGGTATTTTATTATTTAGTCAAATAATACATTATTATTTTGACTCTTCTATTCATTATTTCGAATTTACACATATTTTTAATAAAAGTATGGTCTTTTTAACTGTAGCTTCCCCTTGTGCTTTGGTCGCTTCTGATGTTCCTGCTACTTTTGCTTCTATTTCGCATTTAGCTAAAAATGGTATTTTATTGAAAAATGGTAATTCTTTAAGTAATTTATCCAACATTAAAGCTATTGTTTTTGATAAAACAGGAACTTTAACTACCGGCAAAGCTACAGTCAAAGAAATTTTTTTCCATTCAGAAATAGAAGAAAAAGATAAAATAAATTATTTAACTATTTTATCTAAAATGGAGCAAAAATCTAACCATCCTTTAGCTTTTGCTATCAATCAATATTTAAGTCAAAGTTTTACATTAAATAATTTTCCTGAAATGCAAGTTGATAATTTAATTGGCGTTGGTTTAGAATCTTTTCATGAAGGCCGTCAATATAAAATAGCTAAATACAATTCTTTCCTTCAAGTTTCTGAAGAAATAGAACTAAAAACTAAACATCTTTTAGAAAAAGGCAATACAGTGCTTTATTTTAGTGATAATGGTAAAATAATTATGGTAATAGCTATTTTGGATGTATTACGTCCTGAAGCTGAACAAATGGTGAATTATTTTAATGAGAATAACATTCATACAATCATGTTGACAGGCGATAATGAAAAAACCGCTATGGCAATAGGAAAACAATTAAACGTTGATTATGTTTTAGCTGATTGTTTGCCAGAAGATAAATCTAATAAAATAATAGAAATTAAAAGTAAATACGATTACGATATGGTAGCTATGGTAGGTGACGGAATAAACGACGCTCCTGCTTTAGCTAATTCTGATGTAGGTATTACCATGCAAGAAGGTACTGATGTAGCTATCGATATTGCTGATATGGTTTTAATGAAAAATAATTTAAATAAAATAACTTATGCTCATAAAGTTTCTAAGAAATTAAATAGTATAATATTTCAAAACATTATATTTTCTATTGGGGTTATCGTTATTTTATCTTTAACTAATTTTATCGCTGATATTAAATTACCTTGGGCTGTCTTTTTACATGAGATTAGTACTATTTTAGTCCTTGTAAACTCTTTAAGAATACTAACCAACATTAAAGAAAAAGACCAATTTCCCCCTTTTCCAACTAACTAAATGAACTAAATATTGATTATAAAAAAACCACTATATCTTTTTTAGTGGTTTTTAACTTATATAATATTTTTTGTTTTTTTACATAAATGTTTTAATATTATAAAAAGCTATTCTATGCAGAAAAAGAGTGATATTATGTTTAAAAAACAAGATAAAAAGTTCCGTTTGAACATAATTTTAAAAAAGGTTGATCCTAATACAGTTAAGATTGTTGTTTTTAAAAATTTAGCTCGTAAAACTCATTTTAAAGCTGATTCTAATATACTTTTTGTGAATCCTAATGTTTTAAAAATGGTAGAACAATTTTTACAAGAAAAAAAGTTAAAACAAAACCAAAAGACTAAAGAGAATAATGATTAATCAACTCTTTTAATTATTTTAACGATCCTCCCTTAATGAAAAAACTTCTCTCATGTTTCAACACAGAAAGAAAAAAGACTACTTGATTTCAAGTGGTCTTTTATTCGCTTTTAATTCAAGTTTTTGTTAACCTGAAAAAGGTTAATTGGTAAAGATTACTCATATTATAAGCGCATATCTTCAAAACCATTTTTTTTAATATCTTTATAAAATTTAAAATAAAAATAATAAGTAACCGAAAAGAGAAGGATTGTGTTCGTTGTTAGATTGGCGAAATGATATCCTTTCCAAGAATTATCGGCATTTTCATATTTGTTCCAAGGTGATGAAAGGCTAAAACCTAAAATAATGATGAAAGAAATTCTTAAAAACACTCTTAATAAAGCGAAAAACATATCAATACGAGGTTTTTTAAAAGGGATCATACTTCTAATCATTATTCCTTGAGTAACAACTGTATAAAAGCCAGAAATAGAAGCGATCATGATGCCTAGTTGAAATTGTTTTTCTCTTTCTCCTTGCAATCTTTCTTTGAAACCTTTGATTAAAGAGTATATGTTTGTGCCAAAAAAACCAAAAATAACGGTGAAAAAAAACCTAAAATCATATTTAATAATAAAGTTTTTTTAATTGTTTCAAAAGCTCTTTTTAGGTTTTTATTTGCTAGATTAGCCGAAATAATAGATAATTGAGTCTCTTCTAAAGCAAAGCCAAAATTCAAACCGATGGCTGCTATGCCATCAACTATTTGAACCGCGCTGAAACTTCCGCTTGGATAAATTTTCCAACTGATAATAAGTACAATTAGTCTTCCACTTTCATAAATTAGTCTTCCACCCAAAATAGGTAAAGCTAATTTTAAAATATTTGTCAATATATTAGTTTTATTGTTATCCGCTTGTTCGCTGTCTGTCAATTCGTCTTGATCTCTTTTTAAAGAAATAATAAATAAAACCATTAGAAAAATAGTTACTAAAAAACTGGATAAAGCGGTAGATACTCCTAACCAATAAGGATCTTTCTTATCAAAACCATAAACGAATAATAAATTGATAGATACTTTTAAAACAACAAACAAAGTGTTGGAAAGATAAATAGTTTTAATATTTCCTTTTACTCGTTCTAATCCTAATAAGACCGTATTAACAGCCATTAAAACTCCTGAAATAATTAAAAAAATATAATATTTATGAACTGTTTTAAAAATTTCTTCTTCCATGCCGGGAAGGACTTTATCTAAAATAAGACTACCGATTATGACAGCTATTAAAGCGATGCCAAAAGTCATACCTATAATAGAAAAAAGAGTGGTTTTAATCATTTTTTGAGCAGTTTTATAATTCTTTTTAGCGTATTCTTTGCCTATTAAAACTATGCTTGCTGTAGCTAAAGATAAACCCATAAAAGAAAACATATTTTGAACACTGCTGATTATAGCAAGAGAATCGGTAAATTTTTCAGACCCTTCAGGTTTAATTGCCATAAATAAATCGATATTTTTAGGTATCACTTGAAAAGTTATATTGGTTAAAGCTATAGGGATGACCAACATCAAAAGGACTTTAAATAAATTATCTTCTAAAAATAATTTTTGTTTAGCTTTTTGCTTTAATTGTTTTTTGTTAGAAAGTATTTCTTGTTTAGACATTCTAATGAAACTCCTTTATTTATTTACAAAAATAACAATATTATTTTTTATAAAAAGATGTTTTTAATTTTATTCACAAGTCCAAATTGTTGTGCATTTTATTTTTGGAATTTTTGTATTGAATAAAATCTTTTAAAAATTTTTTGTCCATCATCATCATATCTTCAATAGGCAAATCTTCTTCATTGAACCATTTTAAATCAGAAACTTCATCATGTTGTTGGTTAGGTTGTCCTTCTGTTTTGCTAACGATAAAACCCATCACTACAGGATAAACAATATCGCCATTAGGATAAATGATTTTAATATCTTCTCCTGTGTATGTTTTGAAACAATTCATAGTAATAATATCTAAATTAGTTTCTTCTTTTAACTCTCTTAAAGCGGCTTCTTTAAAATTTTCTCCTAATTCCATAGCTCCGCCATGAAGACCCCAAATTTGAAAATCTTTTCTAAATTGAAGCAAATATTTATTATTTTCATAAACAATAATAGAAGTTCCTGGAGAAAAAATCGGATCTTTCCCTATTTTACTACGTAATCCTTGAATATAAGACATTTTTTAATTACCTTTCTGTTGTTACTTTTTTCAAACATTTATTGAAAAATATTAATTTTTAAATAAATAATGATCATAAAAACATATGTAACAACTTAACCAAAAAAACAAATGCTTACAACTTTAATAAACCAAACTCATTTTTTAAATATTAATTAAAAAATATCAATATTTTTTAATGTATATTTGCTTATTGAAAATAATTTTTATAAGCAAAATAATT
>NZ_LHCF01000011.1 GCF_001277135.1 Candidatus Phytoplasma pruni
AAAAGAGATATTTAGCAACATTTTCTCTTGGTTAAAAGCTTATTTCATCTTGATGCATTAACCTATAATAAAGTTTTTTCAAGCTTTAAAGGTATTAAACCAAAAAACTTCTATTTCACCTCTTAAAAAACAATTATCTTCTTTTACGCCTTAAACACTAATATATCAACTTCCATCATATAAAAAAAAATTAAAAAAGTAAATTAAAAAGTTGACTTTATTTTTAAAAGTATATAATATAAATATAGGTATAAACTTTTAAAAATAATAAAAAAAGCAATTAAAAGTTGATATTTATAATATATTATATAAAAATTGTTTTTCGTAACAAATTCAATCAAAAGTGTTGATTAATGGAGGATGAAAGATATTAACTTATTTCTAATTCTTTTAAAATTACGATATAGAGGAATGTTTGTTTAATTATATGTTTTATTGGTAAAATAAAAAAGATAAATATCAAAAGAATGATATATCTGAAATAAAATAATAATTGAAGAAATATTTATCTATATATCATAATTAAAACTTGAATAAATATTGTAGTTCGTATTATGAATTAAAAACAATTTAAACAATAAATCAAAAATATTCAATATTAATGTTCAAATAAAACAAATTTTATTATTGATTTATCATGAAATATATATAATTATTTATAAATTTAAATGAAAATTTAAAAAGAGGTAATTTTCCTATGCAAACAAAAGAAAATGTTGTTTTTAGACAAATAAGAGAACAAGCCCTTGCGGCTAATCAAGTTAGCACTCTTGAAACTGCAACTAAAAAAGGCGTTGCTACCAAAACAATGATATTATTGTTAACGGTTTTTGTATCAGGTATATTGCATTTTTCCTTAACTTCCCTTATAGCTGCAGGCAATCAAAGTGTGAAGGCTAGTTTATTATACTCTTCTATCGGCGTTGTTTCCTTGTTAGGTTTTGTATCTATAATGGTTAGTATTTTTGCTGGCCAAATGAATCAAAAACCTTTTGCTATTATGTATGCCGTTTCTGAAGGTATATTGATTAGTGGCGTTTTTGGTTTGATATCAGCATTAACTGGCGCTTATAGTGAGATCGTTTTAATATTAGCTATTTCAGTTGTTGGCACTTTGGTTGTTTTCTTGATTATGCATTTTTTATATTATCAAGGAATTTTAAAAGTTAATAATAAATTTAGAATGTCTGTTTTAGTTAGTTTTATAGTTATTTTCGCTTTTGTAATGATTAACATGCTTGTAAGCATCATTAGTGGTAAAAATTATTTAAGCGGTTATTGGCCTCAATTAGCTATTAGTGGAGTATTATTAGTTTTAGGTTCTGCTTTCTTAGCGATGGATTTTGATAATGTTGAACAAATCATGAAATTTGATATTTCTAAAAAATACGAATGGTCTTTAGCTTTTGCTTTCTTAATGACTTTAATATTAATTTTTGAACAAATAGCGAGAATTTTAATTCTTACAATGTTAGAAAAAGAAAATAATACTAGATAGAATCGAACATAAAAGAACGGGATTCTTTTCTGTTCGATCATTTAAAGTCATTCCCAAACGATGTAATTATAAGTTTTTAGGATAAATTAATAATCTTAATAACTTATAATTACATCTTATTTTTTTTACTTATAAACTTTATCAAATTTATTTATAGGGAAAAATCATATCAAAACTTTTTAATATTTTTTTTGCCAAAAAAATCAAAAATTTATGGTGTAAAGATGTTATCAGACAAAATTAAAAATTTACCTAATGAACCAGGATGTTATCTGTTTCAGAACGAAAAACAAGAAGTTATTTATGTAGGTAAAGCTAAAAATTTAAAAAAACGGGTAAAAAGTTATTTTACCGGCTTTCATAATAAAAAAACTAGTGTTTTAGTTTTAGAAATTGTTGATTTTTCTTATATTTTAACTAATAACGAATTAGAAGCATTAATTTTAGAAGCTAATTTAATTAAAAGCTATTCGCCTAAATATAATTTTAAATTAATGGATGATAAAACTTATCCTTATATTGAAATTACTAACGAAAAACACCCTCGCTTGATTATATCTAGGTATAAAAATATTCCTCCAGGGAAAAGGTTATTTGGACCTTATCCTAATTCAGAAAGTTTAAAAGAAACAGTTAAGTTATTGCATAAAGTTTACCCTTTAAGAAGATGCCAACCTATTGGCAAAAAACCTTGTTTTTATTATCATATTAACCAATGTTTAGGACCTTGCGCTCAAAAAGAAGTAGATTATCAATCTAACATTAATTTAATAGTTAAATTTTTAGAAGGCAATGATAAAGAAATTTTTAAACAAATAAAAACGTCTATGGAAGAAGCTAGTTCTAAAATGGAATTTGAAAAAGCTATCAAATATAAGGATCTTTTGTTTAATTTAAATAAAATAGTGGAAAAACAATTTATTAATGATAATAAATTAAAAAGTTGCGACATCGTTGCTTTTTATTATAATGAAGATGATATATCTTTATATATTTTAAGAATGCATCGTGGCAATGTTTTTGATAACCATCAAATAGTGTTTAATTATGTAGGCGATGTGGTTGAAAATATAGTGACTTATTTATATTTATATTATCAAGAACAAACCATTCTTGAAGAAATTATTTTAGGCAAAGAAATGGCGTTGGATAAACCTAATATTCAAAACATTTTAAAAGCGAAAATTAGTATTGTTTCGAAAAAAAATCAAGGAGATTTATACGCTTTATCTTTAAAAAATGCTAAAGAAAATTTATTGAAATACAATTTAGTCCATAAATCTAAATTTGAAATTATGCAAGAATCATTAGATGAATTATCCCATATTTTTGATAAAAAGATTGATTATATCGAAGCTTTTGATAATTCGCAATTATTCGGTCAATCTTTTGTGACTGCTATGATAGTGTTTAAAGAATTTAAATTTAATCAAAAATTTTATCGTAAATTTACGGTAGAAAAAGAATATCAAAACGAATATAACGCTTTTAATCATGTTTTAATTAGACATTATCAAAGATTTTTACAAATGGGCGTGCAAATGCCGGATTTGATTTTAGTAGATGGTGGAAAAATTCAATTCAACGCTTGTAAACAAGCTCTAGATTACTTAAATTTAGATATTAAACTAGGAGCTTTGAAAAAAAATAATAAACATCAACTAACTGAATTACTGTTAGAAGATAAAACCATTGTTTTAGATAAAAATAGTAATTTATACCGTTTTTTATTAAGAATAAGTGATGAAGTGCACCGTTTTACTCTTAATTTTCATCTTCAATTAAAAAAAAAGGAAGATAAAAATAGTTTGTTAACCGATATAAAAGGTTTAGGTATGAAAAGGTATCAAACTTTATTAAAACATTTTAAAGATATTGAAGACATTCAAAACGCTTCTTGTCAAGATTTTCAAAAATTAGATATTCCTTGTAGTATTTTAGAAAAAATAAAAAAGAAATATTCTTAAATTTGAGAATAAATCAAAAAATATTCTTAATTTGAAAAAAATATTTTTCTCAAATAGAAAGGCTTTAAAACTATATTTATGTCTAATAATAATACAATCATTAAAATTAGAGGCGCCCGCGTGCATAACCTTAAAAATATTAATTTAGATATTCCTAAATTTAAATTTATCGTTATTACGGGTGTTTCTGGTTCAGGCAAATCATCTTTAGCTTTTGATACTTTATATCAAGAAGGTAAAAGAAGGTATATGGAATCTTTAAGTGTGTATTCTCGTCAATTTTTAGGTAATTTTGAAAAACCTGATGTGGATCAAATTGAAGGATTAAGCCCGGCTATTAGTATTGATCAAAAAACTATTTCTCACAATCCTCGTTCTACTGTCGGCACTATTACAGAAATTTATGATTATTTAAGAGTTATTTACACTCATATTTCCGTCCCTTATAACCCTCATACTGATCAACCTATTCAAATTCAAACTACCGAACAAATTGTTCAACAGATTGCACAATTGGAATTGGATAGTAAAATTGTGATAATGGCTCCTATAGTGGAACAAAAAAAAGGTAATCATCAAAAACTTTTTAAACGTTTAATTAAAGATGGTTTTACTAGAGTGATGGTAGATCAAAAAATCCTTTCTTTGGATGAAATCCCTCTTTTGAATCAAAACGAAAAACATGATATTAATGTTATTATTGATCGTTTAAAAATACAAGATAAGATAGAAAGTAGATTAAACGCATCTTTAGATTTATCTTTAGCTTTAGTCAAAGAAAAAGTTTTTGTTTGGTTAAATGATCAAGAAATGTTAAAATTTCATCTTAATTATAGCAATGATGATCTTGAATTTACCATCCCAGAAAGAAATATGAGGTTATTTTCTTTTAACTCTTCTTTAGGCGCTTGTGAAACTTGTAAAGGTTTAGGGATTAGAAATAAATTTGATCAAAAACTTTTATTTTCTTTTAATAAGTCTCTGAATCAAGGCGGTTTTATTCTTTACCAACAACGCCGAGATTTTTACAATAAAATGCAAGATTTAGAACAATTTTGTGCTTACCATCAAATTGATATGAATATTCCTTTAAACAATTTAGAACCTGAATTATTAGACATCTTTTTGTACGGCAAAGCTGATCTTAATAATAACCAACACGAACAACCTGAAATGGAAATGGGCGTTATTACTATTTTAGAATATTATTATGATAAATTATCTCAAAACGAAAGCGTGATGAGTTGGTTTAAAAAATTCCTGATTGAAGAAACTTGTTCTCATTGTTTAGGAGCGAGAATTCATAAAGCTGCTTTAACTTTCAAAATCAATCATAAAAACATTTATGAATTGACGCAAATGTCGATCGAAGAATTAGCTTATTTTATCGATCATCTAGAATTATCACCAGAAGAACAAAAAATTACGGCTTTACCACTGGAAGAAATTTCTCAAAGATTATCTTTTTTACAAGACATCGGGTTGAGTTATTTAACTTTAGAACGCAAAAGCAGTACTTTATCAGGCGGAGAATCACAAAGAATCCGTTTAGCTACTCAAATTGGTTCTAAATTATCAGGTGTTTTATACGTTTTAGATGAACCTTCCATTGGTTTGCATCAAAAAGATAATGATAATTTAATCACTGCTTTAAAAAAAATGACTGCTTTAGGTAATACTCTTTTAGTGGTAGAACATGATAAAGATACGATGTTAGCGTCTGATTATTTAATCGATATTGGTCCTTTAGCGGGTCGTTATGGCGGAGAGGTAGTTGCTTTCGGCACTCCTTCTGAAGTGATGGCGAATCCAAACAGTTTAACGGGTCAATATTTGTCCAACCAAAAAAACATCGCTTATCCGCAACAAAGACGCACCATTAATCCTCAACAAGTGGTTTATGTGAAAAACGCTTCTGAAAATAATTTAAAAAAGATTAACGTTGTTTTTCCTTTAGGTGTTTTTAACGTTGTGACGGGCGTTTCGGGGTCCGGAAAATCCACTTTAGTGAATAACGTTTTATTGAAAAATTTAAAAATAAAAAAAGCGTTTGTTAAAAGATGAAAAGAATGTTAATATGGTAGATGATCAAGGATATATTCGTAGAATAGTGGAAATTTCTCAATCTCCTATTGGTAAAACTCCAAGGAGCAATCCGGCTACTTATACGGGTCTTTTTGATAAGATAAGAGAATTATACGCTCAAACCAACGAAGCCAAAACTAGAGGATATCAAAAAGGACGTTTTTCCTTTAATGTTAAAGGAGGACGTTGCGAACGTTGTTATGGCGATGGGATTAGAAGAATTTCAATGAATTTCTTACCTGATGTTTTTGTTACATGTGATGAATGTCATGGAAGCCGTTTCAGAAAAGACACTTTAACTATTAAATATAAAGGCAAAAATATTGCTGATGTGTTAAATATGACAGTTTATGAAGCTTTAGACTTTTTCGATAACCATAAAAGAATCAAAGAACATATCCAATTTTTAAAAGATGTTGGTTTAGGTTATTTACAGTTAGGGCAAAGTTCCACTACTCTTTCTGGAGGAGAATGCCAAAGAATTAAACTGGCTAGTGAGTTATATAAACAAATTACTCCGGATACTTTATATATTTTAGATGAACCAACCACGGGTCTACATTTTGAAGACATTAAACAATTAATCCAAGTTCTACACCGTATTACTGATAAAAAAGCGACTTTAGTGGTGATTGAACATAATTTAGATGTCATTAAAAATGCTGATTATGTGATCGATTTAGGTCCTGGCGGGGGAGTTCATGGAGGACATATAGTGGCTCAAGGAACACCAGAAGAATTGAGTCAGAATGATCAGAGTTATACGGGATATTATTTAAATCAAATCTTAAAGATAAAATCATAGATAATAAAGGTAAAGGTAAATGGCTTTTAAATTAAAAACTTTATATAAACCTAGCGGAGACCAACCTAAAGCTATCGAACAATTATTATCTAATTTAGATAAAGGCCATAAAGAGCAGATTGTGATTGGTGCCACAGGGACAGGCAAAACTTTTACTATATCTAATATTATCCATAAATTAAATAAAAAAACTTTGATTATAGTTCATAATAAAACCTTAGCTGGACAATTATTTAACGAATTAAAAACCATGTTTCCTGATAATAAAGTAGAATATTTTATTTCTTATTTTGATTATTATCAACCAGAAGCTTATGTAGTCCGTAATGATACTTATATTGAAAAAGATTCTTTAATTAATGATGAAATAGATAAAATGCGTCATAGTGCTATTAATTCTTTAATTAATCATGATGATGTAATCGTGGTTTCCTCTGTTTCTTGTATTTATGGCGTAGGCGATATTGAGAATTACAAAAAATCTATTCTTTATTTAGAAAAAGGGATGAAATACATTTTAAAAGAATTGGTTAATCAATTAGTCGGCTTGAATTACCAAAGAAATTATTACTCTTTTAAAAGAGGTACTTTTAGGTTGAGAGGAGATACGATAGATATCGTTCCTTCTTCTGATACCGCGCAAGGGGTAAGAATTATTTTTTGGGATGATGAAATTGAAGAAATTAAATTGTTTAATACTGTTGATGGCGTTATTGTGGCTAATTTAGAAGATATCACTATTTTTCCCGCTTCTCTTTATGCTATTGATAAAGAGAAATTAGAAGAATCTATTTTGCGCATTCAACAAGAATTAACCGAACAAATAGTTTTTTTTAAAGATAAAAACCAACTAGTAGAAGCTCAAAAAATAGAAATGAAAACTAAATACGATTTAGAAATGTTGCAAGAATTGGGTTATTGTAATGGCATTGAAAATTATTCCAGACATTTATCTTTGAAAGCAGCAGGCGAAACGCCAACCACTTTGATTGATTATTTTGGGGATGATTTTTTAACTATTATTGATGAATCTCACGTGACCGTTTCTCAAATCAGAGGAATGTATGAAGGCGATTTTTCAAGAAAAAATAATTTAGTTCAATATGGTTTTCGTTTACCGAGTACTTTAGATAACAGACCACTTAGATTTCCTGAATTTGAAAAAAAAATGGATAAAATAATTTATTTATCAGCTACTCCGGGCGATTATGAATTAAATAAAAATTTACCTATTGTGGAACAAATTATTCGTCCTACTTTTGTACTAGACCCTATTATTGAAGTTCGTCCTACTAAAAATCAAATTGAAAATTTATATTTTGAAATTAAAAAAAGAGCGGAAAAGAACGAAAGAACTTTAGTGTCCACTATCACTATTAAGATGAGCGAAGATTTAACTAGTTATTTAAAAGATTTAGGTATCAAAGTGGCTTATTTACATAGCGAAATTAAATCTTTAGAAAGATTAGTTATTTTAGAAGATTTAATGATCGGTACTTATGATTGTTTAATTGGAGTTAATTTATTAAGAGAAGGGTTGGATTTGCCATTAGTTTCGTTAGTGGCTATTTTAGATGCTGATAAACAAGGTTTTTTAAGAAATAAAAGAAGCCTTATTCAAACTATTGGCAGAGCGGCACGTAATATTAACGGCAAAGCCATTCTTTATGGTGATGTTATTACTGACGCTATGCAAGAAGCGATAGAAGAAACGCAACGTCGTAGAACTCTTCAAGAGGAATATAACCGTGTTCATAATGTTAAACCGACTCCTATTATTAAAACTATTGTAAAAAAAAATATTATGGACAAACAAAAAGCTCAAAAAGAAGAAGCCTCTTTATTAGCTTCTAGCAAAAACCAAAAAAATAGGCTAGATTTAAAACAACTACAAAAGTCAATGAAAAAAGCGGCTAAACAGTTAAATTTTGAACAAGCTGTTATTTATAGAGATTTAATCAAAAACATTAAAAAATCTTAATCTTTATAACATAAAAAAAAGATCCTCTTGGGATCTTTTTTATTTGGAGTAATTATTTATTTTTGTTAGAGATATATTGTTGAGTTTGGAAAGTTAAAATCTATATTTCTCTTTTTTTAATTCTGCCAATAATTCTTCTTTATTGATAAAATATTGTTTTTTTGGTCATAAATGTCTAAATCATAGGTATTAAAATTCTTTTTCTTTGATGATTTTTACCTCTTTTTGATAAGCTTCTTTTTCAATTTGTTTTATATATTCTTTTTGTTGATTTGATAAATATCTGAATTTTTTAAGATTCAAATCTTTAGTTGTGATATTTTCTTTAAATTTAGTATATTTATTAAAATATAATAATTCTAAAGATTTTTTCTCGCAGAGGTAATAACGCTAGAGCTCGATTGGGGGGTTTGATTTGATGATATTGTTTTTGTAAACATTATTCAGTTGATAAACCACCATAATAAAAAGCTATTAATTTTTTGATTTTTTTAATTTTTCGTTTTGAAGTTAACTCGCTCATTTTCTTTTGAATATGGCCACACCCTCCCTCATCCTGTTTCAAAAAATAACTATTCTCCATAAGTCATAATATTTAGAGGATAAAACGATTATCGCGCGTTCCGCTTCATTATGTTTGGAAGTAAATCTTTTCATAATAGGATTGCGAACAAGTTTTACCAACTCTTCAATTGAAAAAAGGTCAAACTTATCAACAATATGTTGGATATTTTTTAAAATATAATTACCAAACAAAATCTCTTTTTAATTTGTTTTTAATCAAATGATCTTTTAATTTTTCAAAATATTCTTTATTATAAAAACCTTGTTGATTCGTTAATTGAGTCAATTTAATGTGATATTTTTCTAAAAGATCTAAACATTTACAAGAATTTAATAACAATTGATCTCATTAAGGTTATATACTTTTGTTAATTGTATATTTACCATCTTATATAAAAAAACTCTTAAATAAAAGACTTCCCCCTTCAAAAAAAATCTTGTCTTTAAAACAAAATCTTAGATAAAGAAATATTAATTATTAAAAAAATAAAAAAGTTTAATTTTTTAATTTAAAACTTGTTTTTTTAATTTTTTGTATATAATAGTTGGTATAGATTATTTAAAAAAAGGAGAAAAAATATTCTATGGTAAATAAAAGTTTTAAACAAAATTCATTAATAAAATATACAAGTATTTTATTATTAAATTTAATTTTAGTTTTAATTATGGGAGTAACAAATATATTTGGTGACCTTTCAGAACAAGACAAAAAAACAAGAGTTTCAAAAGCTGTTGAAGCAGCAAAACAAGAAAGAACAACACAAGACGTATCAGATAAAGAAGTAACTGATGATCAATTAATAGCAGCAGCACAACTTCAAGTTGACAAAACAGATGACGCACAAAAAACACAAGACAAAGTAACCGAAGCAGCTAAAAACTTTGTTGAAAATTACAAAAATGCAAGAGATCAAATAATTAAAAAAGCTGTTGAGGAAGCGCAAACAGAAAGAACAACTCAAAAATTATCAATAGCAGAAATAAGTGATGATGTATTAAACACAGAAGCTAAAAAACAAGCAAAACATGATGATCCAAACAAAAGAACACAAGAAGAAGTAACTGCAGCAGCAAAAAAATTTGTTTCTGACACAAAAGACAACAAAATAAAAGATGCTATTAAAGCGGCACAACAGGTTATTTTAGATGACACAGATAAAATTGTTACTTTATTAGTGGCTCAATTAGGCAAAGAATCATTTTATAATGCATATAAAGAAGCAGCTACACAACAAGCAAATCATGATAAAGCAGATGAAAGAGAAAAAACCAAAGTAAATGCAGCAGCTATAAAAGTTGCAAACAAACAATTAAATGATGCAAAAACTGCTAGAGATAAAAAAGTACAAACAGCTCTTAAAAATGCTAAGATTGTCTCATTACAAAAAAATTGCGAATACGAAGAGGATATAAATAATTTATTTTTATAGAACTTTATTTCCATTAGAAAAGAATAAATTATTTCTTTTTAAATGAATAATTTTTAATAAAAATAACAATAGATAAAAAAGGTATATATGAGCAACTCAGGCAAGCGCTTAGAAGAAGCAAAAATTATTAATATAAAAAATTTTACATTGTTTTTGACATTATCTTTTATTTATTCTTTAATAGATGTTGTTTTTAGCAGTGGTAATTATGACATTAATTTATATGCAACAGGAGTTCACGGTATCGGTGATGCTATTGCTAAAGTTTTAAAAAGTATTTTCCAAATTGAAAATCCTTTATTTATTGGTTTTTTTGCAGCTTCTTTTTATGGAATTGTAAACGGAATTTTATTAATTTTAATTTCTTTTCCGAAATTAGATCGTAAATTTAGTATTACTACTCTTTTAAATAGTTTTTTTATTTTATTTTTTATACTAACATTAACTTATTTAATTAATGATCTAAATTGTTTGGGACTTAAAAATTTTTTTGGTTGTTTCCCTGAAGATAGTAGTTTTGGTCTTTCTTTATTGAGAGTTATGATTGTTGCTATTGTAGGAGGGCTTACTTACGGCATTCTTATTGGAAAAGGCAGTTCTAGTGGCGGAATAGATATTATTTCCAAGTATTTAAACATTTATAAGAAAAAAGATATATCTGTAATCACTTGTATTTTGAATTATTTGATTGCTATTATCTCCACTTTATTAATTTATTTTGGTACTTTAAAATTCCAATGGGAATCTATTATTTTAACTAATTTAGTTAAAATACCTTTAAACACTCTTTTTATATATTTAGCTATTAAAAAAACTCAACCTAAAAACAAAATTAAAAACCAAATTTAAATAATTTATTTTTAAAGAAAGAAAATAATTTAAAAATGAAATATATTTTAAAAGAATTTGAATTATATCTTTCGGATGAAATTATTTTATCTTTTAATACGGTTAAATCTTATCTAACCGATGTTAAACAATATTTAATTTTTATAGAAAATGAATTAAAATTGAAAGATTTTAAAGAAATTAATAAAGAACATGTTTCTTTGTTTTTGTCTCATATAGCGAATAATAAACGCATAGGGAGCAAAACTTTAGCGAGAAAAATTATCGTTATTAAAAAATTTCATCATTTTTTATTATTAGAAAAAAAAATAGATTATGATATTTCTTTAATGTTTAAAATACCTAAAATAGATAAAACCTTACCTACGGTTTTATCTACGGAAGAGGTGTTTTCCTTTTTAGAACAAGTCAATAAAAATGATTCTATTATCGAAATAAGAAATAAAGCTATTTTTGAATTGATGTATGGTTCAGGTTTGAGAATAACCGAACTGTTAAATTTGATTTTAGATAATCTAGATTTTAAACAATCACAAATTATTATTTTAGGAAAAGGTTCCAAAGAAAGGATTGTTCCTATTTCCAAATATTCTTCAAAAATAATTAAAGAATATTTGGATCTTTCGCGTAAATTTTTATTAAAATATAAAAAAAGTAATTTAGTTTTTTTAAATAATAAAGGTGAGCGTTTATCGAGACAAGGATGTTATAAAATATTCAAAAAGATTATCAAATCAGTAGGGTTACCATCTAAATCCTCCCCTCATACCTTGAGACACTCTTTCGCCACTCATTTGTTAGAAAATGGTATAGATTTGAGAACCTTACAAAACATTTTAGGTCATGAAGATATTTCTACTACTCAAATTTATACTCACATCAGTCAAAAACGTTTAAAAGAGGTTTATTTTCAATTTCATCCTCGCGCTAAAAAGACAAAAAAAATTCCCCTAGTTAAAAAGACTAAAAAGAAGAATGACTTGGATTAAAAAAATTTACAAAAGGATTTTAAAACGAAAATGCATTCTTTAAATTTATTATTTTATTCACAATTATTTTTTTTAGAACAAAAAAAAGATTCTTTAAAAAAAGATTGTCAAGCGAACAATTATCAATTTATTAATTATAAATTAGAAAGTGATAATTGTTTACAAGTGATCGAACAATTAAAACAAGAACTATTTACGAATTCTTTTTTTTCAATAAAAAAATTATTTTTATTGAAAATATTTCTTTATTATTTCTTCAAAAAGATATCTCTTTTTGGCTTGATTATATTGAAAAACCTAATCCTAATATTATTATGTATATTACTGCCGAAAAAGATAATTTCCCTGCTTATATTAGAGACAAAATAAATAAAACATTTAATGAAGACAAAATTATTAATCTTTCTGAAAAAGATTTAATTCCATATGTTTCAGATCTTTTTAAAAAAGATAATTTTTTTATTAGAAAAAAAATAATCCCCCCAATTAATTCAAAAAACTAACGGTAATTTATTCTTATTAAATGAAGAAATTAAAAAAATTAAGTTATATCATCATTCGGATAGAGTTATTTTTGATATGAAATCAATAGATAAATTGGTTTACTCTGAAGAACAAAATATTTTTTCTTTAATTTATTCTATTATTGATATTAAAAACCCTATTGATGGTTTTTTAATTTTTAAAGAAATAATGAAACAAAAAACAGATGTTTTTTTAATTATTCATCAAATTTTGAAAAAACTACAAGAACTTATTATTGTTAAAACTTTAATAAATAAAAAAAAAGCCAAAAAGAAATAGCTTTTATTTTAAAATTCCCTCCCACTAAAACATATTATTTAATGAAAGAAAGTCAAACCTTAAACGAAGAAAAAATAACTAATTTATTTTTATCTTTATTAGATTTATCGTATCAAATTAAAAAAGGAGTTTTAGAACCTAAAATTAATTTAGAAATGTTTTTTATGAAAAAAATCTTTATATAAGGGTTTTTTTAATCATTTTTAACGAAATATCGCCTTTTCTAATAATTTCCCAAGAAGGAGCAGTTGTATCAATAACTGTTGAAGAAACATTAGAATTTGTTTGTTCATTAGGGTAAATATAATCTACTTGATTTTGATATTTATCAACTATTTCTTCAAAATTATTTAAAGGCGGTTGGCCGCTGTCGTTGACAGAAGTCGCTCTTAAAGGTCCTTCGTCTTTTAATATTTTTAAAGCCAATTTATGATTAGGAATTCTAATTCCTAGTTTTTTTTCTTTAGTTAATTGATAAAAAGAAGGAGTAGTATTCACGATTAAAGTAAGAGCTCCTGGCCAAAAAAAAAGACTTATTTTGATAATTTTGAGATCTATAAGAGCTATATTTTTAACTTGTTCTAATGAATAAAATAAAATAGCTATTGGCTTATTAAGATCTCTTTTTTTAATTTGATAAATCTTTTTTAAATTTTCTGTATCATTGATTTTAGCTCCTATACCATAAACAGTATCAGTAGGGAAAATAATAATTTTATTTTTTTTAGTCATTTTTTAAAATTCTTCTTTTAATTTTTGTTTTTCCATTTCATCAATTAAAGGTTCGATGACTAAATCTATTTTACCTTCCATAAATAAATCTAGTTTTTTAAGCGTTAAACCTATTCTATGATCTGTTACTCTATTGCTGGAATAATCATAAGTTCTTATTTTTTCACTTCTTTCGCCTTTACCGATTAAATGCTTTTTAACATCATTTTTATCTTTTTCTTGTTGAGATTTCATTTGATAAAAAATTCTATTTTTTAATAATTGAAAAGCTTTATCTTTGTTTTCGTGTTGACTTTTAGCTGTTTGAGAAGCAACACTTAGACCTGTAGGCAAGTGAGTCAACCTAACAGCTGATTTAGTAGTATTAACTGATTGACCACCTGGACCACTAGAATTATAAGTATCTACTCTAATGTCATTCCAATTAATATCTAATTCAATATCTTTAGTTTCAGGAATCACTAATACTTTCACGGTTGAAGTATGTGTTCTTCCTTGACTTTCTGTTTCGGGCACTCTTTGAACTCTATGAATGCCTGATTCATATTTTAAAAAGGAATAAATATTTTTACCAGAAATCATTAATTCTACTGAACTAATTCCGTTTTTTAAAGTTTGAGTGAAATTAATGATTTCTGTTTTCCATTTTTTATTTTCCGCGTATTTCATATAAGTACGAAACAAATCTAAAGCAAAAAGGTTGGCTTCTCTACCGCCAATTCCACCTTTAATTTCTATAATAACGTTTTTTCCGTCATCTTCATCTTGTGGTAACAATAATTTTTTTAATTCTCGGAGTTTATTTTGAATCTGTTGTTTTAATTCTTCTTTTTCTGCTTTAGCTAAAATAATTAATTCGTTATCTTTTGGGTCTTCTTTTTTGATGATTTGTTCAGTTTTTTTTAATTCTTCTTCTAAATTTAAATATTGATCATAAACAAAAACAATTGTTTTAAATTTATGATATTGTTTTAAAAGTTCAATGTTTTTTAAATTTTCTAAATTATCTGATATTTTTTTTTGTAAATTTAAATAATTTTCTTTTATTAAATTTAATTTATCAAACATTATCTTCTCCTTGCTAGATTATTTCTTTTATAAAAAAATATCTATTGATGTTACTTGTTAATTTATAAAAATTATTCCGGTATTATATCAATTTCTTTAAATAAAAGGTAATCTAAATTTAAATTAAAATGTTTCGTACCAGTAGCTCCTTGACGGTTTTTAGAAATAATTAATTCAGTATGGCCTAAATCAGCTAAAGGAACGTCTTTTCTGTCTTTGTTATAATAATGTTTTCGATATAAAAACATCACAATATCAGCGTCTTGCTCAATACTACCAGAATCTCTTAAATCAGATAAAATAGGCCTTTTATCTTCTCTTTTTTCTACTTCTCGGGAAAGTTGTGATAAAGCTAAAACCGGTATTTTTAATTCTCTAGCCATTTCCTTTAAACTCTTAGAAATATCAGAAACCTCTTCTTGACGGTTGAAAAAACCTTGATTATTAGTTTTATTAGTTTTCCTGATTAATTGCAAGTAATCGATAATAACTATATCCAATTTATCTTGTTTTTTTAATTGTCTACATTGAGACCTAATATCTAAAATATTAGCTGCTGCTGAATCATCAAAATATAAATTTAAATCTTGCAATGTATCGATCGAATAATTAACTTGTTTTAATTGTTGTTGATTCAATATTCCTAATTGAATATTTTTATGAGAGATTTGGCTTTTAGCACTTATCATCCTAGAACCTAATTGTTCGTTAGACATCTCTAAACTGAAAATAACCACAGAAGCTTTACCGTTTTTATTTTCTTGAGCAATATTAACCGCTATATTCATCATTAAACTGCTTTTACCCATGGAAGGTCTAGCTGCTAAAATGATTAATTCTTCTGGTTTTAAACCTAAAGTAATTTCGTCTAAACCGGCATAACCAGTTTTTAAACCGATAATATTATTATTCCTTTTATTTTCAACAGTGAGCTTTCTCACTTTTCTTAATAGATCTTTTAGGAGGATAAATTTATTACTTTTTTTATTTTTAGAAATTTGAAAGATTTTTTCTTCCACACTATTTAAAAACTCTTCATGATGAAGATCAGGATTGCTAAGTCCTTCGTGAACGATAGCGGAAGCTGTTTTAATAATGTTTCTTTTTAAAGCCGTTTCATGGACCAAATCAATATAAGTATCTAGATGATTTATAGAAGGAATCATATTAGTTAATTTAATTAAATAATTCGTGCTACCTTCTATCTTTTGGTTTTTGTTTTTTAGTGTAAGTGAAATGGTATAAAAATCAATTTGTTGAGATTTTTGGTATAATTCTATCATCGCCATAAAAATAAATTGATGATTAATATTAAAAAATTCTTCTGGTTCTAAACGATCTACCACATTAACTATTTGACTAGATTCTAAAAAAATAATACCTAAAATAGCTTGTTCTGCTTCTAAATGATAAGGGAGTTTTAAATTTTCATTCATTTTTATTTTCCGTTACATTAATAATAAAGGACGCCGTTATATCTTTTTTCAAAACTACTGAAGCTTTGTAGACTCCTAAAGAATTGATTTCGCTGTCTAAAACAATTTTTTTCTTGTTAATTAAAATATTGAATTCTTTAAAAAATTCATCCACTATTTGTTTCATAGTGATTTTTCTGTAAATTTTTCCTTTTGGACCAACAGTAATTTTTAAATTAATTTGTTTATTATCAATATCTTTTTTTAATTTATTCATTAAAGCAGTATGTTCCAAATCTTGTTGTTCTTTTAGTTGTTTGTCTTTTTCTATTTTTTTAATGTTTTTATCATTAGCTAAAAGAGCCTTTTTTTCTTTAATTAAAAAATTACCATAACCTAGAGTAATTTCGATAATGTCATTTTTATTACCCTTATTTTTAATATCTTCTAATAAAATTACTTTCATATTTTTAGCCCTTTCTTTATATTCTAACGCTAATATATTTTTTAATGTTCCTACAATGATATCAATATTGCTTTCTTCTATTTGAGTTGCTGCACTATTCATATGACCGCCGCCGCCCATTTGTTCCATAATGATTTGAACGTTAACATTATTATAAGATCTAGCGCTAATGCCTATTTCTTTTTCTTGCAGACGACCAACAACAAAAGCTGCCTCAATATTTTGAATATTTAACACATTTTCAGCTACTTTCGCTAAAAAGGAACGATTTTCTATTATTTCATTACTTTTAACAATAGCGAATCTATCCATATAAATTTCCATATTAGAAATTAATTGGTTCATTTTTAACATTTTAGAAAATTCTTGTCTAAACCAAAATTTTACTTTATCGCTCTCTGCTCCCATAGAAATTAATTGCGAAGCGGCGTCTAAAGTTCTTGAATTAGTACGATAAGTAAAATAATTAGTATCTATTGCCATTCCGCCATACATAATACTAGCTTCAAAAGGAGTAATATCTATTTTTTGGTTTAAAAAATAGATTAATTCAATTAACATCTCTACAGCGGAAGAAGAGGAAGAATC
>NZ_LHCF01000012.1 GCF_001277135.1 Candidatus Phytoplasma pruni
ATATATATATATATATATATATATATATATATATATATATATATATATATATATATATATATATATATATATATATATATATATATATATATATATATATATATATATATATATATATATATATATATATAATATATATATATATATNTTTTTTTTTGTATAAATAAAATTATTTTTTCAATAAAGCAAACATTCTTTGTTTATAAACTTCCACACCTGGTTGATTGAAAGGATTAATTCCTAAAAGAGAACCAGACATAGCGCAAGCTTTTTCAAAGAAATAAACTAAATAACCAAAGTTATATTCGTCTAATTGAGGTACAGTCAATTCTAAATTTGGTACCTGTCCTTCAATATGAGCTTGTTTGGTCGCTGTTTTAATTTTTTGATTAATATCTGTATAATTTTGACCTGCTAGATAATTAAGGCCATCTAATTCATTCTCTACTTGAGGAATGACTAAATCTTGGTCAAAATGACCTACATTTAAAACTGTTTCAAAAAATAACTTACTTCCTTCTTGGACGAATTGTCCTAAAGAATGCAGATCAGTAGAGTTATTAATAGCTCCCACAAAAAGACCTTTTTCGTCTTTACCTTCAGATTCAGCAAATAATTGTTTCCACCATTCGGAAAAACCTAATAAATGTGGTTCATAACTAACTAATAATTCCATTTTTTTATCTAATTTAGTGTGTAAAAGATAACGGGCCGCTGCGTATTGATACGCTTCATTTTTATTTAAATCATCAGATGAAAAATCTAAATAAGCTTGATGAGCTCCTTTTAACATAGCCTCTACATCTAAATTAGCAAAAACAAAAGGTAATAATCCTACAGCAGTTAAAACACTGAATCTTCCGCCAACATTGTCAGGAACAACAAATTTTTCGTAACCTTCTTGGTTAGCTATATTTAATAAAACACCTTTTTTACCGTCTGTAGTAGCAAAAACGCGTCTTTTAGCCTTTTCTTTGCCGTACTTTGCTTCTATTTCTTTTTTCAATACTCTAAAAGCTAAAGCAGGTTCTAAAGTAGTACCAGATTTAGAAATAACGTTCATCGCCCAATTCTTATCTTTTAAATAATGAGTCAAATTTGTTAAATAATTACCTGACACTTGATGGCCTGCGAATAACACTTCAGGTTTAGTTTTTTGAAAAGGAATTTGAAGCAGTTCTATTCCCGCTTTAGCGCCTAAATAAGAACCACCAATCCCTATCACTACTAACACATCTAAATCCGGATGTTCTTGTTTTAATTTTTTTATTTTTTGAATTTCCTCAACATTATCGTTCAAAGGTAAAGTTAACCATCCTAAAACAGTATCTTTTAATTCTTGATCTTCATGCAGTTTTTGATGATTTTTTTTAACTTGAGGAGCTATTTTTTTACTTTCCTCATCCCAATTTAAAAAATTTTGGATTCCATCTAAATTTAAGTTTAAACTCATATCAACACTCCATAATTATCTTTTGATTATTGCAAATATATTTTTAAAAAACTATTGTTTTTTAATAAATAATAATTAGACTAAATGGAAAAATAAATCATCTTTTAAGAGAAAATACAATATACTTTATAAAGTATAAATAAAGCATATTGTATTTTGGTTTTTTAGCGGTTTTGTTTTTATGGTTAAAAATTATAACAACGTAGACATTTTGTGTAATAATCTTACCAATTGACTAACATAACTCATTTCGTTATCATACCAAGACATTAATTTGATAAATTTAGGTTTTGTTTGAAGAATTTGTAAAGTATTAGAGTCATATAAAGAACCATAAGCAGTTCCTACAATGTCAGAAGATACGATAGGATCTTTAACGTATCCTAAAGTTTCGTTAGCGTTTTTAGCAAAAACTTGATTAACTTGTTCCACTGTTACTTCTTGGTTTAATTCTGCTGTAAGATCCACTAAAGAACCTGTTACAGTTGGAACTCTAACAGATGTACCATCTATTTTACCTTTTAATTCAGGTAATACTAAACCAATAGCTTTCACTACTCCTGTAGAAGTAGGGACCATGTTAGAAGCTGCTGCTCTACCGCGTCTAGCCCAAATACCTTTAGAATGATTTTGGTCAATTAAAGTTTGGTCGCTTGTGTAAGAGTGAACTGTTGTCATAAACGCTTGGTTAATACCGAAGTTATCGTTTAACACTTTCGCAACAGGCGCTAAGCAGTTAGTAGTGCAAGAAGCTCCACTAACAATGTGATCATCTTTAGTTAAAACATTATCATTGACATTGTAAACAACTGTTTTTAAATCGCCAGTAGCAGGAGCACTAATTAAAACTTTTTTAGCTCCAGCTTGTAAGTGTAGATCCGCTTTTTCTTTACTAGCGAAAAAACCAGTACATTCTAAAACAATATCTACATTTAATTTACCCCAAGGCAAATCTTTAGGATTTCTTTCTTGAAAAACAGGAATTTTTTTCCCATCCACTACTAAATGATTATCTTCATAAGAAACAGAATCTGTTTTATATGATCCTTGAGCAGTATCGTATTTTAATAAATAAGCGATTGTTTCTAAATTAGATAAATCATTGATGCCAACAACTTCAAATTGTGGGTTAGTAAAAATAGAACGAAACGATAATTTTCCTATACGTCCAAAACCATTAATGGCTACTTTTGTTTTTTTGTTCATAATTTTTTTATACCTTTTTTAAATTATTTTTTCATAAATTTTTTATTCAATATTTTCGATACATTCCAACCCAAACATTGGTTTGCCTTCTAAATATTCTAAAAAGGCTCCTCCGCCAGTAGAAATGTGGCTAAAATGACCGTCTAAACCAAATTTAAAGACAGCAGCTGCACTATCACCACCACCGATGATTGTAATAGCTTTATTATGCATTCGACTTATTATTTGTGCTATTTCTTTAGTGCCTTGAGCGAAATTATCAAATTCAAAAACTCCTAAAGGTCCGTTCCAAACAATAGTTTTAGCTAAAGTTAAATATTTTTGAAATAAAGCGACTGTTTTAGGACCGATATCTAAACCCATCACATTATCAGAAATATTGTTAACATCAGAAACACTAACTTTAGTTTCGTTAGCAAATTCTTCGCCGCAAACAACATCTGGACCTAAAATAATTTTCTTACCTTCTTCAGAACTTAATAATTCTTTCACTAAAGGTATTTCGTTTTCTTCTAGTAAACTTTTGCCTACGTTATGACCTTGCGCTTTTAAGAAGGTAAAGCTCATACCACCCCCGATCAAAAGAAAATCAACTTTTTTCAAAAGATTACGAATGATTTTAATTTTATCAGATACTTTAGAACCACCTAAAACCGCTACTACCGGTCTTTGAGGTGTTTTGATGATTTTATGAAGAAAATTAATTTCTTTTTCTACTAAAAAACCGAAATATTTTTCTTCCATATTTTGAGCAATACCTACGTTAGAAGCATGACTGCGATGAGAAGTTCCAAATGCATCATTCACGAAAACATCGCCTAAAGAAGCCCAATATTTTCCTAAATCAGCGTCATTTTTACTTTCTTTTTTGTTGTCTAAATCTTCAAAACGAGTATTTTCAACCATCAAGACCTCTCCAGGGAGAAGTTTTTCAATAGCTTTTTCTAAAATTTTTCCTCTTGTTTGAGGTACGAAATAAACTTTAGCATCCAAACGAGAAGATAAATTTTGAGCCACAACTTCAAGGCTATATTTTTTTTTATCATCTTCGATTTTAATTCTACCGAAATGAGAAAAAATAATTACTTTGGCTTCATTTTGAATTAAATGTTTTAAAGTAGGCAAAATAGCTTTAACTCTATTATCATCTGTAATACGTTTATTCTCTAAAGGAACATTTAAATCTGCTCGTAATAAAACTTTTTTATTTTTAACGTTAGCTGTAGAAAGGGTTTTTGTCATCATACCAAAAATACCTTTTTTTTCAAATCTTTTTTAATTATTTTTTGTTGCGCACTTTCATTATGGCTTTTTTTAATAAATTTCACAAAGATAACAGTTACGACTATTAAAACAATAATGTTACTTCCGGCCGTGCTCCAACCGAATTGACTATAATGGTTTATATCAGTTGCAAGGAATAATAAACTTAATAGAGATATTCTCAATGAAACTCTTAAAAGATTCATCCAGAATGATACTTTAGCGCTCTTATTGTACGAAATAATATAACCCATCATCATTGAAGCCCATACAGAAGTGAAAAGTGATAATTGTTCATAAAATAAAATCGTTTTAAAACCTTGAATTTCTTCCGATGAAAAATCTTTGGTTGGTTTGAAAAATCTTAATAATTTTTCGCCATAAAATTGATTTACCAAAATACCGACTGTGCCTAAAATAGTCGTAATAACGAAAACATTTTTAAAAATTTTCAGAGTTTTTCGTGAATCTTGATTGCTAGATTCTTGCGACACCATGACTGATTGTCCATCTTCAAAAGATTGCGATAAAGAATAAACAATACCATTAACTAACGCTGCTAAACCGGCAATTCCTAATAAAGAAGGTTCATAAGGTTCATAAAATTTTGTCGTCAAAATATTAACCACTGCTTTACCAACTTCATAAGTAGCCTTGCCGACCACTAATCCACCAGATAATTTAGAAAATTTTTTTAACACTTTAGAAGAAAATTTGAATTTTTTGAAATCTAATCTGGTATCGTTTTTCTTATTAAAGAACATAAAATAAAAAGCTATAAAAGTAATCAATAAATCAGAAAATAAAGTAGCGAATTGCAAATCAACAATACTTACATTTCCTTTTTCTCTAAACCATTTATAACCAAAGGCTAAAAGCACTCTTGTTGAAATGTTTAAAATATTTAAGAAAAAAACAAAACACGTTTTATTTTTAGCTCTTTCAATTCCAATAAACACTACATTAATAGTCATAAAAATGAAAGATATTAATTGAATGTTATAACATAAAGAGCCACCATCAGTACGATAACTAACGGGTAAAAAAAGGTCGAAATTAGGTATTATAGCGCCAATATAGAATACAATGGATAATAAAAGGCTTAAAATAATAGAAAACAAAAAGGCTAAAGTTACGTATTCTTGTGTTTTTTCTTTATTATTTTTTTTATATTCTTGGGCTACTAAAATAACGCCCGCACCGCCTAAACCCATCGCAATAGCTTGGAAAACTTTACCAATTTGTTTCATCAAAGTAATAACTGAATCGATATTTTTATTTATTTTTGTTGGATTTCCCACAATAAAATAATCTACTGCGGATGTAAAATGTTTAAATATTAAATAAATAGCGACTGGAATAGAAATAACGATTAAATTTTTCCAAATCGAACCTTGAAACTGAGGTTGAGAATTGTTTGTGTTTAAATTTTTTTGTTTAACATTTGTAGACATTTTTAAAATTTATCCTTTACTTCTTAATTAAAAAAAACTAAATAAATATTTTTATTGAGTTATTTTGTCAAATACATCAAACAATTCGTCTTTTACATAGGGTTGATCAAAAATGTTTTTAAATTCAAGATGAGTTAATTTGTTGCCTTGAATTCCGATACCACAATTATGAATGTCTTTTTTTAACAATTCAACTGCATAACTGCCCATTCTGTTGGCTAAAATTATATCTTCAGCTGTAGGAGTTCCACCTCTTTGAATGTGTCCTAAAATTTGAGCTCTTGTTTCAAAACCACTATATTTTTCCACTTCTTTAGCTAATTCATTAACTGCGAAAATATGTTCTGTCACCACTATAATAGCTTGTCTTTGGTTCTTTTCGTATAATTCTTTAACTTTATCAAAAATAGTTTGTTTATCTAAAGATTTTTCGCTTGTGACAATCATATCCACTCCACCAGCAAGTCCGCCGTATAAAGCTAAATCACCTTTGTGTCTGCCCATTACTTCGATAATGCTGCATCTACGATGAGAAATAGAAGTGTCGCGTAATTTTTCAATCGCATCCACTACGTTATTTAAAGCCGTACTAAAGCCAACTGTATAATCTGTAGCATTAATATCGTTATCTATCGTAGCAGGAATGCCTACACATTTAATACTTAATTCATCTAGCTTCATAGCTCCATGATAAGAACCATCTCCACCAATAACCACTAATTTAGTAATCCCTAAATCAGTTAAATTGTTAGCACATGATTGACGAACTTTTAATTCATTTTGAAAAGGTAAAAAACGTGAAGTACCTAAAAAAGTACCTGATACGTTGATAATTCTGTCTAAAGAATCAGGTGTTAACAATTCTATTTGATTGTTATATAAACCTAAATAACCGTCTTTTACACCATAAACTTCATAATTTTGATTAGTTCCTGCCATAACGACTGCTCTAATAGCAGCGTTCATCCCCGGAGCATCTCCGCCTGAAGTTAAAACAGCGATTTTTTCTAAATTTTGTTCATTGTTCATTATTAATATAACCTTTTTTTCTTATAAATGTTATTTTGAAATTATGCTTTATTAACGGAACCAAATAAAGTTAATTTATGTTTTAATTCTTTTTTAATAGCTAAAAAACCTGGATTTAATAATTTTCTTGGATCATATCCTTTATTAACTAAATCTTTGCCTTCTTCAATATATTTACGTGTAGCTGCAGCGAAAACTAATTGAAATTCAGTATTAACATTGATTTTAACCACTCCTAAAGAAATAGCTTTTTTAATCATGTGTTCAGGAATACCAGTTCCACCGTGAAGAACTAAAGGGACTTGTTCTTTAGTCAAAGATCTAATTTTAACAAAAACATCGAAATCTAGACCTTTCCAATTATCTGGATATTTGCCATGGACGTTGCCGATACCAGCAGCTAACATATCAATGCCTAATTCTGTTATTTTTTTACATTTATTAGGGTCAGCAATTTCACCTTGACCAACTACTCCATCTTCTTCTCCACCGATACCGCCTACTTCGGCTTCCAGTAAAACTGATTTTTCACGACATAGTTGAGTTATTTGACGAGTTTTTTCTAAATTTTCTTCAAAGGGGTAATGACTTCCATCAAACATAACAGAAGTGAAACCAGCTTTAAGAGCTTCTTGAGCGCCTTCAAAAGAACCGTGATCTAAATGAAGTATTACAGGAACACTAATATTATAAAAAGCATCTAATTCTTTTACCATAGCAACAACAGTTTTAAAACCTCCCATATATTTAGCTGCACCTTCTGACACTCCTAAAATAACCGGTGATTTTAATTCTTCTACAGTTTGTAAAGCAGCTTTAATCCATTCTAAATTATTAATATTTACTTGAGCGATCGCATAACCTTCTTGGTGAGCTTTTAAAATAACTTTTTTATCGGAAGTTAACACTGAAAAATCCTTTCTTAAATGTATTTTATTATATAAAACGTCCTTGATAGGTTTTATATAATAAAATTACACATTACAACATAAATTTATTTATAAATGAATTATGATTGATAATTCAATTTATAAAACAATTTTTATATTATACATACATTTATTATATTAATACTTTTTTTTAAAAAAAATAACAACAAAAACAAAAATCGCTTAAAGATGAATAATTTATCATGAGAAAAATCGACTTTTTAAGCTTTTTTCATGATTTTTTCTTTCTAATAAAATTTTTTTATTTTGTTTTTTTGTTTTAAGAAAGATTTTGAAAAAATGTGAAAACAAGAGGTCAAAAATGAATTTTTCTTGAATTTGGACTATATTACGAGATTTAAATAAAAAATGTGCTAGATAATCTACTTTTTAAAATTTAAAAATAAACCTCTACCGTCGAGTCTTTAAAATATAATTAATTTCATATTTTTTATTCTCTTTTGGGAGTTATTTAAATAAAAAAGCTAACTTATTTAAATTCGCTGGGTTTTCTAATATAAAAAGGTAATTGTTTTACCTATTAACTAATTTCCTTTAATTTAGTTTCAAAATAAACTTTCATCGCCATTAAATGCTTTTTATCTATAGGGTACAATGTTGGTTTGACGATTTCACCGGCTAAGTAGTCAATTTGGGATTTGAATATTTGTTGGCGCGCTTGGGTTTCTTCTTGACCCGAAGTTAAGGCTATACAGGAGTAGTGGGTTTAGGTAAATAAAAACCGACCGCTCCTCCCAAATAAAAAATAACGAAAGCGCAGGCGCTAAAAGTGATTTTATTTAAAATTTGTACCTTAGTTCTTCTTTGTAAATGAGATTTTTTCTTTCTTTTGCCATATTAATTTTTTCTTTCTAATAAAGTTTTTTATTTTGAAAAGACTTTCGCAGATTTGCTGTTGTTTAGAAATTAAAAAAAAGATTATTTAGTTAATTTAATTATTAAACTTAGTTAAATTATTAAGTTAATAACTCAGATTTAACTTTTAATCTAGTTAATATCAATATTTAAATAGTTTGCAGAGATTTTGAGATCGAGAATAAAACCGTTAAAAAAAGGAATCAATAAGATTACTTAATAAATAATTAAAACAGTTTTTTTCGATTTCAATATATTTGAATACCTTCAAGCAAAGAGGCTTTAATTTTAAAAAATTACTTTTTTTAGAAGGTGTTTGCAAAACCGTACTCAAAAAGAGAAACTGTCGTTATGGAAATTAATATAAAAATAGTATTTTTAAAATAACTTATTACTTAGTCTTTTGTATTTGACTCGTCTTTTTTAGTTTTTTTGTTGTTTTGATTAGTTGCCCTCGGAATCACATTATTCGATACAATTAATGATTTGACCATCAGATTTATAAAAAGTTGTTTTGGTTATGTTTTCATCGGAATCGTATTCGTAGATGAAATTAATGGTTTGACCATCAGATTGATATTGAGTTGTTTTTGTTAGTTTTTTATCGGGATCGTATTCGTTTATGGAGATATAATTAATTGTTTTACCATCAGATTGATATTGAGTTGTTTTGATTAGTTCTTCATCGGAATCGTATTCGTATTCTTCGATGCAATCAATGGTTTGACCATCAGATTGAAAATAAGTTGTTTTAATTGGGTTTTCATCGGAATCGTATTCATCGACGTAATAAATGTTTTTGCCGTCAGATTGATATTGAGTTGTTTTGATTAGTTTTTCATTGGAATCGTATTCTTCTATGCGATTAATGGTTTTATCATCAGATTGAAATTGAAAATAAGTTGTTTTAATTATTTTTGCGTTGGAATTGTATTCGTAGATGCGATTAATGGTTTTACCATCAGATTTATAAACAACTCTTTTTAAAATTGGTTCTGGAAATTCATCAGTATTGTAAACTTTGGCATAAGCTTTTTGAATATCTTCAATAGTAATCTTAAAGGAATTGCCTCTATTTGTATTCGAAATATTGATAGCTCTCTCATTGGCTCTTGCAATAGCTTTTAAAAAGTTTTCTAAAATTCTATTAGATTTTATTTCTTCTCCTCTTAAAAATGATAATTCATCTAATTTGTTATTAATATCTTCAACTAAATAATCTTTGGCTGTTTCTGAATATTCATTACCTCTTTTTTTAATCATAAATTCTAAAAAAGCTTTACGATCTTTAAAATCACCGACTTTAACTTCTGTTTTGTAATCAAATCTTGATTTAATAGATTCATCTAATTTCTGAAAGTGATTAGTCGCTGCGATAATAAAAATAGGATTGTTAACATCATTTTCAGTTGAAGTTAATTCAGTTTTGAATTGATTAACAACATTTGCTGTATCCGAATTAGCTTCTAAACTGCCTAAATCTGTAAAAATCGTGTCACATTCATCAAGAAAAATAATAGCTCCATTATTTTTTTGTGCTTCTTTTCTCGCTGATTTGAATAAATTAATTACCAAATTTTTTTCGACTCCTTTGTATTTTTGGAAAAACATCGAAGAAGAAATTTCAAAAAAAGGTAAATTAGTTTCTTTAGCAACTGCTCTTGCTAAAATAGTTTTACCAGTACCAGCAGTTCCATACATTAAAATTCCCATTGGAGCTTCGCATTTACCATTTGATTTACGATTTTTGATTTTTTGTGAATATAAAATAAATTCTTCCAAGATTTCTTTTTCCTTTTGCATCCCAATTATTTCAGCAAAAGATAAAAATTTATCTGTTTTTGAGGGTTTAAAAGTAACAGGATCATTTGCTGATGCAGAAGATAATTTAAAAGAAGGATGAATTTCTTTAACTATGAAATTTAATTTATCTCGAAAAAGTAATTCTTGATTTACTTTTTTTATTTGTTGATTTTCGTTTTTGGTTAGTTGTGATAATTTTTGAACATCTTCTTTAATCTTTGCTATTTCATGAGTTGTTTTCCAATTAGCAAAAGATACCAATGATAATAAAATAAATAATAAAAATAAAAAGATAGAAATGACAGTTTTTTTTTTTTGTAAAGGTTTCGATGTTTTCATTTGATTTTCTCCTATTTTGACTTTTCCTTTCTAAGTAAGATTTTTTTATTTTTTTATGTGTTTTTCATGTTTTTTTATTTTCTTTTTTTTCGATTCTTTCTGAAAAAAATTATTGTTTTTAAAGTGTATAAAATAAAATGTCCAGCAGAAACTTCATACCAATCTAAATCAGCTTGATTTTGCTCAAACAAAAAAGTAAATTTATTGTTTTGGGTATCAATTTTATTTTCTTGAATATTGTTGATTTTATTTTTAATTTTCGGCATAGCGTTTAATAATTTTTTGGTATAAGGGTGTTTTGTAGATGTTCAAAAATTTTTTTAGTAGGACCCATCTCTACTATATTGCCTAAATGCATCCATCACAAATATCCGATCGCTTAAATAACTAGCCGCTCCTAAATTATGAATAATAAATAAAAAAGTAATTTGATAATCTTTTTAAATTTATTTAAAAAATCTAAAATTTAGTTTTGATTAGAAACATCTAAAGCTAAAACTATTTTGTCACAAACAACAAATTTAGGTTTTAAAATTAAAGACCTAGCGATCGCTATTCTTTGTCTTTGTCCGCCTGATAGATAGTTAGCGTAATGATTATATAATTTGCGGTCTGCTCCGCATTTATCCATAATATCTAAAATCATCGATTCATATTAAGGATCTTTTTTTATTTTTAACCATTTTATAGATTAATAAACTTTCTTCAATAATATCGGCAATTTTAAATTGAGGATCTAAAGAAGAAAAAGGGTCTTGAAAAATAATTTGCAATTCTTTGGTTAAAAGACGTTTTTCTTTAGAGCTAATAAGGGTTAAATCAATCTTTTCTTAGTCTTTACAATACAAGACTTTGCCTGAATCAGGTTTTTGCAATTGTAAAATAACTTGTCCTAAAGCGGAATTGCCTGAACCAGAACTACCGACGATCGATAAAGCTTCTCCTTTGAAAATAGATAAATTAATATTATTATTAACTTTAAAAATATTTTTTTTAAATAAAAAGCTTTTTGTAAGTTTTTAGCTTCGATAATGACTTCTTTTTTTTGGAAGTCGTAAGTACTCATTTTTTAATTATTTATTTTTTTAAAATATGAATAATTTAGAAAAAACAAAAGAACATCAGATTCATTTTAAAATTAAAAGATAGTTAAAAAAATAAACTTTAAAAAAGACATAGCAAATGGATAAAAAAATTAAAATTTTATTAAATTAAATAATTTTTATTTTTATCGTATTATCTATTTTTATTTATAATTTTATTTTTCATTATATTAATTTCTTATTATTCTTACAAAATTTTCTTTAATCATCGTTAGTTTAAATTTTTTTTAAACCGAAAATAAGCAATTTTTAATATTTATGGAAATATATTAATCATCATTAAATTTTTGAATAAATATTCAAAAAGAATCAAAAAATTAAAATACAAATTCATTATATCATTTTTTAAAAAAATATCTCACAAAATAAAATTTTTTATTAGTTCGAACAAGGAAGGCTAAATCGATCAACGTTCCATCAAAAGATCAAAATAAAAAAACCGCCGAAAATAAGCAGTTTTTTTATTATCCAGAAAAATTACCCTTTTATAAAGTTTTGAAATTTTAAAACAATAGCGTTATAAAAAAGGTTATTTTATTCTCTTTTAATTTAAGAAATTTTTTTAAAAATCAATTATAATTATATTGTGTTTTCGGTTCTTTTTGTTCTTGCTTTTGTTCTTTCGATTTGATTGTTTCGTCAATTGCATATGGTTTGAGTGTTTTTTTAATTTCTTTTGGCTTTTGTTCAATAGGGAGCACTTGAACAGAGACGAGTTGGAATGCCTTTGATTCGGCTGAATCATTATGAAAAATATACATCGTTTTAGCTCCATCTCCCATTTGCTTCAATTCTTCCAAAGTATAGTGGGATCTTAAAAAAGTTTTCAATCTCTTTCTTCCATCAAAATAAACTTTTTTGTTATATTTATCAGGATTTTTAATCGGATTATTAATTTTTTTTTATAAAAAAACACTATCAGCGTTGTAACTTGGAGTTTCTGAAACAGAACCGATAAAGTCGGGATTTATTTTTACCTTAATAAAATCTCGAATATTTTAAGTTGCGTCGCCAATTGTTCCGATATTAACATGGAAAATAGTGAATGGTTTTTTTGAACGACTTTGAAAATATACATTTTATTAACTCCATTACCCATTGTTTTTGAATCTTCTAAATCATATTGGGTAAACTAAGATGATTTTTTTCTTTTACCTCCGTCAAAATAAATAGCTTTTATATTGTCATTAGGGTTTTTAATCGGAGAATTAATGTTTTGATCGCTATATTTATTAGAATTATAACTAGGAGTGTCTGAAACTTTGCCTTTAAACTCAGGATTAATATTTTTCTTAATATATTATTTAATAGCGCCAGGAATATCTTCAATTTCTCCTAAATTAATTTTCACCTCTTTAGTTTGATGTTTTATCGTTGTTGAATTAACTGTTTGATGAACAATCTATATTATCGGAACAATTACAAATTTATTGTAATCATCATCAACCGGTTCTAATTCGATGTTTTTAATGTCTAGCTTTTCTGCTTTGAAAATATAAATATTGTTAGCTCCATTAGATTTATGTTTTAATTGATTTAAAGTGTATTCCGGAGAATAAAGTCTTTTTTCTTGTTCCTCCGTCAAAATAAACACTTAAAACATCTAAGGTATCAACGTCTATAAGCATTTTGCTATCTAAATTTTGAACTATAATAATTAGAATTATAACATGAATAATCGCTTACTTCTCCAACAAAATTGAAATCAATATTGTTTTTAATGTATAATTCGATAACTTTTTGAATATTTGAATGGCTCCCTTGGGGGATAACTATTTCTTGAATGTTAATCTTTTTTTCTTTAAAAATATAAATATTATTAAGCGAACCAGTAGTATTTGCAATCAATTCTTCTAAAGTGTAATGGTTTTTTGTTGAGGTCTTGTGCCTTCAGCGAAATAAACACCTTTAACGCCAGAAAGAAGACTTTTAATAAAATGTTTTAATTTTTTATGAGGTCCCACATTAAATTGAGCTGGATAGTTAGTATTAATATTTTTTTGAATATAATCAGTCATTCGTCTTCGGAAAGCAACATCTCCTTCGAATGTGTCCAAAACAATTTCATATCTATTAGGGCTCAACGATTTGAATATATAAATTTTTGTGGACCTGTTGCCCATTTTCTTTAATTGTTCCGATTTAAATTGACCGTTGCCAAAAGAAGGTTCTCTTTCACCGCCATCAAAATAAACTGCTTTTATATTATCAGCAAGATTTTCAATAAGTGAATTTATCTTGTGTTTGCTATATTTATTGGAATTATAACTTGATTTATGAGTAACTTCTGCGTCAAAATTGATATCAATTTTTTGTTGAATATGTTGTTTAATGGCTATCTGGTATATTATATAAAGCACCTAAATCAACGTTTACTATTACTGTTTATGTATTTTTCGCTGTTTCTGTTGTTTTATTTGACTCTTCGTTTCCTGGTCCGATATTGAAACTAAAAAATTTATCGTCTGAACCTTTTTGAGCTGCAATTATCGAACCAATTATTAACACTGCAATAACGACAACAACAATTATCCTAATTAATAACGAGTTGCCTTCCTTTTTAGGCGGTTTATAAGGGGGACTGATTTGATGACATTTTATTTATCTCTCTTTTCATTTAATTATATAATCTCATTATATCTTTTTTTGCAAGTGAAACGCCAAAATATCCATCAAAACAGAGTTTAAAATATTATCAATAAATTAATAATTCTTATAAAAAAGACTATAAAAAGGAGGGGTGAGACCCAACGAAATGGCACCGAAAGATAACTACTAATTTTTCTAAAATAAATATCTTTTAGAAAAAATTATTTATTAATTTAATTTATGATAACATAAAAAAAACTATTTGTCAACCTTTTTTTAAAAAATAATTTAAAAATATTTAAAAAAAACTTAAAAAATCATTTTTATCCCGAAAAAAGAAGCTTTATAGTGATTATCATCATTTTAAGACCGAAAAAATCATTATTTTTAAATATTTAAAAAAGAAAAGAAAAAAAGAAAAAAA
>NZ_LHCF01000013.1 GCF_001277135.1 Candidatus Phytoplasma pruni
AAATAAAGCTAAATTGTTCTTTGGAAAAACAATTTAGCTTTTATTCTGTATATGGTGAAAAAAATGTTAACATTATTGAGTTTTTTTTCTTTTGAAATTAAATTTATTTTCTTTACCTTTTAGCAAATTGATAATATTTTTGTAATGTTTTAAAAAAATAATAATTGTGGTGGCAAAGATAAAACATAATTCCATACAAGTTTGTGGGGGCTCATTTTTCCTCGAAAGATAAACACCAGTATTAATCCATAAGCCGACATTTACTAAAGAAGTGGCTATAAGAGACGATAAAGAGGCGTACCCGCTAAATCTTACTATAATAACAAAAGATAAGATCCCTAATAAACCCGCTAGGTAATTAATACTTGTGATAAAACCGACCGAACTAGCGATAGCTTTTCCGCCCTTAAATTTGTTGAAAATAGAAAACATATGTCCTAAAACAGCAGCTATGCCGAAAAAGACTCTATAATAATTGATTTCCTCAGGAATAATATCATTTTTCGTTAAACATCCAACGATAAAAATAGGCAAAAAACCTTTTAAAAAATCTAAAATAAAAGTTAGTAGGCCTAATTTAAAACCTAATACTCTAGTTACATTCGAAGAACCAATATTTTGCGAACCTAAAGTGCTAATGTCTTTGTTTTTAAAAATTTTTCCTACCAATAAGCCTACTGGAATAGAACCTATTGTATAAGACAATAAAATAATACTTACAATAATAATTATATTTGATATATTCATGTTTTCATTTTTCAAACTTTCTTTTATTTATGTTATAACAATTTAATAAATATTTGTTAATTAACAAATAATAAAAAGTTAAACATATCATTTGTAAATTGGTCTAAAACCAGATTGGGTTACATATATAAATATTTAAAACCGAAGGTGGATACGATATATACTAGAGGACCAACTACACGAGTCGCTATAGTCGCAAAAGGCAATAAATCTTCTCGATGGCTAATAGCCATTACACCTAAATTGCCTGTTCCACCAATACTGTGCGAACAAAGGCCAGCAGTTAAAGATAATTCTAGAGGGTAAAAACCTAATGATTGGGCGAAAATAAAAGTTGTTATCACAGCCATCGTTAAGGAAGTAACAACGATCAATACAACACTAGGTGTTTTTAAAGTATTTATTAAAGTGGCAAAATTAGTAGTTAACCCTAAACCGGCTAAAACAGGGCCTGTAAAATTAATAGACATGAATTTGCCAGCTTGGGACACAGAATTTTGATACTTATCAGACAATAAATCAAAAATTTTAATAACTAATAAAATGATAATAACATATACCATTGCGTCTAAATAACTAAATAAAACTTGGTTAATCATATTACCTAAATTATAAAGAGCGAAAATGATTAATAACCCCATGCCTATTTGTTGATGTTCTAAAGGTGTTTTGGTAGACTTATGAGAATGGTCAATCTTTTTTTGTTCTAAAGAACCTTTGCCGCTGTATTTAGTTTTATCAAATAAAACAAATAATAAACCAGCGAAGAAAATACTTAAAACACGGGCTAAAATTAAAGGTGCTAAAAGAACACTTCTAATTTGACTTGCCTCTGCTGACCCTTGAAAAGCGTCTTTATAAATACCATTGGAAAAACCACCAATGCCTAAGTTAGTTCCTCCGTTAGTTAAAGGCACAAACACAAAGAAAATACTATCCCAGAAACTACCTTGAGATTTCTTTGAGAAAATAACATCTGGTTGAAAATGAGCTAAATAACCTAAAAAACCACTAATAACAAAAGAAAAGATAATAGCGATTAAAGTGATGGGAATAAACTTGATTAAAGATCTTTTTAATAAATCTCTATCCACGCTTAAAAGACTGCCGGCGATAACGATAGTGATAAAGAATTGTGAGAAATTAACCCCTAAACCAGCATTTGCTCCTGGTTTATTGAAAAAAGCTTTATCAAAATTATCAGCTATGTTTTTTGGTATTATTTCTTGATAAATTAAAAAAGATGGTACTAATATAGAAAGTAAAAAACCAAAGCCCAATTTGTTTAAAAAAGGCGTTTTAGAACCAATATAATTTAAACTAATCCCTAACACCATAGCAATAAATAAAGGCGTTAATAAAGGATGCCATAATTTTTTATTGTCTTGATCTATTCTCATATAAACGATATTTAAAATCATTATTACAACAAAACTTAAAAACAATAAAGGGTGAAAACCAAAAATCTCTATTTTCTTTTTATTATTTTTTTCATTCATAAAAAATGTTTCCTTCTTTCTTATGGATTAGAATGTTAATGCATGAACACTTATAATTATATTTTATTGAGACAAGTTTATAACAAGAAAAAGTCATTAATAAACATCTTTTGTTAAAAAAACCTTTTATTAACCTAAAAAAAGCTTGTTGTGTTTCATTTATTTGTTAAAAAATTTTTCTATCTGATGATTAACTATGTTTTTCGTTGAAATTAAATTGTTGATAAATAGTTTGTATTTTATTTCTAAATAATAAAAAGACCACTAAGTTGATCACATTGGAAGTAATAACGGGAATCAGATTTAAAAACCATAAAATAAACCAAGATTTAGTTGTGCCACCATTAAAAAAAGCGTTTATCAAGTTCACAAAAAGACCTTCACGAGTAGATAAATTTTTTTTAATAATAGTTAGCCACGCATAACCGTTAATTGTGCGAGAAATACTTTGAATGATGATAATAATAGTGAAAAATAGTAACATTTTTTGATAATTTTTTTCGTTCATTTTTAGAAAAGATAGAAAAAGATATGCTAAAATAGGTATAAAAGTCCCAAAGATAATATTTTTCATGACAATAACAGCACTTTCGTCTACAAATAAAGTTTGAAAAGTATTATAGATTTGTATGTATTGAAATGAGGAATAAAAAGCCCCATCAATAAATAAGTAAATCAATAAAAAAGTTAAAGCATATTTAAAGTTAAATAAAAACATTAAAACGAATAAAGGAAAGTGCCAAAAAACCCATAATTGAGCGTCTACAATCGGCATTTTTTTAAAACTAAATAAACTGCCTGAAAGAAACTTTTGGTTAATTTGAGCTAATATAAAAGCCATGGCTATTAAATTAGCTCCTAAAGTTATTTTTTTTAAATCTATTTTTTTAGTCATATTATTTTTTCCTTTGGTGCGAATATATGAAGCGTGAAAGAAAGAATTGTTTATGGGAGTGATTGTATAAACACAATTATGCTTGTGTTTTATGTGAATTATTGCATTTATGTCTTTTTTATTTTAACATATAAGACCTCTTCTAGAATGATTATTTTATCAATAAATGTTTCTAATATGCGATAATCATGATATAAACATCTTTTTTATTGAATTCAGTTACGCAATGAATTAATAAAAAGTCAATAAATATGTTTTTTTAATATATATTTTGTTATAATGTTTTTGTCTAATAATCTTTGAATAAATGTCTAAGAAAAAAAGGAAATGATTCGATTGATTAATGATGGCAAAAAATGTTTCAGATGGAGCAGTACTCAAGTGGTTATAAGAGGCGTCCCTGCTAAGGACGTAGTCCAATTTTTGGTGCAAGGGTTCGAATCCCTTCTGCTCCGCCAATTATAAAAAAATTTTGATGATATTTTTTTTACTTAAGCATTTGTTAAATAGTTTTATTTTTCCCAATAATATAATATTTAGCCAGAATTGATTTATCTTTTGCTTAATTAAATAAAATTATATATTATTATCGTTTAAAAGAAAAAACATCTTTATTTAGATATAAAGATGTTTTTTTATTAAAGACGTTTCTTATTTATAAGAAACTTATTATCTTTTAGATTGATTTTTTTTAATTTGTTGCAAAATCCAAACAATAATCACTGAAATCATTATAGTGATAAAAACACCTATAATTATAATCTGGAAAGTGTTGATGCTTTTTTCTTTATCATCAGTTTTTGTAGTGCTTTTTGTCGTTGTGGCAGCAGTTTCAGATTTTTTTAATTTTTGATAATCTGTTTCGATTTTGGTTAATTGTGTGTTTTTATCTTCCAATTTAGAAGACTGACTTTTATTTAAAAAACCCTTTATTTTATTTATTAAATTATTGATATGGGTGTCGCTTAATTTATTAGCATCCGTCAATTCTGTTTTTTTAGTTTCTAAAGTTTCCATATGTGTTTTTAATAATTGAGTTTGACCCATTATTTTGATGAACGCTGTTTTAACTTCTTCCAAAGTTTTTTCACCTGCTTTGGATAAAATTGAAGCATCACTTAAATAATTCGGTTTTTGATCTTGTATTTCTTTCACCAATTGTTGCATATTGTCCAAAATATTTTTATCAGCTTGCAGAATGTTTTGGGTGGTCGTTAATTTATTAGTTATTTCGGTTGATAAACTATCGAAAACCGCATCTTCAAAGATTTTTTGTAACTCTTGTATATTGGCAGTAGTAAAGATTTTTTTGATGTCTGTTTCAAAAGTTGATATTTCTTGCAATAAAGCGGCAGCTTTTGTTTTGATATCGTCTTTTTGTTGGTCTTGATTTTTTATTTCTACAATATGATCTTTGATATTTTTAACATTTCCAAACACCTTATTATGAGAGAAGAATATCAATATGAAAACCGATAAAATTCCTGTTAATTGTAAAAATTTAGATAAATAATTTTTATTTTGTGAAAACATTTGTATTTTATTTAAAAATCCTTTCTATTAGATTTATTAAAATACATTTTCATATTATAATAAATGAATAAAATATTTATTCATTACATAAGTAATTTTATCATATTTAAATTGGGAAAAGTTAAATATTTGTGTGATATTTAGCGTTTGTTTGGTTCATTAAAACAACCTAATTGCGGCTAAATTTAAACTTTTTGTTTCGTTTTGAACTGAAAAAAGGCCGCTTTGTAAAAAGGTAAAAAAACTACATTTTAGACTGTCTAAAAAGCCTTAAAAGAAATTTTTCTTTTTTTTAAATTGCTCTTTTGCTCGGCAAAAAAAGTTGAGAAACAGGAAAATGAAGAAAAAGACGCACTACATTAGAAAAAAAGGTTTTTCATATGGTAAAATATTAAGATGTGATTTTATTTGTAGTCAAATAAAATTTTTTTTATTCTTTATTTAGTTAAGGTTTTAGGTTTCTCCCTTTCATAAAACCTCTTGGAAGAATATAATATAAAAGAATGAATTTATAAGAAAAAGGATTTATTTTGTATGTCTTATTTAGTTTTATATCGTAAACATAGACCTAAAAATTTTGATGGGATGGTAGGTCAAGAAGTTGTTATTAAAACTTTAAAAAATGCTATCAAATTGCAAAAAATTCATCATTGTTATTTGTTAAGCGGCAATAAAGGCGTAGGTAAAACCACTTTGGCTAAAATTTTAGCTAAAACCATTAACTGTCAAAATCCTCAAGGACAAGATTGTTGTAATGAATGTGAGTTTTGTTTAGTGGTCCGCCAAAAAGCAAATTTAGATGTGATTGAAATTGATGGTGCTTCTTATAATGGTGTAGATGAAATTAGAGAATTAAAAGACACAGTTCAATACAAACCTCATTTATTAAAATATAAAGTTTATATTATTGATGAAGTTCACGTCTTATCTAGCAATGCTTTTAACGCTTTATTGAAATTATTGGAAGAACCCCCATTGAACGTTGTTTTCATTTTAATCACTAGTGAATTAGCTAAAATTCCTAAAACTATTCTTTCCCGAACTCAACATTTTCATTTACCGAATTTGACCGATGAAGAAATTAAAACTAAATTAAACCCTATTGTGGAGGAAGAAAAAATTTTAATTACTGATGAAGCTTTAACCACTATAGCAGCCTATTCAGACGGAAGTATGCGAGATGCTTTAAATTTATTAGATAAAATCAGTTCTTATAAAATTAACTTGATTGAAAAAAAAGATATTGAAAAAATGTTAGGTGTTATTTCGGAAAGTAAAATAAACCAATTAGCCGAATATTTGGTTCAACCAGACATCAACCAAATGATAGCTTTTTTAGAATTAATTTTGAAACCTAATGTGCAAATTTCACCTTTTTTAGATGATTTAATTGATTTTTTTCAAAAATTATTATTAGAACATGTGACTAATCCTCAAGAAAATACAAATTTATTCCGTTTGTTAACCAATTCTAAAAGGAATGAATTTTTTGAAATCTTGTTAATTTTAAAACAAAATATTATCCATTTCCCCACTAAAAAAAATTCTTTAATTTTAAACTTTATTAAAATACATAATCTGTTTTTTGACAAAAATATAATTATCAAAAAGACTTCTATCGCTGCCAAAAACACTAATACAGTGGTGAAAAATCATAATTGGAACAATAATGTTTCATATTCTAATAACGACCTTCCTTGCACTAAAAAAGAACCTCAAAAATCTTATCTGGCTAAAAAAAAGGAAATTGTTGCAGAAGCAGCAATAGAATCAGAAAATAATTTAATAAAACATATTAAAAAAATTCTGCTTAATCAAGATGATAAAACAACTACTCTTTTAAAAAAAAGATGGGCTAATTTAAAAACTTATTCTGATAATTTAGAGTTAGAAGCTTCTGCCAAAGTTTTATCAGAAGCTAAATTGTTGATGATCGGACGCAACAAAGAAATGTTGTTGGCTTGTTCGGATATGAATAATTATAAGAATTTATTAAATGTTAATGTGAAAAAAAACATTAAGAAACTTTTTAACTCTAAAAAAACTATTATCAATGATTATTTTGTTATTTTGCCAAAACATTGGGATGAATTGATCAAAGTGGCTTATGATAAATATCAAACAACTAATAATCCGATGGATGTTGATTTATCTCATTTAGACAATAGTTTTTATGAACAAAATTCCCTTGTCAAAATAGAACAAAATGAATTAGAACTAATTAAATTAGCTAGAGAATATTTTGGTTTTGATACAGTAAAAATTAAGATATAATAAGGAGTGAAAATGAATACTAATACTAATATGTTTGATAAATTAAGAAAAATGCAAGAAGCTATTCAAAAAGAGCAAAAAACATTAGAATCCAAAGAATTTATCGCTACAATAGGCGATGTGATGATAGTGATGCAAGGGACTAAACAAGTTGTTGATGTTCGTATTAAAAATACCCAAGCTCTTAAAAATTTAGATATTCTGCAAGAAAGTATTTTATTATCTTTTAACGAAGTTTTAAAACAAGTAGAAAATGCTTCAAGAGAAGTCATTAATAAAGCTTCTGAAAATTTAGAATTCACTTTTTGATAATTTTATTATCTTTTAATCATTTTCTTAGAAAGAGGACAACAATTTATAATGAACGAAAAAAAGAACCTAATCGACCCCAATAATTCAATGATTGATATTTCTTATCAAATTTTAAAACAAAATAAAACATCTATACCTATTTATCAATTAATGGAACAAGTTTTCCAAATTAGACAATTAGATTTTACTGATGTGGAGAAAGTTTCTCAACTATATTTAGATATTGTTTTAAGTGGTCTTTTTGTTTTTAATGGCCAAGATCTTTGGTGCGTTAAAGCGGGCAATCTACATTTATGGGATAAAGAGTATTACGCTGAAAAAGACGATAAAGATGATGAAGAACAAACAGATATCGATCATAAAATTTTAGATTTTGAAGATTTTACCTTAAAACCTAAAAATGATGATAGTCATGATGAAGATAGCGATGAGCACAAAGAAGAAATAGAAGAAGCGTTAGATATTGATTCAGAACATTTAGATAATGATATCAAAAAACCTCAAGTAGATTTAAATTCTGTGAGCGATGATGATGTCAAAGAAGACGATATCAATGATGAATATGATTATTTATACGATCAATAAAAGATTCCCCCATATGATAATTTAAAAAAATACTAATACAAAAAAACAAGTTGTATTATCAAGTGAGCGGAGTTAAAAAAATGTTCTTAGGCATATACGATTATACTGTATATTTAACTTATTTAAATTTACTAAGTGGCTTTATTGGCGTCAGTTTAGTTGTTTTTACAGACAAAATCGGCTTAGCTTCTGTTTTTTTGTTAATATCAGGCATTTGCGATATTTTTGATGGCATAGTTAGTCGTAGTAAAAAAAACCGTTCTCTTTTGGAAAAAAGATATGGTGTACAAATTGATTCTTTGGCTGATTTGGTTAGTTTCGGCGTTTTACCAGTAGCGATAGGTTATTCTTTATTGAAAAAAGTTGTTTCTTCAGGATCTACTTATTATACACTTTTAACATTCGCTTTTGTCTTTTTTGGTAGTTTATATGTTTTAGCAGCTTTAATTAGATTAGCTTATTTTAACGTTTTAACGGAGGAAAATGAAGAATTAAATTCTAAAGGTTTTATCGGCGTTCCGGTTACTTTTTCCTCAGTTCTGTTCCCTGTTTTAATTTTAATTCACTTACAATTAGGTAAATTGTGGAAAGATTTTGAGGATATTCAGTGGTTATCACCTTTAATATATCTCTTTTTCCTCATGTTATTTTCTTTTTTATTTGTTTATGATAAAATTAAATTTAAAAACAAAAAAATATTTTATATTTCTTTTTAAGTGCGTTATTTCTAACGTTGATTTTGACTTTGTTATACTTAGAAATATGTCTCAAAAAATAATTAAAGGTCGTTTAGATGAAAAAAATAGTTGATAAAAAAGGGAATGTTTTAGAAGACAAGATCACTAGCAAACAACAAATATTTGTGTATACTAATATTGAAAAGAACTTTTGGAAAAGACTGTTTTTAAAAATTCTTGTTTCCAAATTTGTGACTTATTTAGCTAGTTTATATTTTAAAACCTTTTTGTCTAAAATTCACATCTCTAAAACAATCAAAGAATATAATATAGATTTGGATTTATTCGAAAAGCAAAAATTTCGTTCTTATAATGATTTTTTTACACGCAAATATAAACATCTGTCTTTTGATAGAAAGGAAACAACTTTCATTAGCCCTTGCGAAGGGCAAGTTAGTATTTTCCCTATTTATAATAATAGCGTATACACTATTAAAAATGTTGATTATCGTTTAAGTGATTTATTAAAAGATGATAAATTGGCTTCAGAATATTTAGATGGTCAATTAGTGATGTTTAGGTTAAAAGCTAATGATTATCATCGTTATATTTTTATAGATGATGGCTTATTAGACCTAAAAGTGGTTAAAATCAAGGGTAAATTTCATACAGTGAACCCTATAGCTTTTAAACAATTTAACGTTCTACAAGAAAATACTAGAGAATATAATATTTTATATACCCATAATTTTGGTCAAGTAGTGCAAATAGAAGTCGGCGCTATGATGGTTGGTAAAATCAACAATCATGAAATCAGTAAGTTTGTTAAAGGTCAAGAAAAAGGTTTTTTTTCTTTTGGTGGTTCTACTGTAGTTTTATTGATTAAACCGAATAAAGTTGTTTTTGATCAAGATATTTTAAACAATACGAGAAATAACGCTGAAACTAAAATTAATATCGGTGAAACAATTGGACATAAAATAGAGCAAATGTTGGATATGTTCTAATTGTTTTTCTCCCATAGGAAGAAGGAAAAAAGATGAATAAAAATAAAAAACAACCTAAATTTATTTTCGTGACAGGTGGAGTAGTTTCTGGTTTAGGCAAGGGCATTATTGCTTCGTCTATTGGTCAAATTTTAAAACAACGCGGTTTAAAAGTGTTTATGAAAAAATTTGATCCTTACATTAACGTTGATTCAGGCACTATGAGCCCTAATCAACATGGGGAAGTTTTTGTGACTAATGATGGAGCTGAAACAGATTTAGATTTAGGTCATTATGAAAGGTTTTTAGATGAAAACTTATCAAGAGAATCTAACGTCACTACAGGACAAATATACCAATCTGTAATTAATAAAGAAAGAAAAGGGGAATATTTAGGTAAAACTATTCAAGTCATTCCTCACATTACTAACGAAATTAAGTATAGAATTTTAACTATCGCTCAAAACGCTGATTATGATATTATTATCATTGAAATAGGTGGAACTGTTGGAGATATTGAGTCTTTACCTTTTTTAGAATCTATTAGGCAAATGCGTTATGATTTAGGCTTTCATAATGTTCTTTATTTACACAATACTTTAATTCCTTATTTAAAATCTTCCAACGAAACGAAAACTAAACCTACTCAACACAGTGTGAAAGAATTAAGATCTTTAGGAATACAACCACAAATTTTAATTTTAAGAAGTGAAAAAATAATCACTCCAGAAATGAAGCAAAAAATATCTATTTTATGTGATGTTCAAAAAAACGCTATTTTTGATAACACAGATGTTGATATTTTATATAAAATTATTCTTAATTTACACGGACAAAAAATAGATGATTTTATTTTAGATCATTTCCAAATTAAAAATGTTCCTGTTTCTGATTTATCCCAGTGGAAACAATTAATTCATAAAATAGAACACTTAAAACGCACAATCACTATTGGTTTAGTAGGAAAATACATCGATTCTCATGATGCTTATTTATCTATCGAAGAGTCTTTGAAACATGCTTCATACACTCATGATGTGAAAGTTGAAATTAAATGGATTGATGCGGAATATTTAACTAATGATAATATCCAAAAACAGTTAAATACTTGTGATGGTATTTTATTGCCTGGTGGTTTTGGTTTTAGAGCGGTTGAAGGGAAAATTAAAGCCGTTAAATACGCTCGTGAAAACGATATCCCTTTTTTCGGTATTTGTTTTGGTATGCAAATAGCGGTGATAGAATATGCTCGTAATGTTTTAAAATTAGAACAAGCCAATTCCTCAGAAGTAGATTCTAAAACGCCTTATCCCGTTATTACTCAAAAAATATATAATACACAATTAGGCGGTTCTTTAAGATTAGGTCTTTATTCTTCAGAATTAAAAAAAGATAGTAGAAGTTATGCCATTTATCAACAAGAAGTGATTAACGAAAGACATCGTCATCGCTATGAAATGAATTTAGAATATCTCCCTCTTTTTGATAAAGATCCTTATTTCAATGTTTCTGGCTTTAATCAAGAAGAAAAAGTCCCTGAAATAGTGGAATTAAAAAATCACTTTTGGTTTGTAGGGGTTCAATTCCATCCAGAATTTTTATCTCGTCCTCTGAAGCCACATCCTTTATTTAAAGATTTTATTAAGTTTGCTATTAAATACAATACAAATAAAAATACACAATAAA
>NZ_LHCF01000014.1 GCF_001277135.1 Candidatus Phytoplasma pruni
TTTTTTTATTTAATTTATCTAAATTATTATTTTATTATTTTGGAGCGGACGAGGGGGAATTGAACCCCCCGTCTCATGCTTGGCAAGCACGTATAATAGCCACTATACGACGTCCGCATTCTTTAAGTCAAGAATTTCATTTTTTTAAAAAAAATAATTTCTAAAAAACTACAACATATATATTAACAAAAAAATAAGAAAAATTTAAAACAAAATGATTGGTGCCCTTAACGAGAATCGAACTTGTATTTCATCATTACCACTGATGTGTTTTGCCATTAAACTATAAGGGCTTTTGACGCTCTTGTATTATTTTATCATATAAAACCCAATTTAAGAAAAAATGTTATAATTAATTGCTAAAAAAACTTTTTCTTCCGCTTTATTAACTTTTTTATAAATATTTGTTTACTTTCCAAATAAATAATATATAATAAAAGAGGTTAATTTAAACTAATTTTAATAAAGAGGAGTTTTTCATAATGGAACAAAAGGAACAAAAGGAACAAAAAAGAATTCAGGGTAAAGTAGATTGGTTTAATCCTGATAAAGGGTTTGGTTTCATCACAATTGATACTGACGATCCTAATGCAGAAGGACAAAAAGGTAACGTTTTCTTTCATTACACATCTATCAGATTAGACAACAGCGAATACAGAACAGACAAATTTCGTACTTTAGAAGCAAACCAAAAAGTTGAATTCACTATTAAAGAAGTTGAAGGTCGCGGTCTACAAGCTTTTGATATCGTTAAAGTAGAATAATAATTCATTAATTTGAAATATATTTTAAAAACAGACTTTTAATTAAAGTCTTTTTTTTAGTGTATAATATGTTTTTATTGTTTTAAACAAAAATTTTATGGAGAAAGTAAATGAAAAAATTTAGTAGCGAAGCAGTAACCAAAGGTCATCCTGATAAAATAGCGGATCAAATTTCTGACGCTTTATTAGACGCTTATTTAAGTGAAGATCAAGAGGCTAAAGTGGCTATCGAAACAGTTGTCACTAACCAAAAAGTTATCATTTTGGGCGAAATTAAAACTAGTTCTCCATTAGCTCCTCAACAAGTAGAAAAGATTATTAAAAACACTGTTCAACAAATAGGATATGACAGAAAAAACGAAAATTTTTCTTATGATGAATTATCTATCGTTAATTTAACTCACGAACAATCAGAAGAAATAAATAAAGCGGTTTTAAATAAAGGCGCCGGAGATCAAGGTTTGATGTTTGGTTATGCCACCAACGAAACACCAACCTTTTTGCCTTTGAATTTCTTTTTAACCAAAGCTTTAGCTTTAAAATTGACAGAATTAAGAGAAAATAAAACTTTACCTTTTTTAAGACCAGATGGGAAAACTCAAGTAACTATTTGTTATGATGAAAACAATAAACCTCTTTATGTAGAAGCCATTGTGGTTTCTTGTCAACACAAAAAAAATATCACTCAAGAAGAAATTAAAGAAGAAATTATAGAACATGTTATCAAACCAGTTATTGATCCTCAATTAATGAACGAAAAAACCAAGATTTTTGTCAATCCATCTGGTAGTTTCGTCAATGGGGGTCCTGGTTCGGACGCTGGTTTAACAGGTAGAAAAATTATTCAAGACACTTATGGCGGGGAAGTTCGTCATGGCGGCGGTTGTTTTAGCGGTAAAGATGCTTCTAAAGTGGACCGTAGTGGTGCTTATATGGTGAGATATTTGGCTAAAAATATCGTTGCTGCTGGTGTTTGTGATAAATGTGAATTACAAATTTCTTACGCTATCGGAATAGAACAACCAGTAGGTTTATTTATTAATACCTTTAATACTAATAAAGTGCCTGAATCATTAATTATCCAGACAATTCAACAAAATTTTGATTTAACTCCGCAAGGAATTATTAATCAATTAAAACTAAAACAACCCCTTTTTCAAATAACTGCTAGAGATGGACATTTTGGCAGACAAGATGATTTATTCGAATGGGAAAAAACCGATAAAATAGCTGTTTTTCAAAAATTATTAACATAAATGTTATGAAACTATATAATATTAATATAAGCAAATGTTAATAAAATAATTATAAATAAGGGTTCTGATTTATGAATGTTAAAAAATTAGTAAAAGAAGTATCTTTTCGTAATGAAAATTTTAGTCAATGGTACACAGATGTTTGTTTGAAATCAGAATTGATTGATTATTCCGATATCAAAGGTTTTTTTATTTATTTGCCGTATGGTTATGCTCTATGGGAAATGATTCAACAATTTATGAACCAAGAATTAAAAAAACTAACCATCAAAACGTGTATTTTCCTTTAGTCTTTACAGAAAATTTATTTCAAAAAGAACAGCAACATATTGAAGGATTTGCTCCTGAAGCGATGACTATCAGCAAAATAGGCGATAAAACTCTGCCAGAAAAATTAATTATTAGACCTACTTCTGAAGTGTTATTTTCTCAATATTATGCTAAAAAAATAGTTTCTTATCGTGATTTACCTAAATTATTTAATCAATGGTGCACTGTTGTTCGTTGGGAAAAAACCAATAAACCTTTTTTAAGAAGTAAAGAATTTTTATGGCAAGAAGGGCATACAGTTCATACTACAAAAGAAGAAGCTTTACAAGAAAGCTTCGATATTTTAAATTTATATAAAAAATTAGGTCAAGAACTGTTAGCCATCCCTTTTGTTTCTGGCAAAAAAACCGAAAAAGAGAAATTTAAAGGCGCGGAAGTGACATATTCTATTGAAGCTTTAATGTATGATGGACAAGCTTTGCAAGCCGGAACTTCACATTATTTAGGTACTAAATTTTCTGAAGCTTTTGAGATCACTTTTCAAGATGCTAATTTGCAAAAACAATTCACTCATCAAACCTCTTGGGGCATTTCTTCTCGCTTAATAGGAGCTTTAATTATGGTTCACGGCGATGACGAAGGTTTAGTGATGCCGCCTTATATCGCTCCCGTACAAATCGTCATTGTACCTTTGCAAATGAAAAACGAACAAGTAGTGGAAAAAGCGCACCTTTTATACCAACAATTAAGCGCTTCTTATAGAGTGAAAATAGATTTACAAAATAAAAATATAGGTTGGAAATTGAGCAATCACGAACTTAAAGGCATACCTTTAAGAATAGAAATCGGTAAAAAAGAATTAGAAAACGGAGAATTAACTCTTTTTATCAGACACAATTCTACTAAAATAAAAGCGGCCGCAAAAGATTTATTAGAATCAATACCTCTTCTATTAAAAAAAATTCACCAAGAAATGTATCAAAAAGCTTCTGATCATGTTAAAAATAACACTTATCAAGCTAAAACTTATGATGAATTTAAAGAACATCTACAAAAAACAGGATATATTAAAATGAGTGTTTATGAAAATGAAGCCGAAGAAATTATTAAAAAAGAGACAGGCGCTACCGCTCGAGTTATTTTAGACGAACCTTTAATAACAGAAATTTGCCCTGTAACCAATAAAAAAGCTAACCAAACGGTGTTATTTGCTAGAGCTTATTAATAAATTAATTTATTCCAAGAAGATCCTTCTGAGGATAAATCATATATGCTTTGACATTTGTCATATTATATGTTAGAATAAAAACAGTTATTTCCTAGAAGTAAAAAGAGAAATAAAAGGGGATTTGATTGCTTAGATATATGGAAAATGATGATTTAACAGAGAATTTAAATAATACTATTTATAGCCTATTTTTCGCTTGTGTGAAAAATAAGAAAGAGGTTATAAATTAAAGTGGACTATTTCAACGTTTATCTAATGATTTTTGGATTAATTTTGTTGAATTCTTTTTTTGCTGCGATCGAAATATCGTTAGTAACCTTAAGTGAAAGTAAAATTAATTTAGAAATTAAAAATGGTTCTAAAAAAGCCTTAAAAATAAAAAAATTAAAAGAAACTCCTACTCATTTTTTATCTGTTATTCAGATAATGATTCATATTTTAACCTTTGTTCAAGGTTATCTTTTGAAAAATGAAAATGATTTAGGAATTTATTTCACAATCGGTTTAGTGGTTGTTTCTATTGTTTTTGGAGAAATTACTCCAAAAAGAATAGCTTTAAACTTTCCTTTGAAAACAGCTTATTTTTTATTAGATCTTTTCAATGTTTTTTGTTTCATAACTAAACCTATCGTTTGGTTATTGAACCAGATAAGCAATATTATTTTATATGCTTTAGGAATTGATCCACATAAAAAAAATGATGCTGTAGCTGAAGATGAATTGAGATATTTACTAAACACTTCTTACCGTAAAGGTATTATCGATAGTAGCGAGAATAATATGATTCAAAACATTTTTGACTTTGATGAAACCAAAGTTTCGGATGTAATGCGTCATAGAAAAGAAATTATCGCTATTAAATCAGATGTTACTCGCGAAGAATTAACTGATTTGATTTGTTCGGAAAAATACACAAGATTCCCCGTTTATGAGAAAAGTCTTGATAAAATAATCGGTATCGTTCACGTAAAAGATGTTTTTAAAGGATTAATAGAAGTGGATAAAAACCATTTACAATTCGACATTAAAGATTTCCTTCGCAAAGCTTATTACGTAATGGAATTTAAAAACATTAGTGAATTGTTTAAAGAAATGCAATTGAAACAAAACCATATTGCTATTGTAGTTGATGAATATGGTGGAACTGCTGGGATTGTCACTATTGAAGATGTAATTGAAGAAATCCTGGGTGATATAGAAGATGAATACGACAAACAGAACCAAGAAATTATCCAAATTTCTGAACACGAATATATCATCAAAGGAACTACTCACTTATATGATATAGAAGAAGAATTAAAAGCAGATTTACCTATTGATGATTACGAAACTTTAAGCGGTTTTATGTTAGGGAAATTTAAAAGAATTCCTGAAAATAACGAAAAAATTCAAATAATTTATAATAACTGGAAGTTTGATGGTTTAGCTCATGACGGTTTAGTGATTACTAAAATTAAAGTTTCTAAAATTGAACTAGTTCAACAAATAGCTCAAAAATCTGAAGAACAACCAGAATTATAAAAAGTTTAATCTATTTTAAAAGGAGTTTTTTTAACTTCTTTTTTTGTGCGTTGATAACGATAAATTTTTTTATGTGTTAAAAACGATTAAATTAAAAAAATGACTATAAAATGAAAAAATTACTATTAGAAAGTCTTTCCTCGCTGATGGAATCCTTATTTTACCAATTAAATCTCAAAAAATTAGAAAAAGCATTAAAGACCGATTTTGCAAAAGGTTTAGATAATGCTAAAGTTCAACAAAAACGTTTAAAATATGGTTTTAATCTTTTGCAAGAACCGGTTGCTTTTTCCTTTTGGAAAACATTTAGACAACAATTTAATGATTTTTTCGTTTATCTTTTATTAATAGCATCTGCCATCACGTTCATAATGGGTTTTATTTCCCATCAAAAAGAAGAAATTTTGGAAAGTATTTTAATTTTAATTATTGTTTTGATTAACGCTTTTTTGGGCGTTATTTATGAAAATAAAACCCAAAAATCATTATTAATGGTTAAAAACAAAACTAAACCTTATAGTAAAGTTTTAAGAAATAACCAAAAACAATTGATTTCGCAAGAAGAGTTGGTCGTAGGAGATATAGTTTTTTTAGAAACCGGGGACATTGTTCCGGCTGATATCAGGTTAATCCAATCCAACCATTTAAAAATTAATGAATCAGTGTTGACAGGTGAAACTTTATCAGTTGCTAAAAAACATCAAGATAACGATCAACCTTTTAGTTTATTTAACGCTTTTAACATAGTTTTCATGAGTACAGTCGTGGCTTATGGTAACGCCAAAGGAGTGGTTTTAGCCACAGGGATGAAGACTCAGATTGGTAAAATTACTCAATTTACCTTAATAAATCAAACGACTAAAACTCCTTTAGAAAAAAATATTGCTCATCTATCTAAATTGTTGAGCGTTATTATCGCTTTTTTAATTATAATTAATTTTTCGTTAAACCTATTGAAACATTATTGGTTTGGTAAAAACATAGATTTAACCGTTCTAAAACATTTTTTATTTTCTTCTATCGCTTTAGCGGTAGCGGTTATTCCGGAAGGTTTATTGGCTATTATCACCATTATTATGATTTTAGGGATTAAAAAACTAGCAAACCAAAAAGCTATCGTTAAAAATTTAAAAACTTTAGAAATTTTGGGAACTGTGAGTGTTATTTGTACAGATAAAACAGGCACTTTAACTTATAATAAAATGAATATTAAACATTTATATACATCGAACAATGTTTTTTCGGTTAATAACGTTTTACCTTTGTCCAAAGATGTTTTAAGATTGGTTAAATATGGTTGCTTATGTAATAATGCGACCGCGCAAAAAGACCAAAATAACAACAAGATCAATAATATTATCTTTGACCCTGTAGATCAATCTTTTATTGATTTAGCTTATTTATGGCAAATAGATGTTAATTTATTAAGAGAAGAAAATATACGCCTTAAAGAATTTCCTTTTGATGATAAATATAAATTAATGATTACTATTCATCGATTAAAAAGTCGTAAATATATCATTATTAAAGGAGCTGGAGAAATAATCTGTAATTTATCCAAGTATGTAGATTACCAAGGTGAAATGCAGGAAAAACAGTTAAATAATGAGCATCTGATAAACAATGAATTAACACGAATGACTCAAAAGGGTTATAAAGTGTTAGGTGTGGCTTATGTTGATTTTTTTCAAGAAGAATGGTTGCAAGAAGATACCACTTTAGATGAATTATTGTCCCAATTGCAAAATAAAATCGTTTTTTTAGGTTTGGTTGCTATACAAGATCCTATTAGGCCAGAAATTTTTGCAGCTATTCAAGACTGTCGCAACGCTTCTATTATTCCTATTATGATCACAGGCGATCATTTATATACTGCCGAAAAGATAGCTAAAGAATTACACATTTTAAAACATCCGCACGATTTAGCTATTAACGGAGATATGTTCGAACAAATGAGCGAAAGCGAAATAAAGACTAAATTACCTTATATTAAAGTTTATGCTAGAACTAAACCAGAACAAAAATTAAAAATTGTGCAAGCTTGGCAGAAATTAGGTCATATTGTGGCTATGACAGGCGATGGAGTGAACGATGCTCCTAGCATCAAACAAGCTAATATTGGTATTTCTATGGGCGTAAATGGTACAGAAATCGCTAAACAAACAGCTGATATTGTTTTAACAGATGATAATTTCAATACTATTAAAAACGCTATTGAAGAAGGAAGAAATATTTTTTTAAACATTAAAAAAAGTATTCTTTTCCTTTTAAGTTGTAATATGGGCGAAATAACTGTTATTTTATTAAATACTTGTTTGGGACATTTCTTTTTCACTTATGATTTTGTTATTCTTAGCGCTTTGCAAATTCTTTGGATTAATTTAGTCACCGATTCTTTGGTTGCTTTAGGGTTAGGCATGGAACCTAAAGAAAAAGATTTAATGAAGCAAAAGCCACGTAATATTAAAAATGCCTTACTAACGCCTGCTTTGATTTATAAAATAGCTTTAGAAGGGTTCTTTTTAGGTTTATTAACTTTCTTAGCCGCTTGGATTGGTTATAAGCTGCATCCTCAGGAAGCAGCTAAATATGGACAAACTTTCGCCTTTTTTGTTTTATCTTTTTCGCAATTAGTACACGTTTTTAATTTAAAACATTTACGTAAATCGGTTTTTTCACTTCAGACCAACTGGGCTTTAATTAAATTCTTTTTGATTAGTGTTTTTTTACAAATGATTATTCTATTCGTCCCTTTTTTCAAAGAAAACTTTCAATTAGCTGATTTATCTTGCAGAGACTTTCTCATCATTTTTATTTTATCAATGAGCCCTTTATTAGTGGTAGAGATAGCGAAAAAAGGTTTAAAAAGAAAGATCAATAGATAAAAATCAATAGATGATGTAAATCATCTATTTTTTTTCTTTATAAAAGAGTGTCGGTTATTGGTTCCAACATAATTAAATAACAATTTTGGCTGGATTTAGTTAAATGGAGGTAAAAATGAATACCTATGGAAAAACTATCTCTAAATTTGTAAAAACCAGGGTTAAATTTAATATATGTCCTAGCGAAATAAATTTTTTTATCGATTAAATCATCGATATTTTTAATAATTAATTTTTTCTCTAAAGCGTTATATTTGATATTACTCTCTTTATTGACTAAAACAAAATTTTTAACATATTGATCGGCTGTTTCGACAGCAGAAACACCTTTGAAATAATTTTTCCAAATTTTACTTTTGGGTAATTTATGAGAATTAATCATTTTTTGTGGATCAAAATCTAAGACAATTGGTTCTATAGGAATGTTTTTGTTAACAGGGGTAAAAGATTTTATCATTTGGCGTTGATAAAATATCCAAATAGGAGTCCAAAATAAAATCCCTACCAATAAATGAATGAAGATGGTTTTTATTTTTAACATTTTTTAACCTTTATTGTGTATTTTTAAATAAATATCATTACGACAAGGGGCAAAAGATCAATAAAAACTGCTTTTTTATTGATATCTAAAAAAAAGTATCCCTAAAAATAATAAACTTTTTTAAAATAACGTCGTGAAAAAAATATTATTGTCTTTGATTTTACTCATTTTAACCATCTTTAAAACAAATAATCCTAAATTATTTTTAAAAGTATGATATTATAAATTTTTAAGATAAAAATAAAATAATTTTCACAAAAACTTTCCTTTTTCCATTGTTATCAACTTATTTATTAATAGATTGAACTATCAAAGTGGTACCAAAAGAAAATAACTAATTGAACCAAATTGTTTATTAATTAAAAATAAACAGTTTGGTTTTTTATTTAGCCAAACTTAAAAAAGGAGTTTTAAAAAAATGAACGAACGCACAACATAAAAGAAAAACCAACTAAATTATATATGGATATTAATTCTAATGGGTGTGCTGACATTCTTTACGTTGAAAAGCCCAAAAAAAGCAATTGAAATTAAAGGTTAATAACTGTGAAGAAACATTCACTAAACCAAAATGCATCAAAAAGAATAAAAAAAACCAACAAATTAAATATATATTGGCAAATGTCGAATTAAAGGAACCAAACGAATGAAATATATTTACGGTTTAAAACAAATTATGCATTTTTTTAGCTAATATAGATACATTTCATATTTTATTAAGTTCGGATATCAAACAAACTAACTAACTATAATATTGCAAAAAAAATATTATTTTTAAAGGAAACGGATATTACCAAAATAAAAACCACATTGCAAGAATTAAATAAAAGTTTTTTTAATTTAGAGTTTGACAAGATATTTTAGAACAAAAATATTTTTTTAATAAACAAACAAAACAATTATACATTAATCCCGCTAAAATAAATTTTTCTCCCTTGTATAAGCAAAATAAGAATAAAAATAGTTCTACTTGGTTAAATGATTTTAAAAAAGAATTAGGTTTTAAAAATTAAAAGGAGTTTATCGCACAAATGAAAATTCAAGAAATTCAAATTAACAAAAAATAAGAAATAATAGCTTTTTTAAAACAAGAAGGTTTATTAGTTGATTGTGAACAAGTTTATATAGAAAAAATGGAATTATTTTTAAATAAGACCAATTTTTATTTACGTTCTAATCAAACTCTAGAAAGGGGGGGGTTGCAACAATCTAAAAAAGAAGCTTTACTCTAAAATTATATTATTGATCGCTCTTTAGATAGTTTTTTTTTGACTATATTGTAATGAGAAAACCCAAAAAAGTTTATCTTTTTTATAAAAACAACAACAATGGGCAAAGGAGTTTGAACAGATGAAAAAAAATATTTTTGCTATGAAGTGTTCCAAAACTTTAGACACTTTTTCTTCTAATGACAATGTTTTGTTATTTTGAAAAGATAGGAAATTATATACTTAATTTTTAGTCTTAAAGAATAATTTTAGAGACAAAATTTGTCTAAAAAAAACATAACAATTCATCAGTTTTTTAAAAAAATATTTTAATTTGCAACATTATTAGATAAGATTTGTTAAAAATATAATTACATGAAGATATTTTCATTCAATTGTTGATAAAATTAAATAAAAAAGGAGATTTATAATTGTTAAAAAAATTAGTTAAAAATAATTATTTAGTTTTTTTAGATTTTAATAACATTAATTATTATTTTTTCCTCATCGATATTTAGTAAAAAAATTTTTGCACACAATAAAACAAATATACAACAAAAACCATCTGTTGAAATTTTAGAAGTAAAAAATAAGAAATTTAATTTTATGGATTGTAAAAATTTTTCTCTCTTGGCTTTAAACAGAATTAATTTATTTAATTTAGGGATAACAATAAATCCTAATGATGTTGAAAAATTAAATGATATTACTCAAAAATGTTGTGATATAATTAATGGCGTATCTTCAAATAAGTTTAAAAGTCAAATATCTGTTCGAGAATATCCGAATATAAATTTAGTAAAAATTTAAATAATTTGAAAAAAGTTATTATGAATAATTCAATTAATAATAGTATAGAAATCAATGATACTTTTACAAATTGGAATCAGTATTTTGAAAATTGTTGCGATATATTATTATCATCTCTCATCGAATGTAGCAAAACATATTCAGATGATGAATCCGAGTCTATTTTAATTTTTATGGCTTCTCAAATAACAGGTATGTTATCAGATTTGTTGATACCATATATTCTATCTGATTAAATTTTTATAATTTATTTTAATTATTGATTTAATAAAAAATAATTTTTAGTATAAAATAAATTATTACAATAAATATTCGAAAATTATTCTTTTTAAAAGGCTCTTCTTTTGGGAGTCTTTTTTTTATCTAATTTTATGTGTTTTTTTTGATGTTTGTCTCAATTTGAAAATTTTAAATATTTTTTTATTTCTTACATTAACCATTTATTAAAATT
>NZ_LHCF01000015.1 GCF_001277135.1 Candidatus Phytoplasma pruni
GGGAAAAGAGCAATCCACATTAATCTCCCAGACTCTCTTAACCCCTATAAAGACATCCGAGATTGGAAAAGAGCCAATAATTTATATGCTTATGAAGGAGAATATAACAGAGAATCTAAAAGCGGTAATAATCCTATAACTATTACCGAACCCGCTTATAAAGAAATTAATATTTCATATGCTATTAATTTATTAGAAAATACTTTTGAAACTGAAGATAAAATATATCGGATTACTTGTCAAGATACACAACTAAAAAGAGATATTTTAATTGATTATCAAAAAGATTATATTGCATGGTTAAACCAATGTTATATCAAATATGGCTGTACCTATCAAGCTGAAACAATTAGAAACAAATTAGGCCGTTCATCTAAAACCCTTTACGATGAAAACGGCAATGTACATTGGTATTCGTATGTAACTGGTGTTTTCTTAGATGATTGGTATATCGACGGAAATGATTGTGCTTCTGGCGGTGATCGTTGGCAAACAAGAACTTATTATCAATTTTTAGACACAACCAGACCACCTAAAAAACCAAATATCCTCGATTCTTAATTAAAATATCATCCAAAGACCCTTCACAAGGGTCTTTTTTTATTACCCAATACTTAAAAAAGAAAGGAACTATTAAATATGTTCGTAAAAAAAAATATCCTCATTTTTAACTACTAATATCATCTTTATTTTATTATTAATACCTTTTTATCTCATCTCTTATTTAATCAAATTCTATCTTTTTACTTATCAATTAAGCATCCAAAGGTTAAAGAAAGGTATCGTAGTTAGATTTTATCAATATCTAACCACTATTAAAACTAATAATCATGTGGAACCTAATTAATACTTGGTTAACAAAATTAAATAATTGGTTTGCTGCTATAAGTAATTGTTTTTTTAATAATCAAAACCAATGGTTTAATTTAGCTTTATTAATCATTTTCTTATTATTTTTACCTCATCTTTTATGTTTAATTGATTTCATCTTTAAATGTCTTTATCATATAATTAAATTTATTTATTATTTAGGAAAATATCTTTTATTATTATTAAAGAAAATATTTAAGAAAGAACGAATATTATGAGAATCAAAAACTTAAATCAACGCACCAAATTATGGTATCAACACCGAAAAAAATACATTAACGCTTCCGAAATCGGTAGTATCACAGGTAATGATAAATTTAGAACCTTAAATCAACTAGTCCATGACAAAATCTTTGGCACTACTTTTACTTCCAATAAATACACCGAACATGGCAATAAAACCGAACCTTTGGCTAGAACTTTCTTTGAAAAAACCACCCAATTAATTTATCCTGATACCATCTTTACAGATGACAAAGAAAAAATGTTTTCCGCTTCCTTAGATGGTTATAATGAAAAAACCAAAACTCTCTTAGAAATCAAATGTCCTTATCGTGATGAAAACAACAACATCTCAACATCATGGAATGATTTTTTAGCAAACAAAGAAATCCCTAAAAACTACTGGGCTCAAGTCCAATGTCAACTCTATTGTTCCCAAGCTAAATTTGCTTATTTTTTAGTTTATTTTAATGATAATGATTATCATGTAGTTAGAATTTACTTAGATAATAATTTTATTACCAAAATGATTCAAGATAGCAAACAATATTTAGAACTTTTATCAAAAACTAAACAAGAATTATCACAAACAACTTATTTAAAACGATTAAGTAAATTTAAATAATAATTAAAAACCTAAGACCTTCAAATCGAAGGTCTTTTTTTTATACTCAAAATCTAAATTTAAAGGAGAACAAAAATGAAATTAATAGTTTTTGAAGGACTAGACGGCAGCGGCAAAACTACTTTAATTCAAAAAATTAAAAAACAATTAGAAAAACAAGGTCACGAAGTAATTACTTTACAAGGTTTAGGCAGTTCCTCCATCGGCCAACCTCTTCGTGATATCTTTTTAACTAATGCCCAATTAAAACCATTAACTAGATATCTTCTTAGTTTTGCGAACATGCAACAAACCCAAGAAGAAGAAATAAAACCACATTTAGAAACTAATAAAATCATTTTAATAGATAGATGGTTAGGTTCTAACTTTGCCTATCGAGTTTATCCTTATCAAATTGATAAAAATTATCAGCTTTTTAATAAATTAAGTAAGAATTTTATTAAACCCCATCTCACTGTCTATTTACAAATAGAACCTCAATTAGGACTACAACGCAAATTAAACCAAAAAAACCACAAATTAGATGTTATCGAAACTAAACCTTTATCATACTTTAATAAAGTCAAACAAGGATATGAATTGTTCTTCAAAAGAAAAAACCTTGGCCATCAATTAATCTTAAAAGAGATGAATAACAAAACAGCATTAACTAACCAAAAACAAATTATTAAACAAATAGGAGCACTATAAAATGGCGATCATAACTAAAAAAACCTGCCAAAATGGCAATACTTACATCTATTTTTCTAATGGAAAAATCAAAACTATTCATAAAGATGGCACCATCACTTGGAAAACAAAAAGAATTTTTAAAACTAAAAAACCAACAAAAGACCTTAATTTAAAGGTTTTTTTATTTAAAGAAAGGAAATCTCAAATGTTAAACAACCAAGATTTTTGTAATATTCAACAATTTAATACTAATATTCAAACTGTGGAAATCTTAAAATACTTTTTTAATAAAGACACCTTTAATCTTTCTGTTGACAAATATATGAAAACCAATCACCAACAATTAAACCATTATTTTAACCAAAATAATATTCACTCTCAAAGTCAAAAAGTAATCCGTGGTAAAATCAATGAATACCTCATTTTATTATATTTTCAAAATAAAGGTATCACTAATTTATACCCTCAAGTAAATTTATTTTTTATCCCCGACATTAAATTTGATTTAGTTTTATTCACAGAAAATAAAAGAATAATCGCTTTTAATTTCAAAACCTGTCTCCGCGAACGCTATAAACAAACCATGATAGAAGTCCAACAACTCAAAAAATTAGACACCCGTTTTGAGTTTTATTTATTAACTAACAACGAAAAAGAAACTCAAAGACTAAATAATAAAATTAACCAAGGCAAAGTTCAAGGGATTAATCAAGTAATTAACTTATTTTCCAACTCAGCTAACGATTTCTTACAAAACTTAATTACCACCCAATTCATCCCTTTTTCTAACATCAACATCATTAAAAAATAAAAAAGGAGTTAATATAAAATGTTAACCAACGAACAAAAAGCGTTACAACAACTAATAAATTATATCGAACAAGGCCAATGGGAAAAGCTAAAACTTTACTGCCAAATAATTAAACCCCAAAATCTAATTAACTCTCAAAATAAAAAAATATTTACAACTTTAAAATATTTATTTTTAGAAAAACAAACAACTCATCCTTGGGATAAAATAAAATCTCAAACTGAGATAATCAAAGAATTACTGGCCTATCTTCAAACCTATTTCCCCCAAGATAACTTTACCAAAGAATCATTATCTTTTTTAAATAATGATTTTAGTAAGGAAAATAACCTTGATTTCTTAGATAACTTAAAACACACCTATACCAAAGAAAAACTGTTCCAACAACTCTTAAAAATTATTAGTCCTTCTTTTGAAACCCAAGATCCTTACACTAAAAATTTATATTACCAAGAAATCTTTGATAAATTAAGAAAATTTATGGCTTTTATTCCCCACAAATCAGACCAAACCTTATTCACTTTAAATCAAATGTCCTCTTGTCATCCTGAGTTTTTTTGCCGCCGACAATCAAGCAAAACAAAAAATTCAAGAAGAATATTACCGTTTATCTGAAACTTTTCGAGGCTTAAATCAAGCAACTAAAGGATTCAAAAAAGGGCAAATCATCACTATCGGAGGGTATACTGGTTTAGGCAAAACAACTTTTGTCTACAACCTTCTTTTAGATATCGCCAAAACCAAACACCAAGAAAGTTCTCATTATCCTCATATTTTGGTATTTTCTTATGAAATGACAATGGAGGAAAATTTAAGTCGTTTATTAGCTCACCAAACTCAAATTCCTTTAGACGTTATTTTAGATAAAAATTTGGAAGACTCAAACATCACACCACAACAATACACGGAAAGGATGAAACAATCCAAACAATTTTTTGTTAACATAAATTTATCATTTAGTTATGATCAAAGTAAAAACATTGATTATGTTATTGATTTAGTTTATCGCCTCCATTTAGAACAACAAGCAGAAATTATCGTCCTTGACCACCTTCAAATAACCAAAACCACGAATCACTTAGAAAATGACCGTTTAGCTATTGATGAAATTATGACTAAACTCAAACAATTGGCCATGGAATTAAACATCGTTATTATCATTTTATCTCAATTTTCAAGAGATACATACACTAACTACAAAGGTAAATCGCCAGAAATAACCGCTTTAAAAGGAAGTAGCGGGATTGAAACTAATTCTGATATCGTCTTAATCATGTCCGAATTCCAACCCCAATTATCCAAAGACCAAGAAAAACCTTTAAATATTTATAATTCAACCTTAAATCAACTCTATTTAGAATCTGATGACAATGAAAATCAAAAAATAATTGAAGTATGTATCAAAAAAAATAGAAGTGGTACTAAAAAAACCTTAATTTATCACTTTGAAATGAGTACTCAAACTTTCCAAGAAATCGGTTATGTTTTACCTTATCAAATAGAAACTTATTATTAATCAAAAAAATAGGAGTTAAAATAAATGAATCATCAAGACAAAATTAAACACATTAAAACTAATTTTCCCATGATTGTTTTATTAAAAAAATTAAAAATTTTACCCCCGAACTTCAACACCAAATATCGTTTCCCTTGTCCCATCCATCAAGGAAACAACCCAACTTGTTGCCATTTAACTTCAGATAATAAAATTTATTGTTGGAAATGTTGTAAAGATTACGATATTATTGATGTTTATATGGAAATAAGAGGAATTAAAACCTTCAATAACGCCCTCGAAAAAATTAATAACTTTATAAAAACTCAAGAATTTAAAAACTTAATCCAACAAAAAACTTCAACCCCTAATATTTCTTACAAACCTTTTAAATATCAATTCCACCCCAATAAAATCAACAACCCAATTGATGAAAAAGAAATTAACACCACAAAAACACAATTATTTAAAGAAATATCACCTTTATTTAACCAAATTAGAGATTATTATCATTATTTATTAACTACTAACCGAAATAATGAATCTCACCTAGGATTAGAATATTTAACTCAAAAAAGAAAATTAACTCTAGAAACCATTAAAGAATTTAAACTAGGTTATGCCCCATTATCTGATAAATCTTTATCTTTTCGTCTAGTAAATTATTGTAAAAAGAAAAATATCGATACAACCAAATTAGTTGAATATGGTTTTGTTAAAGAAAAAACCAATCAACAAAATAAAAAATATTATCACGATACTTTCCATGGTTCCATCATTATCCCTATTGAAAATGGATATAATAAAACATTTCACTTTTATCAAAATCATTTTCGCGAAGTTTCTTATTTGCAACCTAAATATAAATCCCTCAATAATTTTAGTCAAACACCTACTTTTCATTTCAGTTATCGTTTTTTCGAAGCTTTACCGTATATAAAAAAAACTAAAACAATTATCATTCATGAAGGTTTTTTTGATGTTATTAGTTGTTGGCAACACGGCATAAAAAATGTCGTGGGTTTAATTTGTGTCGCCCAATTACTTTCCCAAACCCAAATGGATATTCTCAAAAAAGAAAAGATTAAAGTCATTATCGCCCTCGATAATGACGAAACTGGAAGAAAAAGAAACGCAGCCTTAGGAGAACAAATAAAAGAACAACAAATCCCTTATGAAATTAGACGCATTTTGTTCCCTTATGACAAAACTTGTAAAGATGTTGATGATTTAATTCGTCAATACGGCATTCAAGCTTATCGAAAATGTTTTTTAGACCCTTATGTTTCCTATGAAGAAGCAGAAAAGAAACAAATAGTGGATTTAGCTATTCATTTTTTTGGAGAAGATAAAGTTGAAGTAATTAAATAATTATTTATTATAAAATACCAACTAAACAACAACAAACGTATTATTTTACCCCTATAAGGTCCTCTTTAAAAATAAAATTAATAATATAAATCACGCACATTCAATTACTAGGCCAAAAATTAATAAATATTTTAACAAAATGACAAAAATAAATTTAAAGGAGAAAATAAAAATGAAAAACGACCTTAATCAAGGAATCCTAATCGGTGGATGGAACGCTAAAACCACCCCTACTGATTTAGAACAAATTAAACTCTTTTTACAAACGTTAAAACAAGATTTAATCAACCTTACCATTATAACCCATTCTAAAAAGAAAAATACTTACCAAGAAGCCAATTATCGCCCCAAAAACCAAACTCTATTTGTAGACCCTCAAATCTTGGATGAAATTAAACAAACAAAAATAACCTTAATTAATGATAATTTCTCTTCTAGTAATAGTCAAACTATTACTTTCAAATTTACCCCCCCTTAAAAGCCAAAATAGCCCCCTTAAAACCCATCATAATATCTTCCAAATCAATTATCAAAATGAATCTAAAAATATCATCAAAGAATTAATTGGCAAAATCAATCTTCATAAACTAGAAAACTTACAATTATATCAAATAGACCCCAATAAACTAGATAAATACAATAAACCGATTAAAACAAACTATAAGAAAGCTTTAAATATCATCTATTATCGACAAGAAGATTTAAAATATATTCAATTCTTCTTAACTAAAACCAAACAAGGTTATCGGGTTAAAAAACTACATCCTATGTATAAATATATTTCAAAACAAAAAGACTAACAGTTTTATAACACTTTACTAACAACTTTATAACAGTTTGACTTTGAAAATAATCTATATAAAGATTAACTCATTTAAGGAGTGATATTTTATATTTTATATCGATAATGATAATGATACTCGATATTTGATATTATCGTTGTATCATTTTTAATATCATTATTATTAATCGATATAAAAAAATCTTTCTTTTAATTAATTTTATTTTTTTAATTTATTTTTATAATTAAATAAACTTTAATTTTTCAATCAACTGCCTTACCAAGTATTGAATAGTTGTTATTAAAAAAACATCAATGTGCTGAAGCTCTAACAAAATCATAAAGACAAATAAAAAAAGAAAAAGAAGAACCCCCATTTGCGTACAACCCCCTTTTTTCAAGATATGACATTTTCAAACAAAATCTCTTTAAATAAAAAATCTTTTAGAGTTATAATAGATAACATATAAAAGAAAGATAAAAAAAGTAAATGGGGATTTTAATCATAAAAATAGACAAACTACAACAAAAATTAAATTATTACAAAAATTATTGAAAAAATTAAAAAATTGATAAAAAGATTGTTTTTCATTTAGTTAACCAATTCAATCGAACTCTTAATTTAACCACCATTTTAAAAACAATTCAAATTAAAAAAAGTACTTATTATTATTGGTTGAAAGTTAAAAATAAACTCCAAGAAAAAGAAGAAAAAGATCTTTTACAACAAAAACGTATTGAATCTTTATGTAAAATGCGTGAATATTTATTTGGCCATCGTAAAATCACTCATTTATATCAAAAAATCTTTAATGAACCCATCACTAAGAAAAAAGTTTATCTCATCATGAAAGAAAAAGGGATTTGTTGTCGTTTAAGAATCAAAAAAAATAAATATCATTATCGTTCTTTAAAGGATAATTTAAACATAGCTCCTAATTTAATTAATCAAGATTTTAAAAGCGCCGAACCAATGCAAAAACTATTTACCGACATCACTTATTTCAAAACTCCCCAAGGTTTTTTATATTTTTCTTGTATTATCGACTCTTTTAACAATCAAATAGTCGCTTCTCATGTGTCTAAGCAACAAAATAAAGATTTAGTTTTAAATACTATCAAAAAAATGCCGAAACCAAAAAAAACTTGTATTATCCACTCAGACCAAGGTTCAGTTTATCAATCTTTAAAAATCCAACATACTTTAACCAAAAAAGGTTTTCTTATTAGTATGTCGCGCAAAGCAACACCTAGAGATAACTCTGTCATTGAAAACTTATTCGGCCAAATGAAAAGCATTTTATTTTATCGCGATCCTTTTTTATTTCAAAAATCACCAACAAAAATAAGTAAAATCATCAACCAATTTCCTGCTTTTTGGAATTCTAAATGGATTTTGGCTAAATTAAACTATCTTTCGCCCATCCAATATGAACAAAATTTAAGATAAAAGAATTAAAAAAACTTTTAAAAACAGACCTTTTAAAAAGGTATCTTTTTTGCGCCTTTTTTAATAAAATGTTCTTATTAATAATAAAAATTATTTTATTTTCATTTTGTATATGAGTTTTTAACTTTTTTTACCTAACTATATAATGAAAAGATAAAATATTAGCAAAAATATCTTTTGAAACTAGCAAATTATAAAAAAACATTAGACACTTTTTCGTCTAATGAAAATACTTTGTTAGTTTGAAAAGATAGAAAATTATCACTTAATTTTTTAGACTTAAAGAACAATTTTAGAGACAAAAGTTGTATTAAAAAAAGGAACAGCGCAG
>NZ_LHCF01000016.1 GCF_001277135.1 Candidatus Phytoplasma pruni
AAAAAAATTAATTTTTTTTTAAATTTAACCTCTCATAAATAAGATACGATTATTATGGATTTATGATAAAATTAAGTTTTAAATGATTTTATTTATGAGAAGCGTTTTTTTAGTAAAAATTAACCTCATTCAAAGACAAAAGAATAATTCTACAATTATGAACTTTACAGAATTTATATGCAAATACATTTTATCAAAACAGGAAAAAAATATTAATTTGTAAATTAGAAAATTTTAATACTAGCGAAGATAGCAAATACCAAAAATATCTTAAAGCTTCTCAAACTGCATACGACCAAAATTTAAACAAAGACAAAAACCTTGAAAAACAAAACCACTTTTGGTCCAATTTATGGCGCCCTTTACCGTCCTATAAAACAGGTTTTATGATTGCCTTATTCATAAATATGGATGGATTGTTTTTAAGTTTATTATTGGCTTTATTTTTAGTATTCATAAAAACTATTTTAGAACAATCACAAAATTTTCATAAAATGGTCTTTTATTCCCAAAAAAAACTTCTCTCTTTTAATAGATTTTTTCATGAATATTTTTAAAGCGATTCCAATAGCTGTGCAAGCCTTTATTATTTTATAATTCATTAGTTTATTTTTATCTTTTTAAAGGTTTTACAGGTATTTTATATGTAGCTTTAATTGTGGTTTTATTAAATACTGCTTTTTCGAGGAAAAATAGAAGACGGTTATGCTTTAAGAATGGAAAGACAACAAGTTTTTTGCTATATTATTTTAGAACAAACATTTAAAAGAATAATTCCTTCTTTTCGGAACCAATTGATTATTAATTTAAAAGAAACTTTTTTATTTTCTGTTATTGGAATGGTAAATTTATTATAAGCAGCAGAAACGTAATATTTCTATTGCTTTCGATGCCATTACGCCTTTTATAATGGTAAGTATCTTTTTTATATATCGTTTTAGTTAGTTTAACTCATTTTACAAGCAAAAAAATACAAAAATGGAATCATTAAAAAGACGATAAAAAGATAAAAAATAAACTCTTTTTAGTGGTTTATTTTTTTATATGATAAAGAGTGATAAGTTGATTAAAATTTTTAGCATAGAAGGAATTACATTTGTTCTAAAATAGGTATGCCTAAAATATTTAACCCTTCTTTTATAACAGTAGAAACATTTTTAATTAATAAACCGTTCGCTTTTTGTAAAACTAAATCGTCAGTTAAAATTTTTTCCAGAGCGTAAAATTGATTAATAGTTTTAGCTAATTTCAGCAAATATCTCGCTAGTACACTCGGCATATTATCTTTTTTCGCTTTTTTTAAAACAGAAGAAAATTGATCCATTAACTTAATTAAAGCGAAATAATGATCTTGAACAAAATAAACTTTCATTTGAACCCATTTTTTTTCCACATAATCATCGCTTTTTTTTAATTGTTTAATAACAGAATTAAGCCTGACAATAGTATATTGTAAGTAGGGGCCTGTATTGCCTTCAAATTGTAACATGTGTTTTAAATTAAATTCAATGTTTAAATGGCGATCATTTTTCAAATCATTAAAGACAACAGCGCCGATCGCTATTTTTTGAGCTGTTTCATGAATATTAGTTAAATTGTGGTTTTTTTCTTGAATTGTTTTTTCTGCTTCTTTAGTAGTAGCTTCCAAAATATCAATCAATCTATAATTATTACTTTTACGAGTCGAAATCTTCGTATTTTCAAGCAATACTAAACCGAAATTCACATGTTCTAAATCACAATCATAACCCATGATTTTATTCATCACTTGTTTTAATTGTTGATAATGTAATTTTTGTTCGTTTCCTACAACGTATAAAGTTTTTTGAAAATTAAATCTTTCTTTACGGTAAAGAACACACGCCATATCTCTAGTCAAATAAAGAGTGCTTCCGTTGTCTTTTTGTATTAAAGCCGGTGGAATACCTTCTAATGGTATAATATAAGCCTTTTGATCTAACAATAATAAATTTTTAGCACGCAAATCTTCCACTAAAGCCATACTTTTATCATGATAAAAAGATTCGCCAATATAATGATCAAAAGAAATATTTAATAAATCATAAATTTTACGAAATTCAGTTAAAGAAATATCTTTAAACCATTTCCATAAAGCAACTATTTCGGGATCATTTTCTTCTAATTTTTTAAAAATTTCTCTAGCGTCTTGATTTAATTGTTCGTATGTTTCTGCTTGGTCATGAAAATAAATATAAAGTTTTTGCAGTTCATTAATAGGGTCTTTTAAAACTAATTCTTTCTTCCCCCATTTTTGAAAAGCTAAAATCATTTTACCAAATTGAGTGCCCCAATCGCCTAAATGATTAATTCCTACCGTTTTATAACCTAATTTATTATAAATATTTTTCAGCGAATTACCAATAACTGTAGAACGAAGATGACCAATAGAAAAATTTTTAGCAATATTAGGCGAAGAATAATCTATCACAATAGTTTGATTATTAGATTTTAATTGTCCATAATTAGTGCCTGATTCGCTAACATCTATCAAAACTTTTTCACTAATCAAATGACGATTAATTTTAATATTTAAAAAACCTTTATCAAAAAAAATATCTTCTATTTCGTTTAAAGTCATTAAATCAGATTTAAAATTATTAAAAATTTCTAAAATATCTTTTTTTAAAATTTTTGATAAACAAAAAGAGCTAAGTAAAAATCAAATAATTGACTTTTATCATTGTGTTTAATAATCGTTTTAATGTTGTATTTATTATTTAATGTGTTTTCTATTTTTTGTTTAATTGTATCTAAATGCATAAAAAATGGTTCCTTATTTTTAAGTTATTTTTTATAAAAACTATGAATTTTAAATCATTTATATCATAATCGCGCTTTTAAAAAAATAACATTATTTTGATAAAAAAATAGTTACAGGAAAGAAGATGGTTCTAATTCTAATTGATCTAACGCCTTTTGAAAAGCATTATTTAAAGGGACTTCCAAAGATATTTTTTTTTCTTTTTGAGGATGAGAAAAATCTAATTTTTTGGCATGCAATAACTGGGTCTTGATATTTTCATTATGATTGCCGTATAAATTGTCGCCCACAATAGAGTGCTTTAAATAAGACAAATGAACTCTTATTTGATGAGTCCTACCTGTTTCTAACTCTAATTCTAATAAAGAATAATGTTCAAATCTTTGTAAAGTTTTAAAATGAGTAACTGATGCTTTTCCTTTAGAAGTGACAGACATTTTCAAATGGTTTTTCACATCTCTACCGATAGGCAAAACAATGGTCCCGTGCTGTCCTAAAAAACCATGAATTAAAGCCCAGTAAGTCCTTTTAACATGCCTTTTTTGCAACAATGCTTGCATTTGAATGATGGTTTCTTCCGTTTTACCGACAATCATTAAACCTGTAGTATCTTTATCTAAACGATGGACAATACCTGGCCTTGTGCCTTGTATTTTTTTTAAAACCGGTATTTGGTATAATAAACCGTTCACCAAAGTGATGCCTTTATAACTAGAAGAAGGGTGGACCACTAAATTAACCGGTTTGTTAATTACCGCTAAACCATCATCCTCATAAACAATATCCAAATCTAATGGAATAGGATCTAATTCATTAACAACATTTTTAGTAATTATTTCTACCTTTATTTCATCGTTATTCTTCAAAAGATAACTTTTTTTCTGTTTTTGATCGTTTATTAAGGCTTCTCCAGAAGAAATCAAACTTTGGCATTTGTTTTTGCTTAAATTTAATTTTTTCACTAAAAAAACATCAAAACGCATACCTGTTTCTATTTCTTCAACCAAAAATTTCTTCATATTTCGCATCGAGCCTTTCTAACGCAATAGAATAAAATTTGTTCGCTTACAAATAAATAAAAAAATAAATGTATTTTTAATAGATAAAATACATTTATTTTAAATAAAGTACACAAACCAAAAAGAAAAAATTTTTTGGTTTGTGACGGAAAAGTAAATTTTTAGTTTTTTAATAAATATTTTTTTATGAATCAGAATTATTCTTCATCTGTTTCATCCGTTATCATGTTCAGTTTCTTCGCTTTTGCCATCAACTTCTAGATTTTCATCTTCGATAGTTTTTTCTGTTTCTGCATTTTTATCATCTTGTTCTTCGGATGAATTAGCGTCTTTTTCTTCTGATACATCATTGTTATCATTTGAAGAAACAATTTTCTCTTCTTCTTCAGATGTGTTTTTTTCATCAGAAACGTTATCAAGTAAAGTTTCTTTTTCTGCTTTAGCAAGTTTTTCTTCTTCGTACCAAGCGATTTTATCAGTTGTAAATACTTCATCAATATCTCTTTTAGAAAGAGTTTCAATTTCAGATAAATAATCAGCGATTTTAAATAAAAGTATTTTGTTTTCTAAAAGCTTTTGTTTGGCTTCAGCGTAAGCATTAGTTAAAATATCTTGAACAGCTTGGTCAATTTCTACAGCTTTAGATTCGGAAAAATCTTTGTGAAAAGTTGGCGTTTCTTCTCCGTATTGAGCTAATCCGACAACACTCATTCCAAATTTAGTCACCATGATTCTCGCAATTTTAGTTGCTTGTTTGAAATCGTCATAAGAACCTGAAGAGATATCATCTAAAAATAATTCTTCTGCCGCTCTTCCGCCTAAATAAGAAGTTATTTCGGCTAATAATCTTTTTTTAGAATAGAAATAAGTTTCTTCTTCCGGTAACATCAAATTATAACCGCCGGATTTACCCCGAGGTATAATAGTGATTTTTTGGACTTTTTTAGCATTGGGTAATGTAAGACCAATAACTGCATGACCTGCCTCATGGAAAGAAACTAATTTTTTCTCTTTATCAGTGTATCTTCCACCTTTTTTAATAGAACCGATTAAAATTCTATCTAAAGCTTCGCTTAAATCATTTTTATTGATTTTGCGTGCTCTTCTTCTTGTAGCTAATAAAGCAGCTTCATTTAAAATACCTTCTAATTGGGCGCCACTGAAACCTGGTGTTTCCTTAGCTAGTTCTTCCAAACTGATATCTTTTTCTATTTTTTTGTTAGAAGCATGTAGTTTTAAAATAGCTTCACGATCTTTTAAACTTGGTAAATTAATGGTAAATTGACGGTCAAAACGTCCTGGCCTTAACAACGCAGAATCTATGCGTTCAGGTTGGTTAGTTGCGGCAATAACAATAACGCCTGAATTCTTATTATAACCATCCATTTCCACTAAAAGTTGGTTTAAGGTTTGTTCATTTTCGCTATGTCCCATATCAGATCCTCTTTTGCGAGCCATAGCTTCAATTTCATCGATAAAAACAATACAAGGAGCATTCATTTTGGCGTTTTTAAATAAACTTCTCACACGAGAAGCTCCCAGTCCAACATACATTTCTACAAAATCTGAACCAGACGCAGCAAAGAAAGGAACGCCAGCTTCACCAGAAACCGCTTTAGCTAATAAAGTTTTACCAGTGCCTGGAGGACCTGATAATAAAACTCCTTTAGGAATTCTGGCGCCCATATCTATGTATTTCTTAGGGTTTTTTAAAAAGTCGATTAATTCCTTCATTTCTTCTTTTTCTTCGTCAGCGCCAGCGATATCTTTAAAAGTTAAAGTCGGTTTTCGAATCACTTCTCTTCTTAATTGGGTTTTATTTTTATCACCAAATTGTTCTGAGAATTGACTTCCGATATCTTTCATACTTGTAAACAAAAAATAAAAAATCAAGACTGTTAAAAATATTCTTAAAGAACCAAATAAAGGACCGAATCCCATGTAAGGTTCTTGAATAGTTGTAGCTAAAAAAACTTCATAAGGAGAATCTTTGTTTTTTTCCACTTCTTTCCTTATTCGGTGAAAACTTTCTTCATCAACAAAAGAATATTTTTTGGTTTTTTTTTCATCACCTTCTTTATAGGTCACTATTAAATCATATAAAACAGGGAGCCCATTTGTTAAAATAGGTTTTATTTTCAATTCGTTTTTGTCTAAAAGAGTTAATAATATTTCTGATTCAGATTCGTCTTTTTTTAATGATTTTTGAAATAAACCCCATAAAGACATTATGACGCCAATAGAGATAATGAAAAGCATAATATACCAAATATTAATTTTTTTTAATTTATCTTCCCATTTATTCATAGGTTTTATCCTTTAAATTCCTTTCGCAATGTTGTTTGCAACCTTTTGAAATGTTACTTAATAATATCAATTCCCATATAACTTTTTAAAACATCAGGTACTACAATATTTCCGTCTTCATTTTGATAATTTTCCATAATAGCGATCATAGTTCGTCCGATAGCTAAAGCTGATCCATTTAAAGTATGAACGTATTCGTTTTTATCTTTTTTATTTTTATTAAATTTAATGTTGGCTCTTCGAGCTTGAAAAGTTTCTGCATTACTGATAGAAGCTATTTCGCGATATTTTTGTTGACTAGGCAACCACACCTCAATATCATAAGTTTTAGCCATGCTAAAGCCTAAATCGCCCGTTGATAAAGCGACCACTCTATAAGGTATTTTTAACTTTTGCAAAATTTCTTCAGAATCTTTTAACATTTCTTCTAAAACAGTGTAAGAATTTTGCGGTTCTACAAATTGAATCAATTCCACTTTATTAAATTGTTTTTGTCTTAAAATGCCTCTGGTATCTTTTCCAGCAGCTCCTGCTTCTTGTCTAAAACAAGTAGTAAAACTGACATATTTAATGGGTAATCGTTCTACCTTTAAAGTTTCATTGCGATGAATATTAATAGTAGGTACTTCAGCAGTCGGATTTAAATACCAATTATATTTATCTAATTTTAATTTGAAAAGTTCTTTTTCAAATTTAGGCAATTGACCGGTAGAAAACATTGAATTTTCGTTGACAATAAAAGGGGGGATGATTTCTTGATAACTCTTTTGAGAGTTCGTATCCATCGTAAAATTAATTAAAGCTCTTTCCAAACGAGCTCCAGCTCCTTTTAAAACAGCGAATCTGCTGCCAGTTACTTTAGCAGCCGCCTTCAAATCTAAAATATTTAATTTTTCGCCTATTTCCACATGATCTTTAATAGGGAAAGGTTTTTCTTCTGGTTCCATAAAATGTTTAATAACAACATTATCTTCTTCGCTTTGACCGATAGGAGTAGATTCGTGAGGAATATTAGGAACACCATGTAACAGGTGATTAATTTTATTTTCGATGGTTTGTAGTTCTTGCATTAATGCTTCTAATTCTTTTTTAGAAATAGCCTCTTTAGCGATCATTTCATCAATAGATTTGTTTTCTCTTTTCAACGTTCCTATAGAACGAGAGAGATTATTTTTTTTAAACCTTATTTGTTCTATGGAAACAATTAAATTTTTACGCGATTGATTTAATAAAATAAGTTCTTCTAAATAAGAAAAGTCTTCTTGTCTTGTTTGTAGTTTTTGAATAACTAATTCCATATTTTGAATTATAAATTTCAAGTCTAACATTATATTAACATAATCCTTTGTTTGATCAGGTTATTAAATAACCAATAAACTTAAAAGACAGATATTAAAACTACTGTGATAATCTTTTTATTAAGTCTATTTTGTAATAGAGATTTTAAAAAAATTTCTTATAATAGCAAAAACAAATTCACATATCCACAAAAAGATATGATAATCTTGCTATTGAATTTTTTTTAATTGATTTCTAAAGAATGTTTTTAAAGAAAAAAATGTTTATTCATTAAATTTGATTAAACATTTTAGAGAAATTAGATTTGTTTCTAGAAACAAAGTTAGAATGATAAATTCCTTTGGATAAACCTTTATCTAATTTTTTATTAACGTAATTTAACAATGTTAAAGCTTGTATTTTTTCAGAAGCCACCGCAGCAGCTTTAAATTTTTTAATTGCTGTTTTAACGGAAGATTTGTAAGAAGCATTCTTTAATCTACGTTTTTCGTTAGTCTTATTGCGTTTTTTTTGTTGTTTAATATTTGCCATTTGATCAATACCCCTTTTTATTCAAAAAATATTTTTTTATTTTAAAATAATTTAATTTATATAAATTATTGTAATCATGAAATTTATATTATAAATATTAAATCATGTTTATAAAATACTCTATATTATATATTATATTATATAATCAGCAAAACAGAAACATAATAAAGTATTTTATTAAAAAAGGCATTATTTATGATAACACTTTTTTAATAAAATAATTTTTATTTAATCATTTAAATTCTTTTTATTAATTAACATTAATTATTATAATGCATATATGTGAATTATAACCATTTTTTAATTAATATTCATATAATCAACCTTTTTTTGATTTTATAGTGGAGAAAA
>NZ_LHCF01000017.1 GCF_001277135.1 Candidatus Phytoplasma pruni
TTTTCTTTTTTAACAAATTCATTAAAAAAGAAAATTTAATGATTTAAATATTTAAAAAATTATAATAAAATGTCATCTTCAGTTTTCAAAGAATTAAAAAATTATTTTTATTTATTAATTAATGCGATTGAAAAAAATCAATTCACAAAACTAACAAATTAATTATAACATGTAAAATCAATTATTTCAATCTTTTTTTACATTTTATTTAAAAAAATTTAATAATGGTGAAGGGGGATGGATTCGAACCAACGTACCTCACGGAACAGTTTTACAGACTGCTGCGTTTAACCACTTCGCTACCCCTCCAAAGAAAAGTTGCTTTTGAAAATTTCAAAATACATCAAATAAAAATTTATTTGAAAAACTTACTATTTGATTTTAACATATTAAATAAAAAAAATTACATATTTTTTATAAAAAATATATTTTTTTTATAGATGGCAAAATAACTTTGGTTGTTATTTTTTTTCAAGATAAAATCACCTATTATAGGAGTTTTTCTTTTCACAAAAAGACTCTTTAAAACGTATTTTTTTTCCAAAGTAATACATTTTTGTCAACTTTATTTAGAAAAAGTCTTTTTTGATCGAAAAAAGACTATCAATTGAAGTGATTTATTTAATGGTTGTTTGACGATTGCTTATCCAAACTTCCTATGAAGAAATTTAATCACCAACGTCTGCCAAAAACCAAAATAAAAAAATGCAAAAAAAGAAAATAAAAATATTTTATAATCCTTGTTTTTTTAATAAAATATATTTATTTTCCATTAATTTATGATTAATAATTGTTTGAACTATAGTGAATAAATTCCCTACAACCCAATATAAAGATAAAGTTACATCTTTGAAAGAAGCAAAAGTCATTAATCCGATCATCATATAACTGAAAACCTTCATACTTTTTTCTTGAGCTTTTTTTTGTGTTTGTTGTTCTAAAGTTAAAATTTTAGTATTTTGTTTTAAATAAGATGGTTTTTTTAAACTTAATTTGTTTAAGAAAAACATACTTATACCAACGAAAAGAGATAAAACTAATTTAACAATAAGATCAGCTTCTACAGGATTTAAATTAATAAAACCTAAAAAGTGTTTTCCAGTGCGAGGAATGAACATTCCGCCATAAACACGGAAACGATTTAAAGACCTTAACATAGCGATGAAAATAGGCATTTGTAAAAAAGTTATAAAAATGCCGAAAATATTAAAATTGTATTTTTTATATACTTTCATTATCTCCATTTGCATTTGCTGCATAGACGCTTTGTCTTTTCTTAAAACGTATTTAGCTCTGATTTTATCTATTTCTGGTTGAGCTAAACTCATATTCAAAGAAAAGGAACTAGTTTTAGTATAGATCGGCCACGATAAAGTTCTGATCAAAATAGTAGTTAAAACGATGCCTAACCCTAAATTACCGAAAAAAATACCATCTTCTTTGCCGGCAAAGACGTTGGAGAAAAAGTCTAAAGAAGAACCGATGAAAATGATTAAAACATTCCAAATATAACCCCACCCTAAAATGCCAGTCCATCTTAATTTAGAAGGCCATTGGATAGGAGAGTCGCCAGAATCGTCTACAAATAATTTTAAGTTTAAATCTTTTTGTTTTGTTGCGTCTTCTTTTAAAACAAAATAATTGAAGACGCCATTGTCATCTTTTTTCTCTCTGATTGCTTTGTTATAATCATCAGCATGAATTTTTTCTGTCTTATCTTTATCTTTGAAAATTTCAAAATTTGTGACAATTTTAACAGATTTATCAGAATCTATCTTATAAACCAACAATTTTTGTTTGTTAACCTTGTCATAATCGTTTTGACCTAAAGCGTAATCAAAATTAGTTCCTCTTTTGATAGTGAAAAATTGTTTAACAACGTTTGCTGGAGGATTTTTTTTCTCATCAAGTTCTTTTTCAAAAGAGAAAAAATAATCTGTTTTATTTAATAATATAGCATCTATTTTATCTTTTAATGTTTTTTTAAAAGCGTCTATCATTTTTCTACTATTTTCATTTGTTTCAAGAGGGTTAAAATCTTCTTTATTCCATTGTCTAACAACGATATTTTTATTATTTTGAATACCAATTTGAAAAATATTAACATAATTTGAATAATCGGCAAAACTAAAAGATTCTGGATCATTTAATTTTTCCTTCATGCCTTCCAATGTTTTAGTTTGATCTGCAACGCTGACATCATGATTAAAAACAATCTTGATGTCAGCGTCTTTTAACTCTTCTATGTTTTTCTTAGAAGGAAAAGTCCATTGGAAAAAAATAAATAATAAAATAGTTATCGAAAGAAAGGTTAAAATTTTTTGTATTTGTTTAAACGGTAATTTTTTTTTACTCATATTATTAAAATATCCTTATTTAAAAACAATTAAGAAATTTTTTTGATTAAAATTAAGAAATATTTAGATAATCCGACAAAATCAAGTTCTTTCGCTTTTGGTTTAATAACAAGAACGAAAGACGTATGAGGATTGATCATATTCATATTTTGATAAATAATCATTCTTAAACGTCTTTTAATTAAATTTCTTTCGTGCGATTTGCCGTATTTTTTACCAATACTTAAAGCAAATTTAAAATGTTTAAAATGGTTATTTTTAGCATAATATAACGTAAAAAAACCATTTCTGATATTTTTATTTTTATTAAGTTTAAAAATCAAATCGATTTCACTAGTTTTTCTTAAAATAAATTTTCTTTTCATGATAAAAATTTATATTATCCTTTTTTATCTTAAATTTATTTTAAAAAATAAATAATAAATTTATCTAAATTATTTTTAATTAACCGATGAAACAGTTAATTTTGCACGCCCTTTTCTTCTTCTTGCAGATAAAACACGACGACCGCCAACAGTGGCAATTCTTGCTCTAAAGCCGTGTGTTCTTCTTCTTTTAATTTTACTTGGTTGATATGTTCTTTTCATAAAAATGCCAAACCTTCTTTATTTTTTTGTTAATTACTGTTGAAAAAAAATATTAAAAATTTAAGATCACTTCCGTTAATAGCGAACTTAAATGGTAAAATTTTATCAATTGAATAAAATTTCTTTTACTTTTTTATCATCTAATTTTTGCACCAATAAAACTAAAAGTTTGATTGTGTTTTCGATATCTTCTTTGTGAATGATAGAAGCGTGAGAATGAATATATCTAGTCGGAATAGAAATGACTACAGATTCTGCACCTTCGTTTTGTGTATGCATAGAAGCGGCGTCAGTTGTTCCTCCGGATGGAAGCGGTTCTTGAAAAGGTATCTTATTTTCTTGAGCTATTTTCATAATATAATCTCTTAGCCCTTTATGAGCGATCAAACCTTGATCGAAAAAAGATAATTGAGGGCCTTGTCCTAAAACTTTTTTAGAAACGTTTTTATCGCCCGGAACATCATCTGATACTCCTACATCAACAGCTATAGCTATTTGGGGTTTAACTTTATTAGTACTAGTTTTTGCACCTCTTAAACCAACTTCTTCTTGTACTGTAAAAGCGCCAACACATTGGTTAGGATTGTTTTTTAAAGTTTTTAACACTTCCATCACCGATAAAACGCCGGCACGATTATCAATCGCTTTCGCTAATAAAAAGTTAGAATTACCTAAAGTTCTAAACTCTGTGTAAGGAGTAACCATATCCCCTACTCTTACACCTAATTCTTCAGCTTCTTCTTTATTTTGTACACCTAAATCTAAAAATAAACTGCTCATTTCGGGTGTTTTGTATCTTTCTGACGAAGCCAAAGAATGAGGAGGTTTAGCGCCTGTAACGGCGAATAAAACACCTTTTTTAGTATTTATTTGCCATGTTTGGGCTAACATGACTTTAGAAACCCAACCGCCGATAGTTTGAAATTTAACAAAACCTTCTTTAGTGATTTCGCTAACCATCAAACCAACTTCATCAACATGCCCAGCAAGAACTATTTTAGGTCCTTTATCGCCTTTATAAGCTAATAAACTACCTAAATTATCGTATTCAATTTTATCAACTTGACCTTCTACATTATTTTTAATGTATTGGTTAACTGCTTTTTCTTGACCAGAAATACCATTCAACATGGTTAAATCTTTCATTTTTTGTAATAAATCAGACACGACAAATCTCCTTTAGTTTATTGATTGTAAGTTTGTTCGTTAAACGGTTTTGCCATTAGGTTGTGAATCGTTTTTCGATTGTTCTTTTTTTTTCAATTGTTTTGTTTCTTTAATAACTTTATAAACACCTTTAACAAACAAGAATAGGTAAACGAAGAATATAACTGCTAATGTAACTGATAAAGATTTTAAAATAGTATTTTGCAAGTCAAATTTTGCTCCTAATAAATAAGAACTTAACCCGAAAAGAATCAAATAGGAAAAAAAGGCAAAATTAGATTTTTTTTGTTCTTTTTTAGTATAATGCACATAAATTTGAATTAAAAAATGAACTATAAAGATATAAGCGATGATATTAGTCAATTCTAACATCTTAGCTAAATATTCATTGTGAATTAAAGGTTTTACAGATAAGCCAACAGAAATCAAACTTAAAACCGCACTTTCCATAAAGAATAAAAACTTGATAAAACCTTTATTTTTTTTAAATTAGCGAAAGCAAAAAAATAAGCAAACAAAATAATAGAAATAGCTAATAAAATATTGCTCAATTGCCACCCTTGGTATTCAATTTTCGTAGGGTTCCATAAAGAACAAGCAGCAACAAAAGAAAAAATTGCTTTTAATAAGTTCAAAACGGTTTTGCATTTAGGACTTTTTTTTTTCATTTCCATATATCATAAAACACCTTTCTTATGTATTATAAAGTTAATTTTTCTTAATAACTTTTTCAAGAGATTTAATCAAATCTGCTTTTTTCATTTTAGAAACGTCATCTATATTATGTGTTTTAGCTAATTTTTTTAAATCTGTTACAAGCATTTTGTTTAAGTCTAATTCTTCATTTTTTTCAACTTCTGTTTCTTCTTGCGCAACTTTAACTTTTTCCGGCGCTTCTTCAGTCAATTCAACAGTTGATTCAACTGGTGGATTTTCTTCTAATTGAACTTTTACTTCTTTTTTTGTTGTTTTTTCTGATGTATTTTTTTCCTCTTGTTTTGGAGTTTTATTAGTTTTTTGTTGCGCTAAAATAAGTTCTTTTTTTGCTAAATACTCTTTAGCTAATTCAACATAACTAGCAAACATATCGGGTTCTTGATAAGCAATATCAGCCAATATTTTACGATTAACTTCTACTTGGGCTAATAAAAGACCATGAATAAATCGTGAATAACTAATTTTGTTGTTAACACAACCAGCATTAATTCTAGTAATCCATAATTTTCTAAAATTACGTTTTTTCTGTCTTCTATCTCTGTAAGCGTACTGAAGCGAACGCATCACTTGTTCGTTAGCTGTTTTATAAAGAGTGCTTTTGGAACCGAAATAACCCTTCGCTAATTTTAATACTTTTTTACGACGTTTGTGTCTTGCGTTAACAAAATTTATTTTAACCATCTTTTTCCCTTCTTTCTTAGTTTAATGTTGGATTATATTAAATAAGATGTTTAATTCTTTTTACATCAGAAGGATCAACTTGTACAATTCCTCTTAATTGTCTATTTTGTTTAGTTGTTTTAGAACCTGCTAAATGATTTTTATAAGCATGTCCTCTGAAAAATTTGCCTGTACCTGTGATTTTGATGCGTTTTTTTAAACCTTTATGAGTTTTTTTCTTTATCATAATTACCTTCTTATATTGACGAAAATTTTAGTTATTTTATTTTTTAGAAATTAAGGGGACTAAAAGAGCCGACATTTGACGACCTTCTAATTTCGGAAATAAATCAATTTTAGATACATCTTTTAAATCAGATATAATTTGTTGAAAAACTTTTTTACCTAATTCTGAGTGAACTATCATTCTTCCAGGGAAAAACATAGTTATTTTCACTTTGTCGCCTTTAACTAAAAAATCACGAACTTTTTTAACTTTGTATTCTAGATCATTAGCTTGAATATTAGGACTAATACGCAGTTTTTTCAAAACCGTTATATTTTGTTTTTTTTGAATTTTCTTTAATTTTTTTTGTTGATCATAATAAAATTGAGAATAATCCATCAAACGGACAATTTTAGGATTTGAATTACCATTAATTAAGACAACATCTATATCTTTAGAATCAGCTAAATCAAGTATTTTTGATTTTTCAAAAACGCCTAGTTTATCGCCTTTTTCATCAATAACTAAATGTTCTCCGTAAGGTATATTTTCATTGAATAAAACATCAACTTTTAAATTATCTTTTTTATTTTTTTGTATTTAATATCGAATAAACTCCTTTTTTAGAAATAATATTTTTTTCAAAATATTTCATTTTATAAAAAACTAAATTAAAACAAAAAAGTACTTATTATAAAGTACTCTCCGGATAAAATCATAATAAAAATAAATTTTATTTAGCTGTTGTAAAAGACAACTATTATTTAAATTTATTGCGCTTTTCGCCTAAAAATTATCATAATTTTTCAGGCAGAGGAGAGAATCTCTTCATTTTCACATTTTTTTAATACAAATTAATTATACAATAAAAATACCTTTTATCAACGAGAAAATATTGACCTTACATCTTTAAACCGAAAAAAATTTCAATATTTTCTTAATGTCGTAAAAATAAAACTAAATTATTGAAAAAAAATTTAGTTTTATTTTTGATATTTGTGCGGATCAGGTTCATAGATAGCATCAATTAATTTTTTAGTATAAGGGTGTTCAGGGTTTGAAAACAATAAATCGCTAGTTTTTTCTTCCACTATTTGACCTTTATAAATCACTATAATACGGTTGCAAAAATATTTAACAATCGATAAATCATGAGAAATGAACAGCATAGTTAAAGATAATTTTTGATTCAATTCTTTCAATAAATTAATAATTTGTGCTTTAATAGAAACATCTAAAGCAGAAACAGGTTCATCGGCAACAATTAATTTAGGTTCTACTATTAAAGATCTAGCGATAGCAATACGTTGTTGCTGTCCGCCTGAAAATTGATGAGGGAAACGATATAAATCGCTTTCGTTTAAACCCACTAAAGTGATCATTTTCTTAATTTTTTCATCAATAATTTGCTTATCTTTGATTTTTTGCGCATAAAGACCTTCGGCCAAAATTTCTTTTACCAACGCTCTCGGATTCAAGGCAGCTTCGGGATTTTGAAAAATCATTTGTATTTCGCTTAAAAGTAGTTTTCTATTGTCTTTAATTTTTTTGTTATTTTCAGCTAATAAATAATTTTTATCGCCATTATGAAAAAACAATTTACCTTTGGTAGGGAGGTGAATACCTGTAATAATTTTACCAATAGTAGTTTTTCCACTGCCCGACTCTCCTACTAAGCCCACAATTTCGTTTTTATTAATTTTAAAATTAACTTTTCTTAAAGTTTCAAAACCATTAGGAAAAGTGAAAGAAATATTATTAAAGTCTAAAACTGTTTTTTCGAACATTTTATTAAATAAAACCTCCTTTTCTTCTTAATGATTGGATAAATGCAGGCGCTTCATATTTAGGTGCCGAAGGGTGGAGTAACCAAGTGGCAGCAAAATGAGAAGCGCTAATCGGAAACATAGGAGGTTCTTTTTCAAAGTCTATTTTTAAAGCATAAGGATTTCTAGGAGCAAAAGCATCTCCTTGAGGGAAAAAAGTTAAAACAGGCGGTTGACCTTCAATGAAATTTAAATTTTCTTCTTTAGTATTTAAATTTGGCATAGATTGTAATAAAGCCCAAGTATAAGGATGATGAGCGTTATAAAAAATCTCGTTTATTTGACCTATTTCAACAATTTTACCAGCGTACATAACTGCCGCTCGATCAGCAATGCTTGCAATAACACCTAAATCATGAGTAATGAAAATAACTGATAATTGACGTTCTTTGGTAATTTTTTTAATTAATTCTAAAATTTGTTTTTGCACGATAGGATCTAGAGCAGTAGTGGGTTCATCACAAATCAATATTTCTGATTCATTAGCTAGTGCAATAGCTATAACTATTCTTTGACATAT
>NZ_LHCF01000018.1 GCF_001277135.1 Candidatus Phytoplasma pruni
AATATATAAAGAAAAAAATGACTATATTTTTAAATTTTGACTTTGATAAATATAATAATTTCGAACAAAAAACAAAAGAATGTAAACAAATATATTTTGAAAATAATTTAGAAAAAGAACAACCTATTGAAAAAATAATTATCGAAGTTGAAAAATTAGAAAATAGATTAAATGTTGATTTATTCACAAAAATATTTTTGACAAAACAACGAGATTTGCTTAAATTGTATAAAAAAGTTGACAAATTATTACAAAAAAATAAAAAAAATTAAATCCTTTTGATATGGAATATATACAATTTAAATTAGACAAAATCCAAACAGAAGAATATATTCTTCAAATAGAACAATTTGTTAAAACTATCAAATATTATTTTAAAACTTTTGATAAATTTATTGAATTATTTAAACAAATTTATCCGAAAAATACATCAAAAATTTCAGAAATAATTATGAATAATAAAATGAAAGAAAAATTTCAAAATTGTGTTATTGATTTGTCAAAATTCGATGATTTCGAAAAACATCAAATTGATATAAATAATTATATAAAAAACCAAAATGGTGTCTTATTTGACCAAATAATTCAAGAATCATGCAATGATAATTTTATGAAAGAAATAATGATTTCAAAAAAATAATTTAGAAATTTAAATAGAAAAATATAAATAAGATTAGGGTTATAAAAAATGCAAATATTAAAACAAAAATTTTTTATTTTAATACTTTTTCAAATTATCAGTTTTATATTGATTGGTATTCTTTTTTACCAATTTTATCAATCGATTTCTCGCAAAAAAGAACAGATTCAAAAACAAGATGATTTTTCTTCGGAATCTTTGGAACAAAAAATTGAGGAAATAAACAAATCTTTAGAAAAAAATATGGAGCTTCGTAGTGATAATGATGATTTAGAAAAAATAAAAAAAGATTTCATCAAAATAAAAAAAGATGTAAAAAATAACAAAGAAGAAAAAAAAATTAAAAAAAATCTCCAAAATGCTTTGATGCATTTTGAAAAACAAAGAGAAAAAATTGATACTAACAATAAAGAAGAGACAATTATTTATGATCAAATTATAACAATTATAAAATGGTATAAGAAATGTTTTGAAAAATTTATCGAATTGAAAAAACTTCATTCGAGTATTAGTAATGAAAAAAGAATTTATGATTACATTCCAGAACAAGAATTAACAGAAAAAGATTTTGATGATGGAAGACAATTTTTAAGCAACTATGCTAATATTTTAAATTTTATTATAGAAGATTTTAATAAATTTGATAAATGTGACGCAGAAGAAGAACAAATATCTAGGTTCAAAAAAATAATATGGGATTATATGAAATACCTAATGAAGAAAAGTAATTCATTAAGAAACGAAAGGCTACCTAAAATATTTAGTAAAATCCCAATTCAATGAATAATAATTAAGTAACTAAGCAACAATAAATATATTTATTGTTGCTTATAAAAAAAATAGTTTATTTAGAAAGAAGAAAAATATTAAAAAAATGACATTTTTTAAAAAAAGAAAATTATATTTAATTTAATTTTTTATTTTTATTAGGAATTATTTTGTTCATTATTAAAAATAAGAATATTAAGGCTATTAATGATAGAAATTCAAATGCTATTAGTAATAATAGTTCTATGAGTATATTAGAAATGTTAACCCCTCCAGAAAACAATTATGTTCACTTTAAGGGTTTCGAAAAAATATTCGGACAAGAAGAATTAAAAAAAAATTAAATAGTTATATTAATATATTTAAGCCAGACAAATTAAAAAATTTTAAAAAGTTACAAGAGAATAGTAATGAAAAAATACCTTACCCTAAAGGAATTATTTTATATGGTCCACCAGGAACAGGGAAAACTTTTACCGCTAAATGTTTTGCTAAAGAATCTAAAATGAATTTCTATAATATTACTTCTGCTCATAGTCTTAAAGAAATAGAAGAAATTTTTAAAAAAGCTCGAAGAAACAGCCCTTCTATTGTTTTTGCAGATGAAGCCGAAGAGTTAATCAAATCTAGAACATCACAAAATTTAGAAACAGGAGACGCGAAAAAAACTGATACATTTTTAATGGAATTAGATGGTGTAAATACTGATCCTGAAAATCCTATTTTTTTTATTGCTGCGACTAATCATTTAGATAAAATTGACAGTGCTATTCAAAATCGTTTAGATCCTATTTATTTAGGTTATTTAAATGATGTAGAAAGAGAACAATATTTTATTGAATTATCAAATAAATATAAATTCGCTCAAAATGCAAAAAATCATTTAAAAAACAAAATTATTCCAAGATTTAAAAAAGCAATTGAAAATCCTATAGAATTTGCTAAAAAGATAGGTAAAGAGCAAACATCAAATGACGGCAAAAAATTTAAATTCGAAATTCCAGCTATTAGTAAAACTGAAAAAGAAATGAAAGGTTCTTTGATGACTTCTGATGATGTCTTAACTGATCAATCAAATAGAAAAAAAATTGAAGAATCATATAAAGTACAATACGAAACAGACCGAATTGAAGAAGGTTTAGATATAAGTTATTTAGACAAAGTTAAAAAACATTTTTTTGATATTCAAACAACTAGAAAAATAGAAAATTTTTTGTCTCAAGCGTTTTTAATTGCTGGCAATCATTCACACACGCAAATTTTAATTTCAGATTTAGAAGAAGCTTCTAAAGAATATTTCGGCCCTGATTTAGATTATATGAATGAAAATCTAAAAATGTAAATCTAAATCAATAATATTAAACGAAATAATAATATTTTATCTAGATATAAGGAAATTAAAGGTATATATAATAATGCTTTATTATTATAAAAAATTAAAAAATTATTTTCTTTTTATTATTTGTCTTTTTTTATTATTTGTCTCTTTGATAAAAGTAAAAGCTTCACCGAATTATATTGACGAAATTTATAAACAAAGAAGAATAATTGAAGAAAACAAAGTAAAAAATGAAGAAACAAATAAAGAATCTGTTAAAAAAGAAGAAATTGTTGTAAAACAAGAATCATTTATTGATGAAATTTATAGAAAACAAAGAAAAGATTGCGAAATAGAAACTTCAAAACTTCAAGAAATATTTGATTATTTACCTTGTCTTGATATTGTTTTAGAACAAAATAAGGATAAATATGAAGAATCAGAAATAAGAAAAGAATTTAATCGACTTTATAAAGAAATAAATAAGAATTCTTTAAATCAAGAAAACGCAATCGAAACAATTTACAAACAACTAAGAAAAAAGTTTGAAAAAAAGAAAATAATATTTTAAAACCAATTGATAAACAACAAAGAAAAAAGTTTGAAAAAAAAGAAAAAAATAATTTAAAACCAATACAAATTGATTTTAAACATAATTACGGTTTAAAAAAGAATAATTATCCTTTAGAAAAATATTCGATTGATGAAACAAAAAACACAGCTAAAAGAGAACTGAATGATCTTAAACGTTCACAAATGTTTAGTCATTTTTTATCTCAAACAAATCAACAGTTTATTATAGAATTATACAATATTACCTTTGATGAAGAAATGGATTTCAAAACAATTCAAACAACATTAACTGATGATGCGTTCAAATACTTAACTTCAAAACGAGAAGAAATGCGTCAAATTATTTCCGAAATTATAAGAGAAGTGAAAACACAAAATAATTTAACAGATGATGTTTTAGATAATGATTTTATTACAATATTTGGACAAAAATCTTTAGAATCATTGCAACCATTAAAGATTTCTATTTCTCTTGAGGAATACATTGATATAAATAAAAATGCAACTATTATGAGATCTAATATAATAGAAAAACAATTAAAAAAACAATTTAATGAAAATATTAAATTATTTTTGGAAAATTATCATAAACAATTACAAAATTTATTCAATATTAAAAAATTATGTATTGAAGTTGGTTTTTTAAATAGTTTAGTTGAAGATGGCACTAATACATCATATAAAACAAATTGGGCAGAGTTCAAAAACAAATTTGATAAAATAATTAAAAACAAATATTATGAAATAGATAACAAAATCAATAAAATAGATAAAACATATAAAGAACAAATGGAGTTTTTAGATAGTGATTTAAATAGAAAAAAACAGGAAATAGAAAGAAAATATGAATTAAATCCATCTTATTTTTATTCAAAAACTAAAGATGAAGAATTAGAAATTTTAAATAAAAATATTGACAGCGAAAAAGAAAAATAAAAGATATATATTCAGATTTTACACAATTATTAGTTTATACAAAAGAAAGATTAAATTATATTAATAATTTTTTTTCAAAATCAAATTGAAATTAAACCATTAAAAAAAGATTTTATGTCATTTGTAGAGGATTATTTAAAAAATATATCAAAATTGAAACAAAAACATGATTCACTTTATGATGAATTTTCGAAATATAAAAAAAATGAAGAAAATAAAAAAGAAGAATGGAAAAAAACAATAGAGAGAATTTCTTCTGATCAAGAAAATGAATATAATCAAGAATGGCGAAATAGAATAAATCAACTTCCAGATGAAGAACAAGAAAATATAGAGAAAGAAAAATATGAAAAAATAATAAAACATATTTCAGAGCGTTCAACAACAAAATTAAATGATTTTATTCAACAAGTAGATTCGACATTTAACAAATTCATCGATAAAAAAGGAAAAATTTTAAAACAAAATGAAAAAAAAGCAGATACATTAAAAATTCGAAACGGAAATTTTATAAAAGATTATATTACGACGGATGATGCAGATAAGGTTGTTATTAAAGAAAATGAAAAAAATATTTCAAAAGATAAGGATAAAACAGTTCAAGAATTAAATTCAGAATTAAAATATTTAAATAAAAATAAATTTAATGATAAGAAATTGTATCGTTTAAAATTAAATAATGAATATAAGAAAGATTTCGAAAAATTAATTAATAATGAAAAAACATATTTAAATAATGATGTAATCCAAATTTGCGAAGAAGCAGATAAAATTGAACAAAAATTAATTAAAGACGATTCACAAAAATCTCAATTAGAACAATTTTCAAATAACATATCTTTAATTGTTTCTGGTAATAAAAATAATATGATTGATATTTTTGAGAAAATTAACAAAAGTAATTATAATTTCAAAAATATTATTAAAGAGTTACAACAAAAAATAAATGAAATAAACAAACACGAAAAGGATTTGAGTAAATTTAATTTTCAAACACAACCATCGCTAACAAATAAAAACATAAAATCAATTGAAACATTATATGATTTAATAAAATTATTAAATAATGCATCAAATAATATAAATATTGTTGATGATGTAACAAACGTAATAAAACAAATAAAAGAAAAATTAATAAAAGAATACGAAGATGTTTTTAAAACATATGATGATCAAATACAAAAATCGCTAACAGAGAATAATGAACGATTAACTTCAATAAAAACAAATTTATCAATTTCACCATTTATTAATGAAGATAATTCGCAAAATATGAATGATTATTTTCAACATTATATAGAAAAAATACAAACATCATTAGATAGTGAATTAAATAATACAAATATTGATAATGCAAGAGTAACAAATGAAAAATTAGTTAAAAAAATAGAAGAAATACAAAATGATTTAAAAAAACAATATAATGATGTTCATGATAACTTTGACAAAAAAATAGGAATATTAAAAGGTCAAAAAGATCAAATTGAACAAACAAAAATAGACTTAGAAAAAGAATTAAATTTAAAAAAACAATATAATGATGTTCATGATAACTTGAACGAGCAAATAGGAATATTAAAAGGTCAAATTGAACAAATAAAAATAGACTTAGAAGAAAAATTAAATTCGGTATTTCAGCAAATAAAAGAAAAAAAAGACACATTTGAATATATTAAATATGAAATTATAAATCAATCCAAAAAATTAGAAGAAAAATTAGAAGAAAAATTAGAAAAAGAAATAATGTCCAATGTGCAAAAAAATATTGAAGAAAATATTCAAAAATTGTATAAAGAGGATTCATGGAGTTCATTAACTTATCCATTTGTACAAATAAATAGTTATGATAATATTCCAAAAAGAATAACAGCTATACATGAATCAGGACATACTTTAACTTTTTTATATCATCTTAAAACATGTCCGCAAAATGAAGAAGAAACAGAAGAAAATATAAAAAATAAAATAAAAGATTTTATAGAGAAAGTTACAATTAAACCTGATTCAGATGAAGGATATGAAGGATGTTTTTTTCATTTTCCATATGGAGATAACATAAGTAATATTCAAGTTAATTTAGCAGGTTTAGTTGCAGAATGTTTTATAGAAAATCATTCGATTAAAGATAAAACTGAATTCTATTCAGATTTTAATCATGCAAGAGTTAATTTAGAATCAATAATAGAAAAACAATCGGACAAACAACAATTCAGAAAACATATTGCTGAAGTAGAAAAGATTATTTTCCAAAATAGAAACGTTTTAATACATTTGTGTAACGAATTATTAGAAAAAGAAACATTATCTTCAGAAAAAGATTTAGATTTTTTTACAACATTATATACAAACATCAAATGATTTATTAGACAAAAATAAAAAAAGCTAAAAAAGGACAAAACCAAGATTAACAAATTTAATAAATATACGACATTATTGAGTCAATCTATTTATTATCAGATAACCTTAATTAAAAATATTTATTGCGCTCTAAAAGTTAAGGCAACTTTTTTACTTTTTAAAAATTCTTTAAGACTAACTTTTAAGTTAGTCTTTTTTTTCTTTTATGGAATCCACTGCAACCGATTGTTTGGGCTCCTATTCAAAAAAATAAAATAAACTATACTAATCCTTACATTAATATATATAGTGGATTTTTCAAAAAAGTGCTACTTTTTTGAAATTTTATTCAACTTTTATTTACTTTGGTTTTGACTGCTGCAAATAAGACATCTTTGGTGCCCAGACTTTTGTTGTAGTTTGTTTGGTTTAATTTGCCATATTTATCTTTTTTTGTTTGAATTGAGTTGATGTAATTGTAAGATGTCTAATTTGTGAAGATTAATTTTTTCGATTAATTTTTTGATGGCGTTTTTAGATTCATTTTTATAATTGATTTAAAAGATATCATGATAGGTTTTAAGGGTGTTATTTTTGGCTTTTAAGAGGGGTTAAATATGAAAGTAATAGTTTTTATAACTATTACTAAAAAAAAATTATCATTAATTAAGGTTATTTTTGTTTGCTTAATTTCTTCTAAGATTTGAGGATCGACGAAAAGGGTTTGATTTTTAGGACGGTAATTGGCTTCTTGGTAAGTATTTTTCTTTTTAGAGTGGGTATATAATAGTCGGTTTGATTAAATCTTGTTTTAAAGTTTGTAAAAAGAGTTTAATTTGTTCTAAATCAGTAGGGGATGGTTTTGGCATTCCAACAACATTTAACTTTATTTAACTTTAATTATAATAATATTTATTTACTATAATTAAAATATTATTTAAACAAACCGACAAAGACCTTTTTAATGGATTTTAGAGAAAATAATTAGAATAAAAAACAATAATACGTTTTTATAGCCTTAAAGTAATGTTTTTAACCCTTTAAAAAAGAAAAATGATATTAATCATCAACTTTATTTTTAAATAGGTAAAAAGTAAAAAAACAATCTTTTCTAAAAAATAAAAAATATTTTTCCTTTTCTTTTTGGAAAAATAATATTTAATTTCAAGATATAAGGATTTTGCTTTAATCTTTTTATTGGTTTACATAATATACATTATAGGAAGTAATTATAATTATATTAATTACCATTTTTAGGCATTATTTTATATAAATAAAATCAAAATAAATTTTGTAACAATATTTATAACTTCTGAAAATTTTTTTCAGATATTTAAACCAATATAAATAATATTATTTTTTGTTTTTATAATTCTTTTTTATATATTAAGTATT
>NZ_LHCF01000019.1 GCF_001277135.1 Candidatus Phytoplasma pruni
AAGGTTTTGCTGAACAAAATCTAACCAAAGAACTCTTTTTAAAATATGCCGCCTTATGGAAAGATGAATATACTAAAAATATTCATACTCAATGGGAGCGCCTAAGCCTTCATCTTGATTATGATTATGAAAAATTTACTTTAGATAAAGATTTTAGCCAAGTAGTAGAAAAAGTTTTTATTCAACTTTACGATAAAAAATTAATTTATCGTGATTATAAAATTATCAATTGGGACCCTTTTACTCAATCTACGATTTCTGAACTTGAAGTTAATTATCAAGAAGTAGAGGGTAAATTATACTATTTAAGATATTATTTAGTCGATGATAATGCTAATTATGTAGAAGTGGCGACTACAAGGCCGGAAACTATTTTTGCAGATCAAGCTTTAACCGTTCATCCTGATGACGAAAGATATCAACATTTAATCGGTCAAAAAGTGGTAGTTCCTGGAACGAACGCAAAAATACCTATTATCGCTGATAATTATGTGGAAAAGGGTTTTGGAACAGGCGTTTTAAAAGTAACTCCGGCTCACGATTTAAACGATTTCCAAATCGCTCAAAGACATGATTTGCAAATAGTTTCTTGTATGAATCCTAACGGAACTATGAACGAATTAGCGCAAGAATACGATAAAATGGATCGTTTTGATTGTCGTGAACAATTAATCCAAAAATTAACTGCGAAAAAATTAGTGGCTAAAATAGAGGATTATACCCATTCAGTCGGCTTTTCAAGCATTTCTGGCGTTGTTATTGAACCAAGGTTATCATTACAATGGTTTTTAAAAACTAAAGCTATTTCGCAATCTGTTTTACAAGAACACCAAATTAACTTCTTTCCTAAACGTTTTTTAAAAACTTTTAACAATTGGTTAGAAAATTTAGAAGATTGGTGTATTTCTCGTCAATTATGGTGGGGACATCCTTTACCTGTGTGGTATAAAGGCGATGAAATTAATGTCCAATCGCAAGATCCAGGCGATGGTTTTCAAAGAGATCCAGATGTTTTAGATACTTGGTTTTCTTCCGCTTTATGGCCTTTATGTACGTTAGGATGGCCTAATAATAACGTAGAGTTATTCCAAAGACGTTTTCCTGTTGACACTTTAGTAACTGGTTATGATATTTTAACTTTTTGGGTTTCTAAAATGGCTTTACAAAGTATGAATTTAATTGAAAAAATACCTTTTAAAGATGTTTTGTTGCATGGTTTAATAAGAGATTCTCAAGGACACAAAATGTCTAAATCTAAAGGAAACGGCGTAGATCCGATAGATATCATTGATAAATACGGTACAGACGCTTTAAGATGGTTTTTAACCACTAATTCTTCCCCAGGCGCGGATTTATTATATAACGAAACTAAAATAGCGTCCAGTTGGAACTTTATTAATAAAATTTGGAACATTAGTCGTTTTATTAAATTAAACATTAATACAGATCAAACCAATTTTCAGGCTGAAACGTTATTACTGCCGGAAAAATTTTTATTATCGCAATTATCGCGTTTAATGGAAGCAACAAACCATTTATACGATAAATACGAATTTAACATTGTAGGAAGTCTGTTGTATAATTTTGTTTGGGAAGATTTAGCCAATTGGCATTTAGAATTTTTAAAAATTGTTTTAAAAGAGTACGATCGAGAGGTATCTTTAAATTCCCAAAAGTTCGCTCTTTATATTTTAAAAATCACTTTACAATTGCTCCATCCTTTCATTCCTTTTGTGACTGATGCTATTTATGAAGAATTTGCTTTTGCGCAACCTATCATTAACGAACAATTACCGCAAATTAACGCAGTTAATTCTTCCTCTGATGATTTCTTAACTTTTAAAAATTTAATTGTGAAAATGCGTCAATTTAGACAAAATTATAAAATAACCAAAACTACTTTATTATCTTTATATATAGAAGCTCCTATAGAAAAACTATCCGAAATAAACACTATTAAACCTGTTTTAAAGAGTTTTTTAATGGCTTTTGAGATTAAAACAATCCATAAACTAAAACAAGAACAATACGAATGGTTGTTTTTTGACAAAGATACATATGTTTTCATGTTTAAAAAAGACTTGCAAGCTTTGAAAAAAAATCAATCTGATAATCAATCGCCACAATTGTTAAAAAAACTTTTAAGCGAAATTAAAAGAAGTGAAAAGATTTTAAATAATCCCTCCTTTTTAGAAAAAGCTAGTAAAGTTAAAATCCAAGAAGAACAAGAAAAATATAAAAAATATTTAAGTCAATATGAAAAATTAATTAAAAATAAAGATCAAGAAGGTTAATCATTAATTTTTCTTTTTCTTGAAAAAGGTTGATATGTTTATTAATAAAAATTTTTTTTATATTAATTTTAAAAACGTTCCTAATCCGAAAGCTAATATTATTATTACTCACGGATTAGGCGAAAGTTCGCAAGATTATCTCCCTTTAGCTGACTTTTTATGTCAAACTGGTTATGCCGTTATTTTATACGATGTTAGAGGACACGGAAAAAGTGGCGGTTCGAGAGGTGATGTGAATAATTTTCATGTTTTGGTCGATGATCTGGCTTCTATTGTGAAGGAAATTAAAAAAAAATCTTCTTTAAAAATTTTTTTAATCGGTCATAGTATGGGCGGAATTATTACTAACGCTTATATGGTAAAATATGGTGAGGTTAACGGTTCTATTATTAGTTCTGCTCCCGCTCATGTACTGAATAATAAACATTTAAAATGCCCTTTTTATTGGTTTAATTTTAAACCAAGGAAACTTAATTTTTTATCTAATAAAATCGCTCATGCACCTTTATATAAGGGTTATTTCCCTTATCATTTAGAATATGTTACTCCGCGTTTAATGAGAAATTTATTAGTTTTAAGTCCTCAATATTTACAAAAAAGATTATCTTTTTATGTTGGTTCTGTTTTGTTTTTATACAGTGTCCAAGATAAAATTATTTCTTTTAAAAATGGTTCTTTTTTATTTGAAAAAGTACCTTCTAAAGATAAAAAATTAATTCTATATCAAGTGTCTTATCATAATTTATTTCACGATATAGAAGCAACCAAAGCGTTTGAAGATACGGTTTTATGGCTAGATCAAAGGTATTGACGATAATGTCTTTGAAGAAACTATTTTTTTTAAAAAAAAGATATTTATTTTGTTAAAATAGATGATATAAATATATTTTGAATATATTAAAATTGTTTTTTTTAAACGAATTAAAAAAAGATTAAGGGAATTTATGAACAATAACGATATTTTGCAAATCAGTAAATTATCACAAGAAGAAGTATTTAAACACTTTCAAACCTCGCCAACAGGATTAGATGATAACGAAGTACAGAAAAGAAAACTTTTATACGGGTCAAATGATATTAAATCCGCTAAAACTTTTAATGTTTTTAAACAACTTATTAAACAATTTACCTCCATGTTCGCTATTTTATTATGGATATCAGGCGCTTTAGCTTTTTTTATTCGCGAATGGCAAATCGGATTATCTATTTTCTTAGTTGTCATTGTTAACGGTATTTTCGCTTTTTTCCAAGAAAGCAAAGCAGAAAAAATTTTGTCTTCTTTAAGCGATATGATGCCTAAAAAAATCCAAGTTTATCGCAATAATCAAATAGAAGTGATAGATGTTATTGATTTAACTATCGGAGATTTAATTTTTTTAGAAGTAGGGGCTACTATTCCTGCTGATTTAAGGATAGTGCAAGCTAATAATTTTTTCGTTGATAACTCCATGTTATCAGGCGAAACAATCCCTTTAAATAGAACAGCTAATCCTAACATGCAAGATGAATGTGTTGCCGCTGAAATGCCTAATTTAGTTTATGCAGGTACAACAGTTTCTGAAGGTAGCGCTAAAGCGGTTGTTTATTCTATTGGAGAAAACACTCAAATAGGGCAAGTTTCTGTTTTATCCAAAAACATTGATAAAGGATTATCTACTTTAGAAAAAGAAATTCACAGAGTAGTTAAAACAATTAGTTTTATCGCTTCTTTATTAGCTTTAGTAGTCTTTTTTGTATGTTTATGGCGTTTTAAAGCTGATAATTCTTGGGACAAGGCTTTAAGTGGTGCCGTCGTAGTGGCTTTAAGTATGTTAGTGGCGAACATTCCTGAAGGATTGTTGCCGACTATCAACTTAAGTTTAGCTATCGGAACCCAAAGAATGTCGAAACAAAACGCTTTAATTAAACAATTATACTCAGTGGAAACATTAAGCTCCGCTACAGTTATTTGTACCGATAAAACAGGAACTTTAACGAAAAACCAATTAACTTGTAAAAAAATTGTATTTCCAGGCGGTTATGTCGATATTACTGGTAATGGTTTAAAACAAGAAGGACAATTCAAAAATTTAAATCAAGAAATAGACGATAAAGTCTTGAAAAAAATCTTTATTGCTTCTATTATGGCTTCAGAAGCGAACTTAATTGATGATGAGAAAAATAAAGGCGATTATCAAGTAGTAGGTAACCCTACCGAAGGTTCTTTATTAGTTGCCGCTAGTAAATACGGGCTTTCTATCGATGAAGTACGTCAAAATTTTACAGTTGAAAAAATTAGTCCTTTCTCTTCAGAAACTAAAAAAATGAGTGTTTTAGTAACGAATGTGGCACAAGCAAAATATGATATTGGTAGCAAATATTTATTTGTTAAAGGCGCTCCAAGCGTTTTATTGAAAGAGTGTAATGCTCAATATAAAAATAACCAAGTAAGCTCTTTTTCTGAAGCAGAAAAAGAATTCTTTTACGAAAGAAACGAAGAATTATCTAATCAAGGTTATCGTATTTTAGCTATTGCTTATAAAAAAATTGAAGACGGTTCTTTAGAAGAAACTAATATGGTCTTCTTAGGATTCGCTGTTAATTACGATCCTCCAAAAATTGAAGTTAAAGACGCAGTAAAAGATTTATTAAAAGCTGGTTTAAAAATCACTGTTATTACCGGAGATTACGGTCCTACAGCTATTTCTATCGCTAAACAAGTAGGTATTATCGAAGAGGAATATATCAATATTGATGGTAATCAATTAGAAAAAATGTCGCAAGAAGAATTACAAGATTCTTTAAAAACAAGAGTTCCTGTTTTATTTTCCCGCACAACTCCTAAACACAAATTAAGAATTGTTGAAGCTTATCGCGCCAATGATGAAATAGTGGGCGCTATAGGCGATGGAGTAAACGATATTTTAGCTATGAAAGCCGCTCATATTGGTATTGCAATGGGTAAATCTGGTAAAGATGTCGCTCGTAATGCAGCGGATATGATTTTATTAGATGATGATTTCTCCACCATTCCTAAAGCAGTTTTAGAATCTAGAGGAATCTATTCTAATATTAAAAAATTCATGACTTATGTTTTATCCTCAAACATTCCTCAAGTTTTCCCTATTATCGTGATGACTTTATTTAAAGTGCCTCTGTATTTAACTGTTATGCAGATTTTAGCTATTGATTTATTAACGGACTTAGTTCCTGCTATCGCTTTAGGAGCTGAAGAACCCGAAAAAGATTTATTAGAACACAAACCTCGTACAGAAAATGACCATTTATTAGACAAAAAATTATTAAAAAGAAGTTATGGCTTTTTAGGAATTGTAGAAGGTGTATTAGCATTAGTCTTTTTCTTAGCTTTTGGCGGTTGCCAATTTTTCGGCAATCACGGAATAGCTTTTACAGATATTTCTGAACAAGCAGGTTTCATTTATGCGTCCACAATGGCTTTCGGAGCAGTTATTTTTGCTCAAGTAGGTAATGTTTTTGCTTGTCGTTCGGATAAATTATATTTTTGGGAAAGTTACAAAAAGAAAAATAAACTTTTATTCGTGGGAATTATCTCCGAGTTATTCTTATTTGTGTTAATTTCTCAAAATATAGGGTTTTTGAATTCCTTTTTCAAAACTAAACCGATAAGATGTGTAGATTATTTATACTTACTTTTACCAATAGTGGTTATGTTAGGTTTTGATACTTTAAGAAAAAAAATCATCAATAACAAAAAAATCAGTTGATACTAAATAATTAAGCTTTTTAACCATGAAATAACAAAAAAACTTTTATCTGTTTTTTTGTTATTTTTTTTACATTTTAAAGGTTTTAAATGTTATTATTTAATTTGAAAACAATGAACAAAATAAGAAAAAAGGAAGAGCGAATGAAGCTAATTGTAGGTTTAGGAAATCCAGGAAAAATGTTTGAATTAACCCCGCATAATATAGGTTTTATGTTAATTAATTATTTAGAAAAAGAATGGAAAAAAAACATTTTAACTACTAAAAAAGAGTTATCAAGTATCGTTTCTCATCTTCAATTAGAACAAGAAACCATTTTGTTAGTTCAACCTCAAACTTATATGAATATTTCGGGTAAAGCCATCAAACAACTGATGTTGAAATATAATATCCCTAAAGATGATGTTTTAGTGCTCGTTGATGATATTAATTTAGAGCCAGGCGCTTTTAAGCTCAAATATAAAGGCGGTCATGGCGGTCATAATGGTTTAAGAAATATCATAGATATGCTACATTCTAAGGACTTTAAAAGATTAAGAATAGGAGTTGGCCTTGATTCTCGTATTCCCTTAGAACAATATGTTTTAAACCGTTTAAATACCCAAACACAACAACAAATTACACATAATTTTCCTTTGTTTAAAAAGTTAATTAGCAATTTTATCCAAGGTTATCCTTTTGCTAATTTAATGAACACCCTTGTCTAAGAAAGAAATGATGATTTTCTTCTTTTAAAAAACAAGTTAAAAAGGGTGATTATGCGCTTTTCAGGCACTTTTCTTTCTTTAGAAAAAAAGATGTTATTTTTTAATAAAAAAATTGTTAAAAAGCTGATAATTTTGATAAAATAAATAATGTTGCAAATGTTTCAAAAAATGCATTAATTTTTGCGATAAAAAAATGTTAAAAAGTAAAGCTTTTAGATGAAATGAAATCAATTTTTAACATTTAATAAATTAATTAAATTTTTTTAAATAAAATGTAAAAAAAGATTGAAATAATTGATTTTACATGTTATAATTAATTTGTTAGTTTTGTGAATTGATTTTTTTCAATCGCATTCATTAATAAATAAAAATAATTTTTTAATTCTTTGAAAACTGAAGATGACATTTTATTATAATTTTTTTAAATATTTAAATCATTAAATTTTCTTTTTTAATGAATTTGTTAAAAAAAAAA
>NZ_LHCF01000020.1 GCF_001277135.1 Candidatus Phytoplasma pruni
CTTCTTTTAATTTTTGTTTGATTTTACTTTGAGTCGCTATACCGGCATGATCCATTCCCGGCAAAAAAAGGACGTCAAAACCCAACATTTTTTTTCTTCTGATAATAATATCTTGTAAAGTATTATTCCAAGCGTGACCTAAATGCAGTTTGCCCGTAATATTCGGAGGCGGAATAACAATAGTGAAAGGTGTTTTATCAGGGTTATTTTGTGTTTTAAAATAGCCTTTTTCTAACCATTTAGCGTATCTTTTATTTTCTACTAATTTAAAATTATATTTTTGTTCCATATTTTTCTTAATCCTAATTTTTTAGCTTTAAAGCGCTAAAAAATATTTTATCTTGAGTTCGTAATAATTATTATCTTATACCAAAAAGTATCAGATTTAACAAAAAAATAAAAAATAATGAATTATGTATTTATTTTATCATAAATCAAATTAACTATTTCATTTAAACCATCTTTATTTTTGCAAGAAAGTAAAAACATAGGAATATTTTCTTCAAACGCGCCAAATTCTTTTTTGATTCTTTGCATTTGATTAATAACTTGATTTTTCAACACTTTATCTTTTTTATTTAAAATTAAAAAGACCGGTAAATTATATTCTCTTAAATTATGATAAATATCTAAATCCATCTTTGTAGGGCCCACTTTAAAATCAATAATTTGAAAAATAATTTTAACAAAATAGTTGTTTTGTAAAAAATTATTAATCATAGGGAAAACGCTTTGTTTAAAAGTTTTATTTCTTTTAGAATAACCATAACCTGGAGAATCAACTAAATAAAAAGAATCATTTAATAAAAAATAATTAACAGTGGTTGTTTTACCAGGTGTTTTAGAAAATAAAGCTAATTTTTTTTTATTCGTTAAAGCGTTGATAAAAGAACTTTTGCCAACATTACTGCGACCCATTAAAAAAAACTTCTGATAAACGAGGAACGGGACAGTCAATAGGGCCTTGAATACTTTTAATAAAAACAGATTTTTTAATCATTTTTTCCTCAATATATTTCCTATATAGTATTTTTAATAAAAAAACTCATAAAAAAATATTTATATTTTTTCCAATTTAAAAAGTATGGTTTTTTATTTATCATTCTATAATGTATTTATTTCTTTCCATCAGTTGATATGAAAATAATTTTCTTATTTTTTTCATTTTCATTACTTATCTTAATAATATTATTATATTATAATTGATATTTAATAATATAAACAAATTAATTCGTTTACAATAATCTCCTTGTTTATAACAGTAAACAAAAATAATGATTGTTTTTTCAAACAAATCTTCTCTATTTAACCTTTCTATTTTCTATTCCTTTCGATAAACAAAATATTTTTTTAAAAAACAAAAAACCATTAGACCGCAATTATTTGAAATATGTTATAATTAAGAAGATGAATAATATTTTAAGCATAATATCCATATTATTTTTAAAATATTATTCAATATAAAAAAATATTTAATAATGTGGGAATAATTTGTTAACATTATTAAAATAGTTTTAATTGCCTAATGTTGATTAGTTAGAAAGATATCGCCATATTGGTAGTTTTTATCCAACAAAAAAATAAGATTTAAAGGTGTATTTGAGGTTTTTCCAAAATGAATTCTAACTTAAACCAAATGTTTGTAAAATCTAATTTATACCCTAAATTAGTTCAAAACGATATCAACACTTTAAAAGAATTGATTTTTTATAAACCTAAAAAATATCAAAATTTCCTTTTATCTAATATTAACCAAGCGATGGATAAAGAAATAATTAATGTTATAGGAAAAATTGTTAGCGAACCTATTTCATCTAAAGACGATTCTGATAAAAAAAGACTTAATTTTCAAATCTTAATCCATGATGATGTATTTTTGGATGTTGTTCTTTTTAATAAATTTTATTTAGCCAATTTTTTAAAGATAAATAAAAATGTTTTTATTAAAGGTAAATATAATTTATATAATAAAAGCATTACTGCTTCGTTAATTTCTTTTGATTTAAAAAACAAAAATAAAATAAAGCCTGTGTATGGTATTAAAAATATTACTGATCGTTCTATCACCACTTTTTTAAAAAATATTTTTAACAAACCGCAATTAAAAATAAAAGAAAATTTAAGTCCTCTTTTTTTTAAAAAAATACAATTTAATTGATAGAAAAGAAGCTTTAATGAATCTTCATTTGCCCAAAAGCCAACAATTACTTCATAAAACTTTAAAACGTTTTAAACATGAAGAAGCCTTAAATATAGCACAAAAATTATTTGAAGAAAAAAAGAAACTTCCTTTTAAAAAACCTTTAAATTATGGTAATTATTATATTAAAACAATAATGCAAAAAATCCCTTTTTCTTTAACTGATAACCAAAAAAAAATAGTCAAAGATATTTACAGTGATTTAAAACAAAATTATCCCACTAAAAGATTAATTCAAGGCGATGTTGGTTCGGGCAAAACTATTACTGTTTTTTTAGCAGCTATTGCAGTCATTAGTGCCAAAAAACAAGTTTTAATGATGGCTCCAACAGAAATTTTAGCTAAACAACATTATTTAAATTTTACTAAATTATTTCCCGAAATTAAGACTATTTTTATCACTTCTAAAAGTAAAAAGAAAAAAACTTTACAAAAAGCTATTTATAATAATGAATATCAAATGGTTATTGGCACTCATTTGCTGGCGAATACAGAATTTCATGATTTAGGGTTGATTATCATTGATGAGACTCATAAGTTCGGGACCGATGTGAAAGATAAAACTTCCTTTCAAAACCTTCAAGCAGATGTTTTATATTTAACAGCGACCCCAATTCCTAAAACTTTAGCGGTCATGTATTTTGGTTTATTAAAAACTTCTTTATTAACAGAACCTCCTTATGCTAAAAAAAGTATTATTACCGAAAGATTTCCTTTCGAAGACATCGTTCCTTTATTAAAAGAAAATCAAGCTAAAAACGAACAAACTTATATAGTAGTTCCGGCTATCAAACAAAATGCTAAAAAATTCAATATTGAAACCATAAAATCTTTTTTTAGAAGAAGAGAAAATTCAACATCTTTATGTTTTACATGGTAAAAAAAATAACCAAGAACAAGAAGACATTATGGCGGGTTTTGTGAAAAATACTCAAGGAATTTTATTAGCTACTACTATTATTGAAGTAGGAATTGATATTCCTAACGCAACAACCATTGTTATTTTAGGAGCCGATCGTTTTGGTTTAAGTCAATTACACCAATTAAGAGGAAGAGTAGGGCGAAATGAAAAACAAAATTATTGTTTTTTAGTCCCTGAAAATCCAACAGATAACCAACGTTTAAATATTTTAGAACAAGAAAGTAATGGTTTTAAATTAAGCGAATTTGATTTAAAAAATAGAGGTCCTGGCGATTTTGTAGGTAAAAAACAAAGTGGTTATTTAAAATATCATTTTTTAAATGTGGCAACAGATTTTAAAATTATTTCTCAAGTACAAAAAGATTTTGAAAATTTAGAAAATAAAAAGAGGTTATTATGATTAAAATAGCAGTCGACGCTATGGGAGGCGATTTCGCTCCTGATTCTATTATAAAAGGCAGTTTAAAAGCGTTATCCGAAGAAAGAGATTTGTATCTTTATTTATATGGCGATGAACCGCAAATTCAAAAATTTTTACAAAACCATATTTCTTCTGAATTGCCTGAAACTTTACAAGAAAGATTAAGCATTATCCACACGCCTCATTATTTAGATATGGGCGTTAAAAACATTAGAGAAGAAATTAGAGATAATTCACAACATTCTATGTTTTTAGCTCTGCAATCGGCTAAAAATAATGAAGTAGACGGCGTTGTTTCTGCTGGGCCTACGCAAGCTTTAATTTTAGCCAGTTATTTAATTATCGGCACTATTCAACCTATGAAAAGAATCGCTTTAGCTATCATTTACCCTTCTTTAGATGGTAGAACAAGAATTTTATTAGACGCTGGAGCTAATATCGAAATTAAAGCTGAAAATCTGTTATTATTCTCTATCGCTGCTTCTATTGTGGCTCAAGAATTATTCCATATTGACGCTCCCATTGTTAAAATGTTAAATATTGGTTCAGAACCGCATAAAGGGAGAGTTTTAGAAATGGAGACTTTTGATTTATTAGAAAAAACTCCTCATGTTTTATTTAAGGGGAACGAAGAACCGCAAAATATTTTATACTCTGAGGCGGATATTTTATTAAGTGACGGTTTCACCTCCAATATGATTATTAAAACATATAAAGGTGCTTTTGACATCTTAATGAAAAACATAAAAAACGTTTTAACAGAAAATTGGTTCAAAAAAATCATTAGTAAATTACTTTTTCAAAAAAAGCTTCAAAACATTAAAAACAAATTAGATAGCAAAGAAATTGGAGGAGCAATGATTTTAGGTTTAAACAAAATCGTTGTTAAAGCTCAAGGCAACTCCGATTATTATTCTTTTTATAACGCTATTTTAAAAGCGAAAAAATTAATAGAAAAAGATTTTTTAACAAAACTTTCTCAAAAAATAAAAAATTGAAATCACATAAGGAAACGTTATGTCTATTAAACAGTTATTTAAAAGATTAAATATCAAACCAAAAAATATTTCTTTATTCATTAACGCTTTAACTCATAGTTCGTACGCTAATGAGAATAACGCCAAACACAATAATAACGAAAGATTAGAGTTTTTAGGCGATTCGGTCATTAATTTCTTCATGGCTAGTTATTTATATAAAAACAATAAAGACGATGAAGGAGTTATGACCAAAAAAAGAGCTCAAGCAGTTTGTGTAGATTCTTTATTGATTTACGCTGAAGAAATTCAATTAAAAAAATATATTTATTTAGGTAAAGGAGAAAAAAAAAGATCCGTTCATAATTATTCTATTGTAACGGACGCTTTTGAGGCTTTATTTGGGGCTATTTATTTAGATTTAGGCTTGAAACAAGCACAAAAAACCTTTTATCAGGTTGTTTTGCCTTGTTTAAATAAAATCATTAATATTATTGATTTTAAGACTCAACTACAAGAATTAGTCCAAACAAAAAAACAAAATATTACTTATAAAATCATTTCTGAAAAAGGTTTAGCTCACGAAAAGGAATTTGTATCAGAAGTATATTTAGGCAAAGAATGGTTAGGAAAAGGTAATGGTAAAACCAAAAAAGCGGCCGAACAACAAGCTGCTAAAAAGGCTTTGGCCAAGATTTCTAAAGGAGGTATTTTAAAAAATGATTAAAATTTTATACGAAGAAGGTTTTTTAAATATAGAAAAAATTTTAATCCGTGAATTTAAAAAACTCCATTTAGAAATACAAGAATTAAGTGTTTTACTTTGTTTATTTGATTCTTATGAAAAAAAAATCTTTTCGTCCTCTTTTTTAGCTACAAAAGCGAACCTTTCTAAAAACGAACTAGAATCTATTTTAGAAAGATTAAGACAAAAAAATTTTTTTTCCATCCTACAAGATAAAAAAGATAATAAGATTATAGAAATCTTTAATTTAGATAATACTTTTGTTAAAATACAACAATTATATAAAGAGAAAAAAACTAAAAGTACTGAAAAAAAACAAAAAAACAATATTTCTGAAACTATTGAAAATTTAGAAACTTTAAAAGGCAGACTTTTAACTGGAAACGAATTAGAAATCGTGAAAAGTTGGTATTTAGAACAAAATTATACCCACGACAATATTACCCAAATAATCGTTCAAGCTGGTTTAAATAAAAAAGATTCTCTAAATTATATTGAAAGAATTTTAAGCCAAACAAATCATGTAAAAATCGAAAATGACGATAAAGCTGATCAAATACTACATAAAATTTTTAAACAGATTAAAAAATAATGCATTATTATAACTTTATATAAAAAAAATATGTTATAATTAAAATCGGTATTGGATCTTTATTGAAGATTTAATAATGAAAAAAAAGGAGATAATAAAATATTATGGTAGCAATGGATAAGCACAATAAACAAAGTTATTTAAAAACTAAAAATGGTAAAATAGTTCTTGGCGTTGTTAGTGCAGTTGTAGTAATTTTAACAGCAGTTGGTGTTTGGTTCTTTATGAAAAATTCACCTTCTAAAGCGGTTAAAAACTTAGACAGCAATTTAGTCTCTAAATGGGACGCTGTTTGCACAGATGCAATAACAAAAGCGAACAACGAAAATAGCGCTGATAAAAAAGCAGCGGCATTGAAAAAAGTTGTTAAAACATTAAAAACATATTACAAAGATATGGACTATTTAACTAACGAAGAAAAAAACAAAAAACCTGAAGATGCAGCTAAAAAAACAGCTTACGAAGAAGCTCAAAACGCAGCTAAAACAGTTAAAGGTGCATTAGATGAAGCTGATCAGGCTACTGGTCAAGACGATGCAGCAGTAACATCTCTTAACAAAGCTTTAGCAAAAGTTACAAAAGACATCTGTCAAAAAGTAGTTACTCAATCTAAAATAGCTTACGGATTAGAATAATTTTTCAAAAAATTAATATTTTTTTAAATACACAATAAAACANANATATATATATATATTATTATT
>NZ_LHCF01000021.1 GCF_001277135.1 Candidatus Phytoplasma pruni
AACGCATAACTAAAATCTTTTTCAAAAGTTTTGACAGGAAAATGATATTTTAACCATCCCATGACTTCTTTTATTCCTGTATTTTCACCTAAATAAACGTTATAACATTCTGTATTTTGATAAGTTTGTTCTTTTAAAGGTAAAAGAGAATGATAATAAAAATTATCAATTTCAGGAGATAAAGGTTTAAAAGAAGAAGGTTGTGTTTCTTTTAATAAAACTGTTTCTTCTTTAATTGGTTCTTTGAAAGGCAAATGAAGATGGGTTTTCGGCAAAGAACTTCCCCATTGAAATAATAAAGCAGCGATTAAAAAGCCCCCCCAGCAAATAACAAACAACTCCAACCTCTTTTAAAGAGGGGAGTAATATTTGTTGGCATAAAAAATTAGTTTAAAGTTTCTAATTGCGTTTGTAATTGTTCTTTACGCGTATTTAAAAGATGAGTGAAATAATTTTCTTCTTCGGCTTCTTGTGCTTCAGCAATTTCTTTTTCTAAATGATTGATTTCTTGAATGATTTTTATTTTTTGAAGTATTTTATTAATTTGTTTTTGAGTGTCGTCTAATTGAGTCGTTAAACGTGTTTTTTCCTCTATGATTTTCTTTTTATCTTCTTCTTTTAAATCAGGATTTTTTAATTTATGAGCTATATCTGGTAAAAGGGTATTTTCTATCTCTTCTTCTTCTGTGAGTAATTTTTCTTGTTCTTGTAAAGCAATTAATTCTTTTTCTTTTTGTAATTTCTTAGCTGTTAAAGCATGTTTAGCCGTTAATTTATGTGTTTCGTTTTTTTGATTTTTTTTTGTTTCGTTAGCATTGAGGTTTGTTTTTTTCTTAATTTTTTTATTCATATTTAAATCTCCTTTTGTTTGATATTGGTTTATTCTAATGTTAAATCTTTCACTTTATCTTTAATGGTTTTAGATAATTTGAAAGTTACTACCGTTTTTGCAGGTATTTTTATTTTTTCTCCTGTTTGTGGGTTTCTACCAGCATAAGCTTTTCTTGTTTTTAAAATGAATTTACCGAGTTTAGATGATAATGTTACTTCTTCGTTAGAAGTAATGGATTCTATTAGGGTATGTTCGAATGAATTGTAAAATTCTTCGATTTTGGTAATTGAGGTTTTATTTGCCTCAGCTATGTTTTTGATTAATTCTTTTTTAGTCATTTTTGGGTTTCTCCTTTTTGTTTTTTTGGTTTTATTGTTTGGTTTTAATTTATTGCGGTCTTTGAAGTAAGTCCCGCGGTATATTTCAGTCATGGCGTCGCTCATATGATTTTTTATTCTCCTTTATGGTTTTCTTTTAAAAAGTTAAGATATTTAATATTAATGTTCTTTTATATTTGTTCTTTTATTTTAAAATAAAAATAACGGTACAAAAAGATACCATTATTATAGAAATAAAGACTCTGCCCGAGGTTCTATTTTTTTACCTATTTGAAATGAGGATATAATAATATGTTGTTTTAAAATCGTAAATTATCAGTTGGGGCAGATTTATTGTCTAAAAAGATCACTTTATGGACGATAACTTTGGTATGTGTTTTCTTTTGGCCCTCGTTGTTAGTGTATTTTTGGACAGATAATGTTCCTTCTAGATAAATTTTAGATCCTTTATGTAAGTATTTATGAAAATTTTCAGCTTGGGTTCTAAAAACCACACAAGGAATATATTGAACTTTGTCCTTTCCTTGGTTAACCACTAATTGAAAATCTATTTTAGGAATTTGTTCGTTGTTAACCTTAAGATATTGTTTGTCAAGATCATGAGTGATACGACCAATTAATTGAACTGTATTTAACATTTTTTTATTCTCCTTATTTTAATTATTTTTAATGTTGATGATGTTGTAGTTATTTGGTAAAGTTATTTTTCTTTGTTTTATATTGAGTTTAAATTTTACATTAAGTAATAAGTCTCAACCAAAGATAATAGAAACAAACAATGCAAGAAAAATATTAAAAGATAGAAAATATTTTCTAGTTTCATATAATTTATTTTTTCAATTTATTGATTGCTATATTTTTAAGAGTTTCTACTTGTCTTAAAGTTAAATTAAGTTTATAGGCTATTTCTTGATTAGAATAACTCGGTTGATAAGTTTCATGAATATTTCCTAAAGGAATGTCAAAACTTAATCTAATGATATTAAATTCTTTTTTACTTAATTTAGTTTTTAGTTTTTTTAAAAATAGTTCATGATTTACTTGTTTTAACCATATTTGATGAGGATTAGGAATTTGATAATGCCGTGTGTGTTTTTCTTCTTGAAAAGAAGTGTTATTAGATTTATGAGTCTTTTGGGGAACAGAAGGAGAATGGCTTTTTCTTATTAATTCTTTGATTTCTGATTTGATGGTTGGAGTTGCGTAAGCAATAAAGTCATATCCTAAATCTACATAATTATCTAAAGCTTTGATTAATCCTAAAACTCCTTCTTGATATAAATCATCTTTTTGAAGGACACGTGGATAATATTTAAATCGCTTAACTAATTTATTTACTAAGGGCAAATGTAAATTGATTAATTGATTAAGCATTTCTAAATTCTTATTATTTTTTAAAAATTCTTTAAATAATTCTTGTCTTAACATTTGATTCCTTTCTAAAAATATTCTTAGAAAAGATAAGAAATTATTTTTTTAGTCTAGAAAAGAAAAAAGACTAACTTAATAGGTTAGTCTTAAAGAATTTTTAAAAAGTAAAAAGTGTCTAAACTTTTGGAACAGTTCAAACGTTCCCTATTTAACATATTGGTGATTAGAAGAGTGAGATTTTTTGCCAGAAAAATCACATCAAAAATCACTAACATCATGAAGAACGCGATAACTAATAAAAGTTTCCAAATTTATTTCGGTACTTTTATTAATATCATATTCAAACATAGCTTTTTGCGTGATAGAATAACCTTCCAACATTAAATTATGATAATGAATTGTATTTGGTCTATGACGAAATCGTTTAAGTATTTTTCTAATCTGTTTTTGAAAAGAATATAAAAGTGTTTCGTTGAGTTTGGTATAGGTTTTATTTTTTAATGATTATTTTTTTGTTTTTTAATTTTGAAAATAAAGAGATAACTTTTTAAACCTAAAAAAAGCCTTCTTTTTTAAGTATGAAACATGTTTTTTTCAAAGAAAATTCATAATTGAGTAAACAAATATGATAAAATAAAATTTTATGATGTATTTGTGAATTTATAAAAAAACTTTTTTATAAACTTTCAAAATCAGAATAAATTAATTTAATTTTGTATTATAAAAATATTTTTTTATAATAAGATAAAATCAGCGTTTTAAAAGGTGATGTTTATCAATTTTCTTCAAAGAAGGGTTATTCAACATGAATCAAAAGAAAATTATTAAAAAGAATTTATCAGACCAAAATACATCCAAAGGTAGAATTTATGAATTATTATATTTTTTATTCTGTTTGGGCTTGTTATCGATCGCTTTAGGAGTTTTTATCGCACAAGTGGATGAAAAAGTTATTAAAGGAACAGACTTGTTGCATGATTGGAAAAAATTATTCAATATGTTCACTTATCAAAGTAATTTTTTAGTTTTAGTAGTGATGCTTTTATCCTTTACTCCTTGGCGAAAAAAAAAGAGCTTTGTTGTTTTAACTTTTATAACTTTAGTGAGCATTTTATTTACTGCGATTATTAATCATTCGATTCTAGATAGAGATGAAATTAAAAACTTTAGTTTTAAAACTGTTGATTTTCAACACACTATTATCCCTCTTTTATACACTGTCTTTTATTTTTCAAAAAAAAATATCGGTATATCTTGTAAAAAAGCTTATTTAGGGATTATCCATCCTTTGACTTATTTAATTATTTATTTAATTATCGGCAAAATAAAAGGGGAAGATTATAAATATCCTTATAATTTCATTAATCCTCACAAACCTGGCATTATAGGCGGTTTATTGGGAAAAGCAAAACAAGGGTATTCTTATCTTTTTTTAACCGCTTTCTTTTTAGCCATTTTAACTTATTTGTTTTCGTTATTTTTAAATTTCGCTAAAAGTAAAATTAATGCTCGAAAATATTAATTTCGACAGATAAATGGTTTTACCGCATGTTGTCCTTTTTTCTGAATTATAGTAAATATCCAAAAATAAACTAAAAAAAGGAGATAAATAATGTTTGATTTTAGAAAAGAAGTTTTAAAAAGAGAAGATATTATTGTTAAAACTCTGCAAGATTTGTTAAGAATAGAGAGCGAATTAGAAGCATTTAAACCAGAAAATAAAGGCGCTCCTTTTGGGCAAAAATTAAAAGAAGCTCTTGATTTTATGTTGAATTTAGGACAAAAAGATGGTTTTAAAACTTTGAATGTTGATGGTTATGCCGGTCATATAGAATACGGTAATCAAACAGATTGGGTTGGTATGATAGGACATCTAGATGTTGTTCCCGCCGGCAACCATTGGTCTTATCCTCCTTATGAAGCTAAAATAGTGGATGGTAAAATTTATGCTAGAGGTTCTCAAGATAATAAAGGTCCCGTTATTGCTTCTTATTTTGCTTTAAGAATTTTAAAAGAATTAAACATTCCTTTAAAGAAAAGAGTGAAATTTGTTTTAGGATTAGATGAAGAATGCGAATGGCGCTGTGTGGATCATTACTTTGAAAAACATCCGGAAATCCCTGTTGCTGGTTTTGTTCCTGATAGTTATTTTCCTTTAGTTTATGCGGAAAAAGGCCTTGTGGTTTTATCTTTACAAACTGAAAGCACAGATCCCCGCATTATCAGTATACAAGGTGGTTCTAAAGTAAATATTGTACCGGATTTAGCTCAAGCGGTTTTAGTTTATGAACCTCATTATGAAACTTTATTTCAACAATATATCCAAAAAAATGATATAAACGCTACTTTTACCAAACAAAACGATCGAATCACTATCGAAGTCAAAGGTTCTGCTTTTCACGGTTCCGCTCCAGACCAAGGTATAAACGCTAACGATGCTTTAATCAAAATCCTGCAAGCTTTAAATATTGAAAATAATTTTCTTAATTTTTTAAATAATTATGTAGTAGATAGTTCAGATGGTCAAAAAATGGGGATTAAGCATTTAGATGTTGAAACAGAACATCTTACCTTATTTAGTGGAGTTTTTACTTATGACAGCGATAAAGCCTCTTTTTATTTAGATTTAAGATATCCTAAAGGCATCAAATATGAAGATATTATGACTCAAATTAACCAAAAAGCACAAACAAATAATATTAAAGTGCATGTATATTTTCATAAAGCTTTATTTTATCAAAGTCCTAAAAGTCCTTTATCGCAAACCTTAATGAAAGCTTATCAAAAACATACAAATGATCTAGTTTCTCAACCTTTAACCAGAGGCGGAGGTAGTTTTGTCAGAACCGTCCCTAATTTAGTCGCTTTTGGGCCAATTTTTCCCAAAGAAAACGCTTTATTTCATCAAAAAGATGAAAATATATCTATTCAAACTTTAATGAAGTTAACTATGATTTACACAGAAGCTTTATATGAATTAACCACCTAATAAAAAAATTTGTAAATTAAAAATTAAACGAAAAAATGATCTCCAAAGAGTTAAAATAAAAAACCGTCTTTTTGAGACGGTTTTTTTCTTGGGAATTGAAAAACATTATAATTAGACTTTTTTATTTATTTTAAGGTTTTCGGTTATTACTTCTATTTGATTGATTGCGATTATTTTCACGTGATATAGCGTTATGCACAATATTTTGTTGGTTTGCAATAACGTTGACTTAATTGTATATTTTGTCTTACAAGGTCATTAATAACTTCTGCTGAGGCATTATTGTTCTTCCTAGCTTTAAAAATTTGTTGGACAATTATATTTTGTTCGACGTTCATTTCTTGCAAAATTAACGTTATGATTGCCATTATTCATCGCCAACAATTGATGGTTAAAAATATCTAATTCTAATTTATATTATAATTGATGTTAAAGTAGGAAAATGAAATTAATATCACAATAATAGAAATTAAATATATGAATAAAAGTCTAAATAATTTATTTTCTTTTGGTTCTCTTTTTCGCTCATTTTTCTAGTTCTCCTTTTATTTTTTATTACTTAAAAGAGGCGAATTAAAATCGTATAACTTTGAAAAATTGATATTAACATATATAATCATTTGAGTTTAAATATTTATTAATTATTTCAATTATATACTATAAACATCAAATGTGAACTTTTTTAAAAACTTTTGGCATTGCCATTTTAAAATATTAAAGAGGTTCTGTGCGCCTTAAAAGTCAAGTATAGAGTAGGTGATAAGTTCGAAAGAAAGTTAAAATTATTTATTTTTTGGTTGCGGGAAATATACATTAAGTAATAATTTTTTTCTCTATTTATAACTATATTATATATCATTTTAAAGCTATTTAAACAATTAATTGAAAAAACATAAATTAAAACAACACAAAATACCCTTTTAAAAAAGGGTATTTTG
>NZ_LHCF01000022.1 GCF_001277135.1 Candidatus Phytoplasma pruni
TTTTTTTATGATATATAATTCATTATTTGACAATATCCCACAATAAAATCAATTATAGGATCTAAATAAATTAATCGATTGTTTATCATTTTAATTCTAAATATTGTTTTTCCGGTTGTTTAATAGTTTTTTTAGGAATCACTAGTTTTAATATTCCTTCTTGTAAAGTTCCTTCCATTTCTTTTAAATCGAAATTTTTATCTAAATAGAAACTACGTTTAAAAACACCTTTAAATCTTTCTTTTCTAATGAAATTAGGCTCTTTTTCTTCTTTTTCATGAGAATTATTGGCTTCAATAGTTAAGTAACCATTTTCTAAAGCGACTTTGACGTCTTCTTTTTTAAAGCCCGGCACTTCAACACTAATAATATATTGTTTATCTTGTTCTTGAATATCGGTTTTCATAATATTGTTTGTTTTAACAAAAGGGTTTAATTTGTTGATATCCTCAAAAAAATTTTCAAATAAATCTTGATTTGGATTAATTAAATTAAATAACATGAATTGCACACTCCTTTTTTATTATTTTTTATATAAAGAAAAATTAAAAAAAACTTTCAGAAGAAACTTAAAACATTTTTTATCTTTTATTTCAAGTTCACTTTTATTCTATCAAAAAAAAATTAGCACTGTCAAGAGGTTAGTGCTATTTTTTTAAAAAGATTTATTTTGTTAATAAGGACTTTTTTATGGTGTAAAAATATAGTTGATGATATGTAAAAGATACAAAATACTATTTATATTCCTAATTTTTCTTGTTGTTGGATTAAAAGTTCTTCTCCTTTATGGGTTAAATGTAATTCTTCGCCTTCTAATTGAACATAACCTTCTTGAAATGATTTTTTTAAACATTTTTGATAAAAAGAAGAAGACCATTTTAAGGATTGTTGGGTTTGAACAATATTTTCTTTTTTTTCGTGGTTTCGGATATGAATCAATAAGTTAATCATCCCAAAATATTTTTTTTGTTTATTCTTTTGGATTAATTTGGTTATTGCTCCATTTTTGGTTTCAAAAATAAAGACTAATAAAAAAATTAATAACATCGCTGAAGAAATAGCGCCTGATAAAGTCATATTCAACCAAATACCTGCACTATAACCTACAAAAACCCCTAGAAAAGAGAAAAACATAGAAAATAAAACACTACTAAATAAATTTTTAGTAATTAATAAAGCGGTAGCTGCAGGTGCGATAAAAAAGGAAATCATTAGTATAGAACCCGAAATTTCAAAGGCGGCTACGGATGTTGAGGAGACTAAAGTGATTAAAATATAATTGATTAAAGTAGGATAAAAACCTAGAGAAATAGCTAAATTTTTATCAAAAAGAGATAATTTTAATTCTTTATAAAAGACTAGGAAAAAGAATAAATTTAGTAAAAAAAAGGTAAAATAATTTTAATTTTGCTGCTATTGATGAATTCTAAACTACCAGTAAACACGGCGTCAATATCTAAATGAGCATTACGAATATAAACAGTTATGATAAAGACCGCTAAAGCGAATAAAAAAGCAAAAGTTATTCCAATAGCGGCATCTTCGTTAACTTTGCTATGTTGAGAGAGGATATCACTCAAATAAGATGTAAAAACACCTATTAACGTAGCTCCTATGATTAAATAAGGAGAATTAAGATCCCGCACTATTAAAAAAGTTAAGACAATACCTAATAAAACGCTGTGACTAATAGCATCAATTACCATCGACATTCTTTTTAAAATTAAAAAAACACCTAAAATAGAGGCTGCCATAGCTGTTAAAACTGCGATAAAAAAACTATTAAAATCAAAATTATTGCTAAATTCGGAAAAATTATTAATCATGAAATTCCCCTTTCATTAACTTTTCTACTAATTGTTGCCCTTTTGCAGTTAAAGTAATTTTTTTTTGATTATAAGTGAGGTATTTTTGTTCCAAAAACGAAGTTTCTAGGGGATAATTTTCATGTTCTATTTGTTGATCTTTTTGGTTATAGATATGAATCAAAAATTTATATTTTTTAATTTTTTTTGATATTGGTTACTTTGTAAATGTTTTTTTAAAATACCATGTTTAGGGGCCAAATATAAAGAAATAAAAACAAATAAAGATAAAAAGATTGTAATAATCGGACCAGTAGGAACATGTGGCCAGCCTATATCAATAACGCTGAAAATAGTGCCTAAAAAACCAGCTATTAAGGAAAAAAGAGAGGCTAAAAAAATATTTATTTTGAATTTATCACTCCATTGTCGGGCAGATATTGCAGGAGCAATGATAAAAGCACTCATTAAAACAATTCCAGCAATCCTTAAACCAATAATAACAATAATTATGGTTAAAACATTAATGATTTTTTTCATTATTTTAACATTAACTCCAACACTTTGAGAAAAGGAAGGGTCAAAAATAAATATTTTTAATTCTTTTTTAAACGCAAAAATAATGGTTAAAACTAAAAGAGCAATTATAAACACCGTATATAACTCTTTTTTAGACATAGAAGCTATTTGCCCAAGGGTTAATTTTTCTAATTGAGCGATAGAAGGATTGGCGTTTTTTTGTTGTATAATAGATAAAAGCGTCTGTCCTAAACCAAAAAAAGCCGATAGAATTAAAGCCAAAATAGCGTCATATTGGATGGGCGAATTTTTTTTAATCATTTCTATTAAAGATAAAGCTATTATAGAGATGATAAAAGCTCCTATGATTAAAACTAATATGCCGGGTTGTTTGACAGAATCATCGCCCATAATTAAACCATGTAAAAAATAAGCTAATATGATTCCCGGTAGAGAAACATGGGACAAAACATCCCCTACTAAAGCTTTTTTATTTAAAACCACAAAAACGCCTAAAATAGCCGCAGCTAAACCTAAAAAAGCGATACCAATTAATTGATAACTAATATCATTTATTAAACGACAAATTTTCATCATTTATCAGACTCCTCTTTAGAATTATCGGAAAATTGTTTAAAAAAATCAAATTGATAAGTTTTTTTAAGGTTTTCTGGAGTAAAAACCTCTTTAACTGGTCCACTATTGATTTTTTTCACATTTAACAAAGTGACGTAATCAAAATAGTGTGGAACCGTATTTAAATCATGATGAACCACTAATACTGTTTTTCCTTGGTTTTTCAACTCTTTTAAAACTAACATAATGGCTTTTTCTGTTTTAGAATCGACCCCTTGAAATGGTTCATCCATTAAATAAAAGTCTCCTTGTTGAGATAAAGCTCTGGCTAAAAAAACTCTTTGTTGTTGGCCGCCAGAAAGTTCGGAAATTTGGCGATCTTTTAAATTTAGCATTTCTACTTTTTTTAAAGCTTCTAAAGCGATTTGTTTATCTTTTTTTTTCGGTCTTTTAAACCAACCTAAAGAGCCATATCTACCCATTAAAACAACTTCAAAAATGTTAATAGGGAAATTCCAATCCACAGTATTTCTTTGTGGAACATAAGCTATTTTTTTATAAATTTGTTGATATTTTTGGTTATTAAATAAAATTTCTCCTGATACTTTAGGAATTAAATTTAAAATAGCTTTTAATAAAGTTGATTTCCCTGCTCCATTAGGTCCGATAATAGCCATTATAGAACCTGGGAAGATATCTAAATCAATATCCCATAAAACCGGTTTTAAATGATAAGCCACCGTTAAATCTTTAATAGTAATAGCTCTTTTTTTATTCATTTATTCAGTTCCTTTGTAATTATTTTGATATTATGTAAAAATGTTTGTAAATAATCTAAATTAGCGTTTAAAGAGTCGGAAAATAAACCGTTTTCACCTTCACACATTTTAATATGATAACCGTCTTTTTCTACCATTTCTTTTAAACTTTGTAATGTGTTGTTTGTAATTGAACTTTCGGTAAAAATAGCTTTTATTTGTTTATCTTTAATGTTTTGAGCTATTCTTCTAATGTCACCAATACTAGCTTCTGTTTGAGTAGAAGTGCCTTGGATAGCTTCTATTTCTAAGCTAGCTACTTTTCCAAAATAAGAAAAAGCATCATGAGAAGTGACTAAATATCTTTTGTTTTCGGGTATATTTTGCAATTCTTTGATGGCTTTGTTTATTTCCTTTATGACTGTATTTTTATAATTTGTGAAATTGTTATTTAAAATGCTTTTAGCTTTTGTTTTTGTTTCGCCGTCTGTTTTTTCAGTTTTATCAATTAAGTTTTTATTTTTCTTTTAATAATTCTCCGGCTTCTATCCATAATTCGTAATTAAACCATATATGCGGGTCATCTACACCATCATGTTGTATTATGGGGTTATTTGACTTTTCTTTCAATTTTTCTCCAACATTAAATAATTTATCTGGCTTTTCTTCAGAAATTAATAATTGAAAAGCTTTTTCCATGTTAGCTTCTAAATGGAGTCCATTTATCACTATTAAATCACTTTGTAAAATAATCCAACGATGGTTAGGGAGAGGTTTATAATTATGAGGATCAACGCCTACTCCCATCATAGGTTTTTTTAATTCTAATAAATTATCGATCAATTGGTTATTTTTTGACTTTTTATTAGGAATGTTGTTGTCGTTAAAGTCATCGTATAAAATATGTTGTGTTAAATCGTATAACATATTAGTTGTGGTCACGATGGTTTTTTTATTATTTTGGTTGATTTTTTGTTTATTTTGTTGTTGTATAAAATAAACAGAAGACAAACAAACTAAAACAATTAAAATTGTTGAAATAACGAATACATGAATTTTTTTCATTTTTTTTCCTTTTAGTATTTTAAAACAGTTTTATGCGGGAAATGTGAATTATTTTGAATTTAATAGCCTTTTTTGATCTATAAGGGAGGGTTGATATATATAGTATTGCTTTAATGTTCAAAAGATAAAAACAATTATCGCATCAAAAAAAGCAACATTCATACAATTTATATTTATCCCCTTTATAGATTAAAAAAGGATATTTTCTATTTTTTTATATATATCAGATTCGGAAAGTCAATTTTTGAATAAAAAATGTGGGTATTTGTAAGAAAAGATAGTATTATTGATATAAAAACGGAAATAAATTTATAACTTTGTGGTGTATTTACCATATGTTAGACTATATCTTAATAAAATGGATTGTTAATTCGTGGTTAGAAAAGGTAATTGTTTTAAAAGATCTTTTTCTAGTTTTAAAAATTTTTTTAATAGCTAATAAATAAGCCTATGATGCTTTAATAGATGTTTTTTCGTATAAATTAATTTAATAATGTGATTAGAAAAAAATCGATTTT
>NZ_LHCF01000023.1 GCF_001277135.1 Candidatus Phytoplasma pruni
CCTACTGATTACAAGTCAGTTGCTCTACCTATTGAGCTATTTTGGCTTTAAAATTGTGATTGTAAAAATTGGTAGAGGATGAGGGACTTGAACCCCCGACATTCTGCTTGTAAGGCAGACGCTCTCCCAACTGAGCTAATCCTCTTTTTAAAAGTAATTTTTCAAGTAATCCTTGGCAAAAACCTATCTTCACTTTCCATACGAAAAACTATTGTCGGGGTTTAAGGGCTTAACTGCTGTGTTCGGAACGGGAACAGGTGTTTCCCCTTGACTAAATCACCAAGGATCTTTCAAAACTAGATAACCATAGTTATTTCAAAAAAATCAAAGTCAATGGATCTATTAGTACTAGTCAGCTGAAAATATCACTATTCTTACACCTCTAGCCTATCAACCTGGTAGTCTTCCAGGGATCTCATAGGGAAATCTCATCTTAAGGGAGGCTTCACACTTAGATGCTTTCAGTGTTTATCCTTTCTATACATAGCTACTCAGCTATGGCTCTGGCGAACCAACTGAAACACCAGCGGTATATCCATCCCGGTCTTCTCATACTAGGGACAGCTCCTTGCAAATTTCCAACGCCCACGACGGATAGAGACCGAACTGTCTCACGACGTTCTGAACCCAGCTCGCGTTCCGCTTTAATGGGCGAACAGCCCAACCCTTGGAACCTTCTCCAGCTCCAGGATGCGATGAGCCGACATCGAGGTGCCAAACCGCTTCGTCGCTGTGAACGCTCGGAAGCGATAAGCCTGTTATCCCCAGGGTAGCTTTTATCCGTTGAGTCACGGCCCTTCCATACGGTACCGTAAGATCACTAAGTCCAACTTTCGTTCCTGCTCGACTTGTAGGTCTCGCAGTTAAGCACCCTTTTACCTTTACGCTCTTAAAATGATTTCCGACCATTTTGAGGGTACCTTTGAACGCCTCCGTTACTCTTTAGGAGGCGACCGCCCCAGTCAAACTGCCCACCAAACACTGTCCCTCATAATACACTTATGCAGGTTAGAAGCTAAAAATAACAAGGGTGGTATTCCAAGGGTGACTCCATTAGAACTAGCGTCCTAATTTCACAGTCTCCCACCTATCCTCTACATGCAATTTTCAATTTCAATATTAAGCTACAGTAAAGCTCCATGGGGTCTTTTCGTCCTGTCGCGGGTAACCGGCATTTTCACCGGTAATTTGATTTCACCGAGACTCTTGTTGAGACAGCGCCCAAATCGTTATGCCTTTCGTGCGGGTCGGAACTTACCCGACAAGGAATTTCGCTACCTTAGGACCGTTATAGTTACGGCCGCCGTTCACTGGGACTTCAATTCAATGCTTCAAGTTGCCTTTGACATCTCCTCTTAATCTTCCAGCACCGGGCAGGCATCAGCCCCTATACATCACCTCACGGTTTAGCAGGGACCTATGTTTTTGATAAACAGTCGCTTGGGCCTATTCTCTGCGGCTTTTACTTTTTATCATAAAAGCTCTCCTTATCCCGAAGTTACGGAGTCATTTTGCCGAGTTCCTTAACAAGAGTTTTCTCGCGCGTCTTAGTATGCTCTACCTTCCCACCTGTGTCGGTTTACGGTACAGGTAAAAAAACAATTAGCCCTAGAAGTTTTTCTTGAAAATATGACTTCAGTCACGTTACCTTCAAACCTTATTTTTTGGAATAAGAAGACGGATTTGCCTATCTTCTCAAACTAGGTTCTTCTACCCTAATCCAATAAAGGGCGTGCTTAGCCTGTTTTGTAGCTCCATCAGTTGTTTTCTTAGTGCAGGAATTTTAGCCTGCTTGCCATCGACTACGCATTTCTGCCTCGCCTTAGGACCTGACTAACCCAGGGCGGACGAACCTGCCCCTGGAAACCTTGGGTTTTTGACGGATAGGATTCTCACCTATCTTTTCGTTACTTACACCGGCATTCTCACTTCTGACCTCTCCACCACTGCTTCCGCTATGACTTCATCGATGTCAGAACGCTTCCCCTACCATATTAAAAATAATAAATTATTTTTATATCCGTAGCTTCGGTATAATGTTTTAGCCCCGTTAAATTTTCGGCGCAGAGTCATTAGATTAGTGAGCTATTACGCACTCTTTAAAAGATGGCTGCTTCTAAGCCAACTTCCTAATTGTTTAAACGTCTCTACTTCCTTTTCCACTTAACATTAATTTAGGGACCTTAGCTGACGGTCTGGGCTCTTTCCCTTTCGACCATGGACCTTATCACCCACAGTCTGACTGCTAATTGTTTTTAATGACATTCGGAGTTTAATTGATATCGGTACCCCGAGGTGGAGCCCTCAATCATTTAGTGCTCTACCTTCATTAAAATTTCTTAATTAACGCTAGCCCTAAAGCTATTTCGGGGAGAACCAGCTATCTCTGAGTTCGATTGGAATTTCACCTCTAGCCACAAATCATCCAAACACTTTTCAACGTATCCTGGTTCGGTCCTCCATTTGGTTGTCCCCAAACTTCAACCTGTTCATGGCTAGCTCACTTCAGTTTCGGGTCTATGACATAAAACTAAACGCCCTATTAAGACTCGCTTTCGCTATGGCTTCGTTCCTTCAAACTTAACCTTGCTATATATCATAACTCGCCGGTTCATTCTGCAAAAGGCAAGCTATCACTCATTAACGAGCTCTAACTAATTGTAAGCACACAGTTTCAGGATCTATTTCACTCCCCTTCCGGGGTTCTTTTCACCTTTCCCTCACGGTACTAGTTCACTATCGGTCACCAAGTAGTATTTAGCCTTAGGAGATGGTCCTCCCTATGTTCCAACAAGATTTCTCGTGTCTCGCCGTACTTTTCGATACCCTAGATTTTAACTTACCCTTACAGGACTATCACCTTCTTTGGTGTTTTTTCCCAAAAACTTCAAGTTGGTTAAAATTTTGTAACTAGTGGTGGTATCAGGCTCCTCCGGATTCGCTCGTCACTACTGCCAGAATCGTTATTACTTTCTTTTCCTGCAGTTACTTAGATATTTCAGTTCACTGCGTATCCCTTTTTGATTCGAAAATCAAAAAACTATAATGTTATTATAGTAGGTTTCCCCATTCGGAAATCCACGGATCTTCATTTATTTACAACTCCCCGTGGCGTATCGCCGTTAATTGCGTCCTTCATCGGCTCTTGGTGCCAAGGCATCCACTGTGCGCTCTTAATTCCTTCAATTTTTTTGATTTTACTATGTTTATCTACTTTTCAAAGAACTTTTTTTTAAGACAGTGCTTATAACTTTTAAAATAAACTGGTGGGCCTAAATGGACTTGAACCACCGACCTCACGCTTATCAGGCGTGTGCTCTAACCAGCTGAGCTATAGGCCCTTAATGCCTTAAAAAAAGAAAAACTTATGAATTTTCTAAGTCTTTCAAAACTGAAGATGATAATTTTATTTTTTCCTTAGAAAGGAGGTGATCCATCCCCACCTTCCGGTAGGGATACCTTGTTACGACTTAACCCCAATTATCGACCCTACCTTAGACGGATCCTTCTTCTTGCGAAGTTAGGTGACCGCTTTGGGGTATTGCCAACTTTCGTGGTTTGACGGGCGGTGTGTACAAACCCCGAGAACGTATTCACCGCGACATGCTGATTCGCGATTACTAGCGATTCCAACTTCATGAAGTCGAGTTGCAGACTTCAATCCGAACTGAGATTGATTTTTTGAGATTGGCTAAGAACTCGCGTTTCAGCTACTCTTTGTATCAACCATTGTATCACGTTTGTAGCCCAGATCATAAGGGGCATGATGATTTGACGTAATCCCCACCTTCCTCCAATTTTTCATTGGCAGTCTCGTTAAAGTCCCCATCATTACATGCTGGCAACTAACGACAAGGGTTGCGCTCGTTTTAGGACTTAACCTAACATCTCACGACACGAGCTGACGACAACCATGCACCACCTGTTTTCCTGATGACCTCCATTATATTTCTATAACTTCGCAAGAAAATGTCAAGACCTGGTAAGGTTTTTCGTGTATCTTCGAATTAAACAACATGATCCACCGCTTGTGCGGAGTCCCGTCAATTCCTTTAAGTTTCATACTTGCGTACGTACTACTCAGGCGGAGTACTTAATGTGTTAACTTCAGTACCAGTTTTACCCGACACTTAGTACTCATCGTTTACGGCGTGGACTACCAGGGTATCTAATCCTGTTTGCTCCCCACGCTTTCGTGCCTCAGCGTCAGTAAAGACCCAGCAAGCCGCCTACGCCTCTGGTGTTCCTCCATATATTTACGCATTTTACCGCTACACATGGAATTCCGCTTGCCTCTATCTCACTCTAGTAAAACAGTTTCTATAGCACAACAGCGTTAAGCACTGAAATTAAACTATAGACTTATTAAACCGCCTACGCACCCTTTACGCCCAATAATTCCGGATAACGCTCGCCCCTTATGTATTACCGCGGCTGCTGGCACATAATTAGCCGGGGCTTATTCATTAAGTACCGTCAAGGGAGTTTTTCCACTCTTTTTTCTTCCTTAATAAAAGAACTTTACATACCGAGGTACTTCATCGTTCACGCGGCGTTGCTCGGTCAGAGTTTCCTCCATTGCCGAAAATTCCCTACTGCTGCCTCCCGTAGGAGTTTGGGCCGTGTCTCAGTCCCAATGTGGCTGTTCAACCTCTCAGTCCAGCTACACATCATAGTCTTGGTAGGCCTTTACCCTACCAACTAACTAATGTGTCGCAAGCCCCTCCTTAAGCATACCTTCAAAGAAGATCTTTTAAAAAAGTAAAGATGCCTTTACTTTTCCTATCCAGTCTTAGCAACTGTTTCCAATTGTTATCCTCGTCTTAAGGGCAGGTTGCTTACGTGTTACTCACCCGTTCGCCACTAAAACCCGAAGGTTTCCGTTCGACTTGCATGTATTAGGCACGCCGCCAGCGTTCATCCTGAGCCAGGATCAAACTCTTCGTTTTGTTTTGA
>NZ_LHCF01000024.1 GCF_001277135.1 Candidatus Phytoplasma pruni
TATTTTATTAAATGTAATGTAAATGTATTAATGTAAATGTATATTATTATAACCCTAGTGTGTTATCATTATTATAATAAATTAAAATCAATTTGTCAACCCTTTTTTAAAAAATATTTTAAAAATATTTAAGAAACCATTTTTATCCTTAAAAAACGTTATTTAATAATATTCACATTTACATTTACATTACATTGAATAAAATATCTTATTAACTTTTTTAAGATATTTAAAAAATAATTTTTATCATTAAAAAATATTATTTAAGAATATTCACATTTACATTAATACATTTACATTACATTAAATAATAAAATATTTTTATTAAACTTTTTTAAAAATAAAGATCTAATTTTAAAAAATAAAAAATATTAAAATTTAACTGCGGCAGCGACCTTCAACATACCCTTTTAAGGTATTTTTTTGCTATCAAAGCTCTAAGGAAAATAAAAATGAATAATAAAGGATTACTTTGATAAAAAAGATCATTTAAAAAAGCTTTTTGAAGCCAGTTTGATCAAAAAATAATTTAAAAATAACCATTTTTACGAGTTTTTGTTGACAACAAGATGGATATGTTTTTTTAAAAAGCAGGAAAAACCTTCCTTTTTAAAAAAAAGAAGGGAATAAAAAAAATTGCTTAATTTAAATTTGTTGGCTTTTTAAAAAAACACCAAAATCCTTTCTTTTTGAAAAAGGTTGGCTTTTTTGATTATTTAATTGTTTGCTTAATAATTGCGGCCAAAAATATTTTAAACTTTTCATCATTCTCTTTTGGTTATAAAAAAGAATATACTCATTAATCATTTGGATCATCTTTTTAGTATTCGTGTTTTCTAAATTACTTAAATAAAGTTTTTCGCCTTTTAAATTAGCCCAAAAAGATTCAATACAAGCGTTTTGGGAAGGAATGCCGACATCGGAGAAACTTTGTTGATAACCTTTTTGTTTTAAAATAGTTTTAAATCTTTTAGCAGTGTATTGGCTGCCTTGGTCAGAATGAAACAGACATAATTGTTTTAAGGGTTTTAATTGTTCTAAACTGTTCATAACTAAAGACAGATCTTGTTTATCAGCTATAGTATAAGCGATAATTTCGCGGTTATATAAATCCATAATCGCTGATAAATAAAGTTTTTTTTCGTAGTTAGACCCATAAATTAAAGTAGTAATATCAGTACATAATTTTTCATAAGGGCGAGAAGCATAAAAATTATTTTGTAATAAATTTAAATCAGACAGAGGCGGTTTTTTAAGGATATGTTTTTGATATTTGTTTTTAATAGTTTGACATAACAAATAAAACTGTTGCATTTTTTTTAAAACAGTTTTAGGGTTTATTTTAAAACCTATTTTGATCAATTTATGATGAACTTTACGATAACCTAAAATAAATTTTCCAAAACGGCGAATTCTTTTACATATTTTAATAATCGCGTTTTCTACAGGTGTTAATATCTGGGGTTTAAAACTTTGTTTTAACCAACGATAATAAGTTGTTTTGGCTAATCCTAACCATCTTAAAAGTTGGTTTAAAGGTATTTTTTCTTTATATTCATGAATGATTTCAAAATAAAGTTTTTTATTTTTTTCGGGTTAACACCTAATTTTTTTTTAATAGCGGTTTTAAAAGCTTGTAGGGCTACTTCGTTTTTATTAGCATAAATACCTTTGCTATATTTATATTGTTTACCTTTGGGTTGTTGTAAGCGATGAAGTTGCTGCTTATCAAACCAAATCAGCCATTGATATATTTGCGTTTTATTTTTGATTTTATATTTGGCTTGAATTTGTTTGTTGTTTAATAAACCTTCTTTTTTCGCAAAAATAACCTTTAATTTGGTATTTAGATCGTAATGATGATGTTGTTTTTTCATGAATAAAAAGAAGCCCTTCTTTATTTTATTAACCTATTTTTATTATAAAAAAATTTCAGTTAATAAAATAAAAGTAAATTTAATAGAACTCCTTTTTATTTAAAAAATAATTAATTAATCACTAGGTGGTGTATATTCTCCTCCTGTGTTAAACTTCTCAGTATAAAGACTTAAAGTTTTACGCACAGGGTTGAGGTGGATCCTTTTTTAAATAGTTATTACTTAGTATTCATTGGTTCTGTATATAAAGTAATGTATTGTTTTACAGGATTAAAGTGAAGGTAATAGATTTGTTTATCGGTAGTACCTAAACGATTGTCTTTAGGTATCTCAATTTTCGTTATATACCAATCTTTATCAGTATCTAAAATATATTTCGGTCCTTCATACTGGATTTCAATATTATTATCTGCATTTATTGTGAAACCATCAGCAAATGTATTTTTTTGAGTAAATAACGAATTATTTCGAGTAACATCAGACGAAAAATCTACTTGATACATCGAATTAATTTGTCGTTCTCTGTCGATATGCGGAAGTTCATCGCGATTATACCATTGATTAAAAGGTTTTTGTTTTACAAAAGCTTTTAAATCAGTAGGTACTTTATCAGGATATTGACATTTATCTAAGCCATTGAAACGAGCAAATGTATAAGTTTGATCAACGATTGTATGGTCTAAGCTTTTAATGTTTAAACCTTTTTTCCATTCTCCGTATTGGTCTTCACATTCTTTACGATGCGCTTCTATTTCCGCTTTGGTCTTTTTAATCCCTAATTTATTATCTAAACTCTCATCTAAATCTGAAGGTAGCATTACTTCGTGATTCTTATTCACAAACGCTAAACGGTCATAAGTCATAAAAGCATCACTTAATAATTTCACCCAATCACGATTCGAAAAAGTTTTTTTCTCATTTTCTTTTATTTTTCTGTTTTTTTCTTGCTCAGAATCATTTTCTTTAATTTCTTCTATAGGGGGGATTTTATCTATTAAAGTGGTTAGATGATTAAAAGTATGATAACTAATACGGTAATTATTAGCTAAAATTAAATATTTTAAAAAACCCGGAATTTCTTCTTTTTTAAAAGAATTAATTTCGATTTCTTGTTGAAAACGACTTCTTAAAGCACTATCTATTTTCTCTAAATGGTTAGTCGCTCCCATTAAAATAATTTTTTTCTCACTTTTTTTAAACCCGTCTAATTTGGTTAATAAGTTATTAATAATATTACTAGCCGTTTGGTTAGTATTTTTGTCTTCTCGATTCGCTAAACCACTAATTTCATCAATAAAGATAATGGATTTATCATGGGCTTCAGCTTCGGCCCAAATTTTTTCCAATTCCTCATTCCCTTCACCAACATAAGTTTTATCTAAACGAGAAGGCTCTAATTCAATATAGTGAGTTCCTGTTTCTCCACAAATAGCTTCGATTAAATGACTTTTCCCTGTTCCAGGCGGGCCATATAATAAAATTCCCATGGGTTTTACGTTTTGATAACCCAGAACATGTTTCTCCCCTTTTAAATAATGAAGAATATTGGCGAATTTTTCTTTTTCTTCCTCCATCCCGTAAACATTATCTAAGGTTTTCGGTTTTTTCTGCATATTTTCTAGTTGATTTTTTTGGATATTTTCAATATCGCGAAGGAGTTTTTGCAGTCTTTTATCAAAAGAAAGTAATTGACTATCCAAAAATAAACGATAATTTCTTAATCGGGCTTCTTCTTCTTGCGGAAGGTTTGCTTTTTGTAAAAACTGAGTAATTTTTTCTTTTTCCGCATCATTATAAGCCATAGCATCTCTTAAATCGTTTATTTCTTCTTGAAAGACAGCTAATTTACTCTTTTTATCAATGAGGATATTTTGTTGTTCTATTTCTTTTTTATTAACCGTTTGGATTTGTAATAAGTTTTTGCGTTGGTTAACTAAATCCTCACTTTCTTTAATTAAGCCTTCTTTTTCTTGCTGCAGTTTTGCTTCTTCTGCCTTTAAACTAGTCAGCTCGTTTTGCAGCGTTTCTTTTTGGGCGACCTCAGTAACAGGAAGCTTTTTTAAGGCTTCTTCTATGTTAGTCTTTTTTTGATTGATGGCAACTAAAAGATTATTAATTTCGTTATGACGTTTAATATTTAAATCTATTTTTTGTTTCAAAACATCGTCTTGACGTTTTAACTTGTCAGCTTCATCAATCTTTTTCTGGTTCTCTTGGCGCAATTTTTTTAATTGTTCAGCCAAGGCATCTCCCTCTTCTTGAGTCGTTTTTTGTTCCGTTTCTTGTTTTTGTTTCTCTTGGAGAGTAGTGTTTTGTTGTTTTAAAAAAACCATAAATACCAAGGATAACGACACAACCTGATAAAGAACTAAGGAAAAGAAGATAAATTTTATTAAAAAGTTTCATAAAAACTTTTCCTTTCTTTTTAATTTTTTTTAATCTACATCATAATATAAAGTTCTTTTTTGTTGAGTTCTTTTTTCATATAAATCAATTTTTTTTAAAGATTTGATATGGTTAGTATTCCATAACATACCTTCTTGGGTGTAATTATAAAAAGGAAATTTTAATTCAAAATCATAATTAAAAATGGTAAATGGTTCTTCTATTTTTTGATTAATCGGATAAATAGCCACAATTTTATCTTTCGCAATTTCTTTGACTACTATTTTATCAATGAAAAAGTAACTCGGACCGCCAAAATTCGTTCCTTTATCATAAATAATTTCTAAATGGTAATTTTGGGGTTGAAAAAGAAAAGTATCTTGAAGAGGATTTGAAGGGGCGTTTTTATTCCAAAAATAATATAAATGAGTCGCTCCGTTCCCCATTTGTTTTAAATCTTCTAAGGTATAAGTATCGTTTTTTCCTTCTCTTGTTCCACCTTCAAAATAAGCTAACAGAAATTGTTCTGGTGGAGGCTCTTTAATACGATATTTAAAATGAACTGGTTCTGATGTAGAATCGCTCGCATTATAC
>NZ_LHCF01000025.1 GCF_001277135.1 Candidatus Phytoplasma pruni
AAATATGAAAATATGAAATTTGAGTAGCTATTTTTTTCGTTCTAAATAAATTTTATTAATCTCATTATTTATGGAATTTTCATCATTTAAATTATTCATTGCAATTACTTTATTATTATTTATAAATAATAATCCTATGAAAGTTATTAAACAAAGATAAATTATTTTAAATTGTTTTTTTAATTTAATCATTAATTGCCACTCCTTTATTTTTAGAATTGTTCTTTTTAGAACTTTCTGGTTTATCAACCGAATATGTATTAGAATTGTTTTTTTGTTAAATTAATATATTTTATGTTTAGGATCAAAACCAAGAATATAAAAAATATTATTTAATTTTAAACCTAATAAACGACTTTGTTTTGTAGTTTTTAATTGATAAACCGTTTCGCCTTCTGCAAGTGTTACAACGTTTTCAAAACCTTCATTAACAAGTTTATGTTCTTCAACTTTATGAAAATGTAAATCGCTATTTATGACGCTTTGAAAACTATCATGTTTTATAGGCTTGTCTAAAGGATAAAGAATATCATCAAAAAATTGTTGAATTTTCAAGCGTTTAAAGTTTTTACAAGGTGAATATTTTTTAACAAAAGAATAACGAAATTTTGCTTTTGAACTCATAAGATTACTTTATTTTTTTGAGATTTTTTATAAAATAATTTTTTATAATTTCAATCTTTAATAACATTTTTAGACCAATCTTCATTATTATCCGAAGTTGATTGCCAAGTAGTTTCTTTATGCTTCAAATTAGATAAAGTAGTAGCTTTTTTATTTCCATACAATTCTATTATTTTATCGATTAAAACACGATGATCGTTTGTTAAATGCTTTTCTTCTCCTTTTTTAGTTCCGTTACAAATCGGTTTATTGGTATAACGTTTAAATTCGTCATATAAATTCGGGAAAACAGGGCCGTGAAGCCACGCTTCGATGGGCTCATTGAAAATTGGTTGATCATTTTCAACTAAATATTTAGCATATGTATAATAAACCAATTTTTGTAATTTCATATTAGTAATTTTACTCTTATTTTTTTTAATAATGTAATTGGCAACGTCGAAAATATTAATTTGAGTTTTTTCAATATCTTTTTCTGTATTTAAATCAACTCCTTTATTTTTAACATTTACTGTATTATATAATAATTTTAATTGTTTTTCAAGAGAAAGTATTTTTTGTTGCATTTTTTTTATGGTCATGATTGTTTTTTCTCCTTTATTTGGGGTTTTAAGTTTATAGCCTTGCCATTTTTTGTTGTTGTGTTTGGTAAAAGAAAAGACCCTTATGAAGGGTCTTTATAAAGTTTTTATAAAAAAATAAGATTTATATATTAAATTATTTTTTTGCTTTTTTTATCTATTTGAATTTTTATACAATTTGCTCTAACCACGCTATAACATCTTGATAAACAACTTGTTCGCTATTTAAATCATTAAATAAATTATGATACATATTAGGATACAATTTCAATGTTTTATTAGATTCTGTAAGAATATTAAACAATTCTTGACTATTCTCTGACAAAATAACTTTATCTTCTTCTCCGTGTAACAATAAAATAGGTTTTGGATAAATAAATGAATTATTTATTAAATTTTCTTGAAAATATTGAATGCTTAAAATCATAGTATTTCTTATAAAATTTGCAGTTAAGAATTTTACACTTCTAAAATTTTTCATTTCTTGTGTTAAAGGTAATCTCGATAATCTATCATAATTCATTCCTACTGGAATGTTTGGCATATTTTTTGTTGTTTCTTCTTCGATAAATGCATTTGCAGAATCTATTATTTTTGTTGGAGCGCCACTATTAATAACTCCATCTATATCATTGTATTTATAAACGTAACAATTATTAATCATTCCGCCTAAACTGTGTCCCAATAAAATATTTTTTAAATTATTTTGTTGTTTTAAAGAATTAATTATTAAATGTCAGTCATCTATGAAAGTATGAAAATTATCAATATCTGCTACATCGTTAGAATTATTTCTACTTTGACCATGAGTTCTAATGTCATAAATTAAAACATTATAATTATTATTATTTAAAAAATTTGATAACCCTTCATATTCTTTTGAACTCTCGGCAATACCATGAGTAACGACTATATTAGCTTTAGCGTTTGGAACCTCTTTAAAATCTGTATGAATACCTATGCGTTGTTCTAACAAAGGGTAAGCATAAATTTTTTGTTTAAAAATTATAAGAATTAAAAAAATTAATATAGGTAAAAACATTTATTTTTGTAAAAAATTGTTTTTTTAATGGAAACATGAATTAAAACTCCTTTAATTTTTATTTTTACCAACCATCAGGGTGTGTTTTGTTCATTTTAGCTTTTTTGGCTTTATCGTTATTGTGTTTATTTTTGAAGATGGATAAAAAATACAACTAGATGGATAAAATACCACTAACAGGATTGAAATGAAGGTAGAAGTTGTTTAATTCGAATTAATCGTTGTGGGTACAAATTGTACCAAGTCAGTAAGTCTTTATCTTCTTCGAGGAAGTGTTTTAGGGCCTTTGTAATTGAGGATTAAGTAGTTATTTCCTGGCCTTTGTATTGTTTTTTTGAATCAAATGTAACGCCATAATTGGTTGTCGTCTTTTTTTATAAAAAGATGCGCCTTCAAAACCGTTTAAAGCGGTAAAATTATAAGTATCACAATCTTTGTTCCAACGGTCAAAAGGATGACGGTTTTTGATGAAGATGGCCAGGTTGGAAGGTTTGTATTGGGATTCGATACGATCTTTGATTGTTGCTAGTTCAAAAAAACTTTTATTTTCTTTATCATTAAATTGTTGTTGGCAATAAGCAATGCCATTTAAGCCATTGAATTTATAATGAACTTTAACCATGTATTCATTTTTTCCATATTTATTTTCTCCCCCACTCATTGATTTTGTTTTTTTCAATTTTATCTAGGATAGGAATAGGATTTTTAGGGAGTTGAATAACTCCTGTTTCGGTTAAGATGATAAAACCAAAAAGCAGAATAACGATAAAAATAATGATTAAGAAAAACTATTTGATTTTTTTAATTTTGATCATATTTATTAATTCCTTTAATAATTTTTTTTAATCTGCACATATTTTAACATATTTAACTTTTTAATTAACCTTAAAACTTTTTTTTGAACCAAGAAGTTGCAGATTCAACTTTTTTTATTTACTTCTTGTTTAACTTTTGTAGCACAAACGGTTGAATTGAACCTTTCCAAGTTTTTTGATTGTTTATTTGTTTATTTAGACTATTAATTTTAGCGATTTAGGTGGTTAATTTGATTTCTGCGCTCCTTAATTCTCTTCTAGTTGCGCACTGTTCCATTTTTTTAAAAAATTTTTATTTTTAAAATTGTTCTTTAAAGCTTAAAATTAAGTAGATAATTTCTTTTCAAATTAATAAAATATAATTTTCATTTTAAAAACTGTTTAAACTATTTTTATATTTTATATATTACTAATTTCAAAAGATAGTTTGAAAATATTTTTTAAATATTTTATGTCCTCAATATATATAGTTAGATTAAAAAAAAGAGAAAAAATCGTCAACAAAATTACTACTCCTTAAATTCAAAAGCTGCAGATTTTGACATAGGTTTAAAAATATAATGGTTTTAAAAATTGGTAAAAGTTTTTTCTCTACAAGTTGTTATTTTTTATAATTGTTGTTTGAATTTGTTTGAAAGGGTTAAATTTGGATTTTTAATATTTAATTGTTTTTGTGATTTTGTATTATCTTAGAATTTTAGTTTTCTTTTATCTTCGTTAGATATTAATTTTGTTATTTTATTTAAACTAATTTGTATTCTTTTTTATTAAAATATTGAATATCTTCATTTAATTGTTCCATAGCATATTCTATAATATCAATTTTTTTGTTGTCATTAATTGATTGTTATTAGCAATTAATGACATTCCTATAAAAGTAATTAAAAAAAGATAAATTATTTGAAAATGATTTTTTAATTTCAACATTACTTAATATCTCCTTTGATTTTTATAAAATAGTTCTGATCTGTTAAAAAAGAAATAAGGCGAAAAAAGAAATTTTTTAACTAGA
>NZ_LHCF01000026.1 GCF_001277135.1 Candidatus Phytoplasma pruni
AAACTTTGGAATCTTGAGATTGTTCAGTTAGGAATTTGTTTTTGTTTTTTTGATTTGCATCTATTTCATTTTCTAGTCTTTGAATTTCATCTTGTTTTTTTTTAAAAAAATTATTTATTGAATGAGACAAAACAACTATTTCTTGTTCCAAATTTTGAATTTTATCCAAATTCATTTGATTTCTTTTTTCAATTGTTTTTTGATTTTGATAAAATGAAAAAATTCTAACACTCATTATTATAATAATTAAAATATAAAATACATTTATATATTTAGATGAAATCATTTTAAAATACATTTATTAATATTACCTATAACCTTTTTAGATTTAAAATTATTTTGGCTTTTTTTGTTGGATTATTATATCAGTTAATTTATCTATTTTTTTATCGATTTTATTAAAATTTTCTTTTGTTTCAATTTTAAATTCATCTAATTTTTTGTCAACTTGGATTATATTATCTTTTAAATGATTGCTTTTAAGATCAATATGTTCTTTTAAATTATTATGATTAGTAAAATAAAATGTAGTAACTATTGTAATAATCATACCAATTAAATAAAAAAATATTTTAAATTGTTTTTTTAGTTCTTCCATCTTTATTTTGCTCCTTTTTTAATTATTTTTTTTATAATCTACTAATTGTTTTTTTGTTTGAATTTATTATATTAATTTTTTTTAGCCATATCTTCTAATGATAAATTTTTATCATTAACATAGTAAGAAATTTTTATGGATTTCTTTTTGTTTTCGTTAATATTTTTGTCTTCAATGTTATAAATTATTTTTAAAGGAATATTATTTTCCATCGCCATAATATAATTATTACTACTAATTAAAAACAATCCTAAACCAATAAATACAAATATATTTAAGAATAATAAATGATGTTTAATTTTAAACATTAATTTATAACTCCTTTTCATTCTATTTATCCCTTAGATGGGATGATTTAGTAGAGAGTGTTTAGGGTTCTATGGGTCGAAATAACGATATTGGGAATTATAATAATCTCTTTCTAAATCTTCTTTATATTTTTGGGCATAATATAACATACAATTTAATACCTCAATTTGGTTTTTATCCATAATTTGAAAACCCTTTTTTGTTTATAAATTCATTATAACATACATCAACTTTGATAGCAAGTTTTTAATTTGTTTTTGCAATATTTTTAGTTCTCTCATGGTTTTATTTGCCTCCTTTGGTTTTTGGTTTAATGGCCTGGCCAGTTATTGTGAAAGGTTTGGTTAAAGAAAAAAGGTCCGCGAAGGGACCAAGTTTAAAAAATTAAATAATTTTAAAATAATTGTTATAATATAAAATAAGCACCTTTTTGAAAGGTGTCGATTTTGATTTCCTTTCGGAAAGGTGCAATTGCCCAAAAGAAAGGAAGTGATTTCATGATTAAAATAAAAATAACGGTGATAAATAACACTGTTATAATAGAAATAGAACCTCCGCCGAGGTTCTATTTTTTTACCCAAAAAAATGTGATTTCATGATGCCCTCATAAGTTGTTTAAACCAACTTCCAACGAAGGTCATTTTTATTATAACATACAAAATTAATAATATTAAATTTTTTAAATTATTAATTGTTTTTTGTTATTTTAAAATCTTAGTTTAACGTCGTTACGGACGCGTAAAGGGTTCTACAAGTTGTTATTTTTGCCTCTCCAAGTTGTTGTGTGTTGGACAAAAGAAAAGGCCCTCTGGGCGAGGGTCTCTTTGATTTATGATGATATTTAATTTTTATTTGTCTGGAATAACATTTAAATCGAAATTTTTGGTTTTTTGTTTTTTATTACTAGATTGAGATTCTACTTTTTGATCAATATCCGAACAAATCCATTGTTCTATTTCTTTAATAGAAGCGTTTTGTAAATGGGGATGTTTTTGTTTTATATTTTTAATTATTTCTTTTTGTTTTTTGAGCAATCTAAAAAAATCATTAACTTCTTTATCAATAGGTTGTTCTTTTTGTAAAATTTGTTTATTTTTATTGTTTTCCATCGCCATTACTTGATTATTATTATTCATAAATAATAATCCTATGAAAGTTATTAAACAAAGATAAATTATGTTCAATTGGTTTTTTAATTTAATCATGAATTAAATCTCCTTTTATTTTTAATCCTCATCAGAGGTGATTTCATAGAGGGAGTTTAGTTTAATAGAAATTTCATTTTTATTTTATCATTAATTAAATATATTTTAAAATATTTAACGTCTTCTAGGATTATTTTGTTGATTTTGAAGGTTTTGTTGCGGCATTGCGTTATGGACAATAATTTGTTGAGCAGCAATACGACCAATTAATTCATTTTTTTGTCTAACAAGATTGTTAATATCTTCTTCAGAAGAGTTATTATTTGCAGCAATTAAAATTTGTTGAGATATTCCAGCTAGTTGAACATTTAAATTTTGTAAAATACTAGCTTGAATTCGAAAATTAGCATGATTATTATCATGTCCGTTATTTTGAGATATATGACCATTATTCATTGCCATAATATAATAATTATTAGTTATAAATAACATTCCTAATAAAACAAATAAATAAATACTAATTATTTTAAATTGGTTTTTTAATTTAAACATTATTTATTAAAACTCCTTTTTTAATTAAGAAAAATTATTTTTTAGAATTATCGGATTGTTTTGAAGAAGAACCTTTTTCGTTTAATTTTTTTGTTTTCTTTTTGGTTTGATTTTGCAACATTTGTTTTAATTCAGGATCTTGTAAAATTTCAATAATTTTATTTCTATCTTCATTGGAACATGTTTCAAGTACATTGTATAATTCAAAATAATTTTTTACATCTTGTTTAGTTGTTTTTTCTGGCTCTTTGGAAGATGCTATTTCCTTTCCATGTTCTTTTTTAGGCGCTGCCATAATATAATTATTACTACTAATTAAAAATAATCCTAAAAAAATTAACGCAAATACATTCAATAATAATAAATTATTTTTGATTTTAAACATTAATTTATAACTCCTTTTCATTTTATTTATCCCTCAGCTGAGGTGATTTCGTAGAGGGAGTTGAGGGAAGATAGGGCGGATTGTTTGTTTTGTTCTAAACTTTTATTATAATCTTTTTCTAAATCTTTTTTATAGTTTTGGGCACGTGATAACATTTCTGTGTACATTTTTTGGGCAGCTTCTAAATTCTTGATTTGGAGATTTATCGCCATTATTTGTTTAACTATTTCTGTTGTTTCGCTTTGTAATTGGTCTATTTCATTTTGTTTTTCTAATTTTAATTTATCTATTTTTTTGTTTTTAGTTTCTAATTCAGCTTCTTTTGGTTGAAGTTGTTTTTGTAATGTGGGAATTTGTTTTACTATTTCATTTATTTGGGATGTGTATTCATCGCATTTGTTTTGGAATTCATCTATTTGAAGTCGGAAATAATTTTTACTATGTTCTAAATCATTGATTAATTCTTGTTTTATGTTATTAATTTTAACTCTGTCTTCTGGTGAAAGATTGTTTAATGATAAAACTTCGTTGTCATTTTCTGATAAGATATAAGATTTAATTTTATTATATTTTTTTTGTGTTATTGGAATTTTAGGTTTTGGAGTTTCGCTTTCGCGATTATCACTTGACAGTTGATTTGATTCTTTATCGTTAGTTATTTGTTTTTTTAGTTGAGGAGGATCTATTTCATGTTTATTTCTTAGTGGTTGATTAGGTTTTTGTTTATTATCTACTTCTTTATGATGATTTGATAAGGATTTTGAGCCTTTTTTAGTTTCATTAACGCCTTTAAAAAAGCCTATAATAATAACGATACTAAAAAATAAAATAATGGAAATAATAAACCAATATTTTTTAAAAAAGTTCATATTCTTAATAGCCTTTCCGATAATAGTAGTAATTGATATTATCTTTAAAAAAATTAATTACTACTATTATACAATTTTATTTGTTTAAATTCAAATAAAAAATTTTATATATGAATTAATTAATAATAGGTTGAAGGAATTTATTATATCTTTTTTGTTTTG
>NZ_LHCF01000027.1 GCF_001277135.1 Candidatus Phytoplasma pruni
CTACTCAAATTTCATATTTTCATATTTATCATTTAGAAGATGATGTAGAATTGCAAAAAAAAATTAAATAATTTAGATCAAACAATTAAAAATCTTTATCAAAGGCGTTCTGATGTTAATATTTTAAAATATATAAATGAACAAATTTGGCATTATTCATATGAACGAAATCAAATAGTTAACAAAATTTTTAGTTATTCCTATCAAGACCCTACAATACAAGAACTTAATTTAAGTTATCAAGAATTAATACAAAAAATTCAAAATTTACAACAAAAATATATTAACTTACAATATAAATTAAATAAATTTGATTAAATTTATTAATTATAAATCAAAGAGACCTTCTCCAGGGTCTTTTCTTTTACCAAACACAACAACAAAAAATGGCAAGGCTATAAACTTAAAACCCCAAATAAAGGAGAAAAAACAATCATGACCATAAAAAAAATGCAACAAAAAATACTTTCTCTTGAAAAACAATTAAAATTATTATATAATACAGTAAATGTTAAAAAAAGGAGCAAAATAAAGATAAAAGAACTAAAAAAATAAATTTATCAAATATTTTTTTATTTAATTAGTATTATTATTACATTAGTTACCGCATTTTATTTTACTAATCATAATAGTTTAAGTGAAAATATTAATAATGTTCATAATAGTTTAAGAGAAGATATTAATTTAAAAAGTGAACACTTAAACAACAACATCAATCAAGTTGAAAAGAAATTAGATACATTCAAACAAGACACACAAAATAATTTTAATAAATTCAATAAAAAATTTGATAAATTATACAAAAAAAATAATAATAAAAATAGGTTATAAAAATGAATTTAATAAAAAAATTATCTAGATATATCCCTTATATATTTTATATTTCAATATTACAAAAAAAACCAACATCAACAAAAAAAACAAAATCACATTTTTAGCCGAAACAGTCTAAGATAATTTAAGAATGGAAACAAAACAATTAATAAAAAATAAAGGAGTGGTAATTAATGATTAAATTACAAAATCAATTTAAAATAATAAGTTTTTGTTTATGTTCTTTCTTAGGATTATTGTTTATTTTTAATAATAATCAAGTAATAACGACCCCTAAAAAAACATTATCAAGAAAGGAAATACTAAAAATTGGCTGTAAGAAAAAAAGACGCTCGTGCTCAACCGATGATCGCTAAAAGAAATACATTTTATAAAACATCCTTTATTATTATTTTTTTAATCGCTTCTGTGTTGGTTTATGTGGATAAAGTATTATATCTTTATCAAATTAATGCTTTTTTAAACTTAACTCCTTTATCGTTTGGAGAACAAACAAAATTAACTGTTTATTGTGCTTTATATGCTGCTTTGTATTTTTTTACCGCTCAAAGTAATTTTTTAGTCATTCTTTTTTTAATTCTTAGTCTTACTAAATTTCGACATCATAAAGCATATTCTTTATTTGCTTTTATCGTTTTAGTGGATATGTTGTTAACAGGATTGGTTTGGTGGTTAATTGCTGCTCCTTATTCCGAATGGAACCTTTTAATAACTAATCCTTTGCATACTAGTTGTTTCGAGCATACCTATTTTCCTCTTTTATATGTTTTGTTTTATTTTCTTAATCAGGATATAGTTTGTTTCAAATTTAAACAAAGTTTAATGGCTTTGTTCCATCCACTCTTTTATCTCTTTTATTCTTTGTTTTTGGGTTTTGTGAGTGATCAAAAATGGTATAGTTATCCTTATAATTTTATGAATCCTCATGAAAAATGCGCTTTAAATGATTCTTTGTTAAAGTTTTTGGGCGGCCATCATTATAAAGAGGCCCAAGGATTCCTTGGAGTTTGTCTTAATAATCTTTTTTTGCTAGGTATTTTGTTAAGCGCTATTCCTTTATTATTGAAAATTAAAAAATATTGTTGTCCTCTTCAAAAAAAAGATCCTTTTAAAAGCAAAAAAAATAATTATGAATGGGAATTTGACATTATTAATAAAAAAACAGAAAAACCAGTTAAAATAACTTTATTTATGTGTCATTGTCCAGTTCAAAATCATTTTAAATGTAAAAATTGCAACAAAATGTTTGAATTGCAAAAACCAAAAAGAGAAGTTTGTTCAACTTGTCATGATAAAAAAATAAAACAATTAAATAATCAAAAAAGCCAACAGTTTTAAATTCATAACTTTTATTAATTCCTTTCTTTTTTAAAAAGGAAGGTTTTTCGTGCTTTTTAAAAAAAAATATGCATCTTGTTTTCAACAAAAACTCGTAAAAATGGTTATTTTTAAATTATTTTTGATCAAACTGGCGCAAAAAGCTCTTTTAAAGGATCTTTTTTATCAAAGTCATCCCCCCTTTTTATTAATTTTTATTTTCCTTAAAGCTTTGATAGCAAAAACATACTTTAAAAGGATATGTTGAAGGTCGCCGCCAAGTTAAATTTTAATATTTTTTTAATTTCTAAAATTAGATCTTTATTTTTAAAAAAATTTAAATAACAATTTATTATTATAAATATTCTTGAATAATATTTTTTAATAATAAATTGTTATTTTTTAAAAAAGGGTTGACAAATTGATTTTAATTTATTATAGTAATGACAATACGCTAGAGTTGTAATAATATATATTTTTCGGCCTTAAAATAATGATAATCACTATAAAGTTTCTTTTTTCGGGATAAAAATAAGGTATTTGTTTTAGAAAAATTCGTTGTTGTCTTTCAGTACCATTTCGTTGGGTCTCATCCCTTTCTGTTTAAAACAATTAAACAAAAAAAACAAAAGTGAGGTTTTTTTAATGCAAAAATTATTTTTTTTGATATTGATGGCACTTTAATGACTAGAGAATATGTGATTCACCCTCAAACTCGCCAATTAATTCAAACTTTAGCAAAAGATCCTAATGTTAAATTAGGAATAGCAACAGGTAGAAGTCTCAGAGGAATATCTAATTTAGGGGATTTATTGCCTCTTTTTGAAAATTTAGTGTTAATGAATGGTAGTTATATTATCGCCGATCAAAAAAATATCCACAAACAAAAACTTTCCAAAGAATTATTAAAGAAAATCATTAATAAAGGGAAAGAGTATTCTATTGGCTTAGGTATTATTGGTTTAGATAAAAGAGAGATTGTTGTGATTAATTCTGATGTGGAAAAATTAATCGAAACTGACGGCAAAAGAAAATGGATTATTAAAGAAGGTCAACAAATAAATGTTAACGAAAATTTCCATGTTGAAAAATTAGATTATGATGTTTACCAAATGTGGGCTTTCCATGAAGATAACGCTGTAGTAGATAAATTATCACAAGAAATAGAAGTTTTAAAACCTTATTTTTCTCGCACAGGCAGAAGCTATTTAGTGCATCGTTACTTCAATAAAGCTTCTGGCATTAAAAAAATTCAAGAATTATATCCTGATTGCCAAGTGGTTTGTATTGGTGATGGACACAATGATATTGAAATGTTAAAACTAGCAGACATAGGTATCGCGATGGGTAATACTAAATACAAAGAAGTATTGCAAAACGCTCAATTAGTAGCTCCTAGTATTGAAAAAAAACCAATTATATGACTTTTTCAAAGCTAATAAACTAGTTTGATCATTAATCCCTCTTTTTCATATAATAAAAAACACTACTTTACGTTTAGTTTACTTTAGTTAGTTAGTTAACTTATTATATAATATTATTATATATAA
>NZ_LHCF01000028.1 GCF_001277135.1 Candidatus Phytoplasma pruni
AAATTTTTTAAAAATTTTTAAAAAACAAAAAAAATTAAATATAGTACTATTTTTATATATTATTATTTGTTGATATAAAAGAAAAAACCCTGAAAAAGGGTCTCTATTGGTTAACTGTTGATTTTTAATTTTTTTTAACAATTCTTTATAATTTTTTTGTAATTTTATAATTTTATTTGTTGTTTGAACATAATTTTCGATATCAAATTTTTCTTTATTAAGTGAACATATTTTCATAAATAATTGTTGTCTGTAATATGAAAGATCCCAAATTTGTTCATTCATTTCGAATAACGTATTAATTATATATTCCGATTTGTTCATAAAGTTCTTTTAATTCTATATCTAAACTTTTTAATCGCTGTTTTAAAATTCATTGTATTAAGATGAAATCGATCGTATTGTAAAATTTTATTAGATAAATATTTACTTCGAGATAAATTTTTATCAATTTTATTTTCTATATTATTCCTTATATCTGTAAACGATGATAAATTATTACTAGTACTAGCTTCATTATTATGCATCGCCTTTAATTAATTAAATAATTTCTAATAAAACCTAATATTTTACTATTATAAAACCAAATGGTTATCATCAGTAAGTCAAAAAAAAGTTATAAAATAAAAATTAATTATAAAAAAATGGATCATTATTTTATCAAAAAAACTAGGCAATTAGTGTTTTTTTGTGTTATATTTAAATGAAGCCATACAATATTAATCTTTATATCTTAATTATTTTTCCATAAAACAATTTTTAAACAATAAAGAGGTGAATAAAATGAAAAAAATTAAAGTTTTATTTAAAAATTCGTATGAATTAGAATTGAAAGAAAAGGGTTCTGTTGGGGATATAATTGATTTAAGAGATTCTATTGAAATTAATCTAGACGAATTAGGTAAAAATTATCAAGAAGAACAACTGGCAAAAATGCATTCTTTCTTGCAACAAAAATATGAAAAACAAATCAAAGAATTGGCAGCACCAACACGAGAAAGAAAAAATGCTTCTAGAACACAATAAGGAACAAGAAATTTTTCAATTACAATTGAAAAGAGCTAATTTTAACATTAAATTAGTAGGAGAAAACTTAGAACAATGGTGCGATAATGAGGTACAAAACCAATTGTTAATTTCTAATGATATCACTTGGATAAAAGATAACCAAATCATTAATAACGCTAAAGGGGATTTTATTTACAAACTTCATTTTAACACTGAAAAAAAAGATGATCAAATTTTAACTTCCGCACTTTTAGAAATGAAATCAGAAGTGAAAAACAATTTAGTACCTCAAATTAAAAAACGTAAAAACGAACAATATTTTAAAAAAATAGATCAAGATCGTAAAAATAAAAATTTAGAATTCGCTCTTTTAGTAAGCGAATTAGAATACGAGCAAGAAAACGATATCCCCGTTAAAAAGGTGCCTGAATATGAAAATATGTTTATTGTGAGGCCAGCTTATTTAGTCGTTTTTCTTAACATTATTACCGCTTTAGGACGTAAACATAAAGAATTAATTATGAATGATTTTCAAGAAAAACAAGAGTTTAAAAAAGAACAAGACATTAAAGATGATTTTCAAGCGATGAAAAACGAAATCTTGGATCATTCCTTTAAAAATATCGAAAATAATTTAATTACGATTCAGAAAGAAAACGAAAATATTAAAAAAATATCTAACTCTTTATTTGAATCTTATGAAATTATTCAAACTAAAATTAATACTATTTTAGAACGCCATTTTAAAACAGTTTTAAATAAGATTAATAACTTTAAAATCGATAAAATTATTAAAAAATTAACCATTTGGAGGAATAATAATAAGTTTTTAAAACCTTTTCACTGTCTTTGAGTAAACAAATAATAATTTGGTATAATGGATAATGTAATTTATAATATTGATATTTAAAATTGAAATATTTTTTATTATTAAATTAAAATTTATTTTATCTCGTTAGAAAGGTAAATCTTTGGAAAAAATTAGTGTTTTGCTTAATTATTTTAAAAAAACTTATCATAGAATAATTAAGTTTACTGTTTTACTTTTGATTTTGATTTCGCTAACTCTTTTGTTAGGTGGATTTTATAGTTTTAATCTTTTGTTAGAAAAAGATAATTTTGTTAAATTTAGATGGTATTATTTTTTTTCTTTTTCGAAACAGTGTCTCTTTTTAATCTTAATTACTTTTGTTTTAATGATTTTTCAAAAAAATAAACGTATTATTGATATTTTTGCTTTATGTTCTTTGGTGAGTGTTATCATCAACACTATCTTTTTACGTTCTTTTATTAGGGATTGGAATATTTACCCTTCTTCAGGGGTACCGTTTTTTAATTTAATTATTTATTTTTTAGAATATATCATTATTCCTATTTGTTTTGTTATTTTTTATTTTATCAACGGTTCTTTTAAAGTTAATTACAGTATGTTAGGTTTAACGTTAATTCATCCTTTACTTTATTTCATTGATAGTTATTTAATTAATTTATTGATGAATTGGTCTGAAGAAAAAATTTTCAGTACTCGTTTTTTTGCCAAACAATTGATTAATCCTGATAACCAAAAACATCTCTTTATTTCTTATTGCAAAATTTTTCTCGCTTTTTTCTTTTTAACTGCCGGGATTATCTTTTTACAAAAAAAGAAAAAATTTCTTTGGTGGAAAAGTTTATTTTTCTTCTCCCTTTTATTGTTTGTTTCTTGTATGGCCCTTCAACCGAAAGAATGGTTGCACGCTAAAGAAGTGGTTTTAAACCCTACTACAATGGGAGCTGGTCTTTTTCCTGAAACACAAGAAATGTCTGAATATTTTCAAACAGTTTCAGATTTAACCCCAGAAGAACTCAAAAAAAATAATAATAAAATTTTAGAATTAGGTTCCGGTTGTGGTAATGTTACTCAATATTTAATAGAAAAATTTGGGGTAGAAAATATAATAGCTGTGGAAATAGATGGTTTTTTATGCCAAGAATTAAAAACTCATTTTCCTGGTTTGAAAGTTATTCAAGGCAATGCCGCTCATTTTGAAACTTTACTCCAAAAAGAAAAAATAACGCATCAACAAATTAAAGGAATTGTTTCTACTTTGCCGGTCGGTATTTTCGATTCTCAAGATTTTCAAAGTTTAAAAACCGGTATTGAAAAAATAGTGGTCCAAAATAATATTAAATATATGAATTATCGTTTTAAAATGTTTGAAACTGAAACTAGAGAAATGCCAGAACTGAAAAAAATCAATAATTTCGTGTTTATTTCGGAAATGGTAATCCCTTTAAGTGTTTATACTTACGTTAAAAAATAAAATTTAATTTTATATCAATACAACCTATCTTTTAATTTAAAAGAACCTTTTTAAAGGTTCTTTTTTTATCATTTATGATGATATATGCAATAAATAAAAAGAGGTTTTAAGAAAAGAATTCTCTTTTATCGGTAAATTTATGGTTTTATTTCTAGAAAAAAAAGAGTTTCACTGTTTTTTGAAAAAAGATTTATTTTTTGCATTAAAAATAATTAATGATTCTATATTAGTGTAAAATATTAATGTAAACTAAAAAAACACTTATCAAACAAAAATAAAAAGTTAGAAAAAAATATATTTAAAAGTTAAATGTTTTTCTTT
>NZ_LHCF01000029.1 GCF_001277135.1 Candidatus Phytoplasma pruni
TTTTTTTTGTTTTTATATTGGAGGTATTTTTTTAATTGGAATTGATATTTAAATTATAACTCCATTAAATCATTAACATTTTTTTTGAGAAGTTATTTTAGAAAAAAAGATTATTTAATTCTTCTATTTCGTTGACTTTTTCGATTAAAGCATTAGTGATAGAAGATAAATCTTTTTTTATTTCTTCCTTCTCTTTCGTTAATAATTTAATTTTTTTCTTGCAAAAACATAAATTAAGGTCTTTTTTAATTATTTGTTGTTGATTTTCTTTAATAATCAATTCTTGCGTTTGAATAATGTTGTTTTTTTCCTTCAATGAATCTATTAAAATTTGTATCCTGTTTTCGATAAATTGTTTCTTTGTTTGGTCTTCCCTTTTTGTTAGGAGAAAATAAACCATCATACAAGAGAAGAAGATAAATAGCATCCAACAGAAAGAATAAATTTTTTTCATAAATTGACGTATATATTACCTTTTTTTAAAATATCATCATACAACAATAAAGTTTATAGATGATTTGTTCAATTGAAAAATATCCCCATATCAAGAGTATTTTTAACTATATTATTTTATTTTGGAGAATTTTGAAGCAAGTCTTTAATTTCTTTTAGTAAAGCTACTTTTTCTTGTTCTAATTGTTTGATATCGTCGATTTTCAACTCTTTGACGTTAGAAGGGTTCTTGGTTTGTAAATGTTTTTTACCTTGATACACAAAAATATAAATAACGAAAGCGACCATAAAAAATTCAAAAACGTTTTGTAAAAATTTACCATAATTAATAGCGTTCTCCCCACCTAAATTTATTTTTAGTTCATTTAAGGTAAATTTTCCGTTAAATAACCAAACAATAGGAGGCATAATGACGTCAGTAGATAAGGAACTCACCATTTTGGTAAATAACTGCCCCATCACGATGGCGATAGCTAATTTGATAACGTCCCCTTTATTGATAAAAGACTTAAAACCGTCTTTAAAATCTTTTAATTGATGTAAATATTTATTTTCAGACATGATAATTCTCCTTCTTTTTTATAAATTGATAAAAAGAATCGCATATTTTCATTTTATTGTATCAGTGTGCGCTCAAAAAATCAAAAAGTTATATAAAAAATATATAAAAATAATAATAATTTGTTAATTTCAAATAAATATGCTACAATAATATTGTATCATTAGTTTTTTAAGTTATTTAAAAATAAAAAAGAATCAAAAGGTGAAATTTATTGTGGTGAATGAAATTTGGAACAACATTCTTAACAATTGGGTTGCATACTTGATTGTATCGCTTATTATTTTGGCTGGACCACTTCAAAAACTAATTAAGTTATTAATGCGTTTTGTTTTGTTTCTTTTGAATTTTTTTTTCGGAGAAGAAAAAGAAAAAAACGATATTAATAACAAAAATCCGCAAATTTCCATTCAAAACCAATTATCAGATGATGTATATAAAAATAAAAACTTATCTTTAATAGAATTAACTATTTTGGACATGAAGAGAAAAGAAGAAGCAAAAAATTCCAGAGAAAAAGATAAAGATATTGATTTAATTAGGTTAGAATTATATCAAAGCAAATTAGAAAGCAAAATGGAATTAAACCAACAACAAAATTTCTTTGAAAAAGAATTATTAAAACAAAAATTAGAACTTTTAGAAAAAGAATTATTGAAAAACAGTATTAAAAATAGTTTTAATTTTAACGGTAACGAAAAAAACCAAAGAAAGAACGATAATTCTAATAATAACAATTCTAACGATAATAATGGCAATAATTCTCCAGAAAGGGAAAACGTTAACGAAAAACCTATTGACCTTTCTTTCATCGAAGAAACAATCAATAAACAGATTCCTAAAAGTTTGAAAAAAATATTTGATCAATTAAAAAACGTTTCTGAAATGCAGTTATTTATGTTAAACAATATGCCTATGAATGATAATTCTTTTTCTTATTATGATGATCAAAAAAACGCCTTATATATTGACCCAAAAGATTTGCCTTTTGTGAAAGCCCTTTTAGTGGATAAGACGAATAAACAGTTAAAAAATTAATCTTTCTATAGTAAATAAAAAAATTCAAAATATAATTATTTTGATTTTTTTTATTTATAAAGATTATTTTAATTCTAAATATTGTTTTTCTTTTTGAGGCTCTTCAGGTTTTTTCTTAATAATAATTGTTAATAAACCATTATTTAATGCACCATCAATATCTTTAATAGAAAAATCTTCACCTATGTTAAAACTACGTTTAATAATGCCTCTAATTCTTTCTTGTCTTAAAAAGTTCTCAGGTTGGCTTTCGTTTTTTTGCACGGCTTTTGATGGGTTTTCTTGCTTAGGATGAGCTTCAATGATTAACCATCCTTCTTCTAAACTTATTTTAATATTTTCTTTTTTAAAACCAGGCAATTCGCTAATCAATTCATAATGTTGAGGATATTCTTTAATATCAGTTTTCATAAAAGAATGAGAATTATCACCAAAAGAAATTCTTTTCCAATCGTCTAATAAATTTTCTAATAAATCGTTATTTCTATCATTTGCATTAAAAAACATTTTTATGTTTATCTCCTTTTTTATCATTTATTTTAATACTATTAATAATTTCATTTTTATTATAACAAATCATTTTGGCAATGTCAAGAAGAGAATGCTAATTTATTTTTTTAATATTATGTATTATTTTTTAATTACTTTTTTTAAAAAATCATGTATAATAATAAATGTTGTTATTTGATACATTATTTTTTTTGGATGTATTTTTATGGCGGTTGTGGCGAAGTGGTTAACGCAGCGGCTTGTGGAGCCGACACGCGTGGGTTCGATTCCCATCAGCCGCCCCAATTTATTATTTTATCTTTATATCTTTTGTAGGCCCATAGCCAAGTGGTAAGGCAACGGACTTTGACTCCGTCATTCGTTGGTTCAAATCCAGCTGGGCCTGCCAATACTAACAACATAAATGCGACAACTTAAAACTAATCTGCGGGTGTGGCGGAATGGAAGACGCACTAGACTTAGGATCTAGCGCTTTTGGCGTGCAGGTTCAAGTCCTGTCACCCGTACCATTAATATTAAAAATTATTATTTTAAATCATTTTAAGGGATATGATGTCAACGGTAGCATAACGGTCTCCAAAACCGCTTGTTCGGGTTCGAATCCTGATATCCCTGCCATTTAAATTATCATTAAATAAAAATTAAATTAATACAAAAAATTAATACATAAAAAAGAA
>NZ_LHCF01000030.1 GCF_001277135.1 Candidatus Phytoplasma pruni
AGTCATTTCATAAGTACTTGTTTTTTTAATAATATCTGTTTTAAGACAAGATTTTTTTAAAAAATAAAATCTTCATCTTTGAGGCTTTCTGATTTCATTTTTTGGTAACCATTCCCTTTCATGGAAAAGTTATCCATAGTTTTGGTTTCAGTATTAAGTCCGTTTAAAACTACAGGATTAATATTTTCTTGAGGGAATTTTTGTTCAAAACCTAAATTCATTAACGCTTTATTAGCGTTATAACGAACAAAGGCGTTAACATCTTCTATCAAACCAACTTCTTGATAAATTTCATGAGCTAAAGCTTTTTGTTCTTCATATAAATTGTCCAATAAATCATCTAACCATTTTTTTAAATATGTTTTTTGTTCTTTGGAAAAGTTATAATATAATTCTTTAGCTAAACGACCTACATAAACGCCATGAACACTTTCATCTCGGATAATCAAGTTAATCATTTCTCCAGCTTGCATCAATTGACCTTGACCATAGAAATATAAAGGATAATAAAAACCACTGTAAAACAACCAAGTTTCAAGAAAAACAGAAGCAACCATGCTTTTCCATTTAATTTCGTTAAAAGTTTTATTATCGTTTTTTTCGGGTTCATATTTATTAATAACGATGTTTTTTTCTAAATCTTCGTAAATGCCGACAATAATATTTAAAATATTTTGTAAATTTTTTTGTTCTTCGCCCCAAGCGAATAATTGATTGATTTCTTCTTTATTTAAAAAAGTCATAAAAATATTAGAATAACTTTTTGCGTGAACAGCATTTTCCATTGCTCCCATGAAATTAAGGGTTGCTTTTTTTTGATGTTCGTAAGGCAAGCAAGAACGAAGAATAACCGGCATACCGATATCACCTTGATAAGTATCTAGAAAAGTCAAAACTAATAAATCCCTTGAATAGGCTTTTTTTTCTTCAGGAGAAAGTGCTTGCCAAGCAATTAAATCGCTTTGAAGACTGATATCTTCAGGACGCCAAAATTGACTTAAATTTTGTTCATAAAAATATTGCGTAAACTCGTCTTCTAATTTATTCCAATTTGCCCCTTTAAAAAGGCTGTTTTTTTTCTTCATATAAAGACCTTTCTATTGTTACATTTTTTTTAAAAAAGGATATTATTTATAGCAATTTATAACTTTTTTTAATTTGTTCTTCTAAAGATTTCGCTATTTCAGGGTTTTGTAATAAAAACTCTTTAGCTTTTTCTTTTCCTTGACCGATATGTTTATTTTGATAACTATACCAAGCGCCGCTTTTTTGGACTAATTCAAGATCAACCGCTAAATCTAAAATTTCACCTTCTTTAGCAATCCCTTTTCCGTACATAATTTCTAATTGAGCAACTTTGAAAGGAGAAGAAACCTTAGATTTCACTACTTTAACATTGGAACGAATACCTATAAAAGCACCATCTTCTTTGATGAATTCAGACTTTCTAATATCTAGCCTTAAAGAAGCAAAATATTTTAAAGCTTTACCACCTGGAGTTACTTCAGGACTACCGTAAATTACTCCCACTTTCTCTCTTAATTGATTCACATAAATTACGATAGTATTAGTTTTAGAAACGATAGCTGATTGCTTTCTCATTGCTTGTCCCATCATTCTGGCGTGAAGACCCATAAAAGAATCGCCACTTTCGCCTTTTAATTCAGCTTCCGGTACTAAAGCAGCCACAGAGTCCACAACTATTAAACTGAAATTTTCGCTTTTAATTAAAGATTCGACTATATCTAAAGCTTTTTCGCCTGAATCTGGTTGAGAAATAATGAAATTGTCTAAATCTATTCCTATCGCTTTAGCGTAATTAGGGTCCAGAGCGTTTTCCACATCAATAAAAGCGACATTCCCTCCTTGTTTTTGAGCTTCCGCTATTGCGTGTAAAGTTAAAGTTGTTTTTCCGGAACTTTCAGGTCCAAAAATTTCAATAATACGACCTTTAGGAAAACCACCGATTGATAAAGCAATATCCAAAGTTAAAGAACCAGTCGGAATAACTTGGATTTTATCAGTTTGTTCCGAATTTAACTTCATAATACTCCCTTTACCGAAACGTTGTTCAATTTCTTTAATCGTTTTTTCAACCACTTCTTTATTTTTTTCGTTTTTCTTCACTTCTTGTTTAGTTTTTTCTATTTTGCTTTTTTCGTTTTTAACTTTTTCGTTATTCATAATTTTGTTTCATTCCTTTAGTTATTTTCGATATATTTTGATATAAATATTTTTTTAATTATTTGAGTAGAAATAGTTAGTTTTGAACGAAATTAGACCTAATAAATTTAAAATTGTTAATTATATAAAACATTCCTGAAAAGACGATTAAAAAAATGTTTATGCCTGATAAAACATTAATAAAATATTTTATTTGTAATATATTTTCTAAATTCAAAGGGTCCCAAATACGCAAGTATATTTGTTTAACAAATAATAAAAAAATAATAGTTATAAAAGTGAAAACAGTTTTTAATTTTCCTAAAAAAGAAGCGGAAATAATATGTTTTTTTTCAACAGCGACCAAACGCACTCCCGTAATGATCAAATCTCTGATAATAGTGGCTATTATAATACTGACAATTCCTAATTCAATGCTTTTATTATCGTTTTTTTCAGGTAATAAAAATTTATGATTACTTAACAAATATATGTGAAAAAAAGTTATAATAACAAGCAACTTATCAGCTATTGGGTCAAAAAACTTTCCAAAAACTGTTTGTTGTTGGAATTTTTTAGCTATATAACCGTCAAGATAATCGGTGATAGCTGCGATGATAAAAATCAAATTAAAAAACAAACTTAGCGTTGTTTCTACACCATCTGGTTGTTTTTTTTTACGTTTAAAATCATAACCATTAAAGGCAACATACAAAAAACCAACAAGATGCGAAAAACAGTTAAGAAATTAGCTGATTTTTTGATGATATTTTTCATTCTTTAACAATCTTTCTTTAGAAAATAATAATTATTTAACATATTTTTTTAACATCGTTAAAATATAAAAATTATTTATATAGTAAATATATTATCATATTTT
>NZ_LHCF01000031.1 GCF_001277135.1 Candidatus Phytoplasma pruni
TGAGGTGCCCCACAAAAGTGGAGCCAAAAGAAAACAACTAATTGAACCAAATTGTTTATTAATTAAAAATAAACAGTTTGGTTTTTTTATTTAGCCAAACTTAAAAAAGGAGTTTTAAAAAAATGAACGAACAAGAAATTGTAAATTTACTTAAAAAAGAGAAAAAAGAAAAAGAAAAGCACGACAAACAAATTTTATCTGCTTTAAATATTTATGAACAATTAAATGTGCATGAACAACCATACAAAAAAAACAAAAGAAAAGTCAAAAGCCAACTAAAATCTATACAGATGTTGATTCTAATGGGTGTGCTGACATTATTTACGTTGAAAAGCCCAAAAAAAAGCAATTGAAATTAAAGGTTAATAATTGTGAAGAAACATTAACTAAACCAAAAGACATCAAAAAGAATAAAAAACACCAACAAATTAAATATATATTGGCAAATGTCGAATTAAAGGTACTAAACGAATGAAATATATTTACGGTTTAAAACAAATTATGCATTTTTTAGCTAAGATAGATACATTTCATATTTTAGTAAGTGCGAATATAAAACAAACCAACTATAACATTACGGAAAAAACATTATTTTTAAAGAAAACGGATATTACCAAAATAAAAACGACAATGAAAGAATTAAATAAAAGTCTTTTTAGTTTAGAATTTGACGCTAATTTAGAACAAAAATATTTTTTTAATAAGCAAACCAAACAATTATACATTAATCCCGCTAAAATAAATGTTTCTCCCTTGAATGAGCAAAATAAGCATAAAAATAGTCCTGCTTGGTTAGATAATTTCAAAAAAGAATTCAATTTTAAAAATTAAAAGGAGTTTGTAATCAAATGAAAATTCAAGAAATTCAAATTAACAAAAAAGAAGAAATAATAACTTTTTTAAAACAAGAAAATTTATTAGTTAATTGTGAACAAGTTTATATAGACAAAATGGAATTATTTTTAAATAAGACCAATTTTTATTTACGTTCCAATCAAAATCTAGAAGGGCTTTTTTTACAACAACCTAAAAAAATGTTTTAGAAAATTTTATTGTTGATAATTCTTTAGAAAGTTTTTTGGACTATATTGAAAGGAGAAAACCTAAAAAAATTTATCTTTTTTATAAAAACAACAACAATAGGCAAAGGAGTTTGAACAGATGAAAAAAAATATTTTTGCTATCCCCGCTCTTAAAGTAACATTAAACCAAAATAGTTGGCAATGGTTTCAACATCGGAAAAAGTTTATCAATGCTTCTGAAGTAGGTACTATCATGGGTTTAAATCCTTATGAAACCAAAGAGGATTTACTTTTTAAAAAAGTGTTTGGGAGTGATTTTATTACTAACGAGGCAGTGGAACATGGCAAAAAAACTGAACCAAAAGCAAAAAATTTTTATTGTTTTTGTCATGGGTTAAAATATGTTCCCGCCGTTTTTACCAGAGGTTTAATGTCCGCTTCTTTAGATGGTTATAACGAAGAAACCAAGACTTTACTAGAAATTAAATGTCCTTTGAATCCCGACGGTTCGAGTTGGCAAGATTTTTTTAAAACACAAACAATACCTCCATATTATTGGGCCCAAATGCAAGCTCAACTTTATTGTAGCAACTTGGAAAAAGGTTATTTTTTTGTTTTCGTGAATGACAAACTTTTCCGAAATCAAGAAGTTTGTTTAGATAAAGACTTTGTAACAAAAATGCTCATCGAAGCAGAAGCTTTTCAACAAGAATTAGAAAAAAGCAGACAGATGGTTGATTTAGCTCGTTTAGCTGAAAAAGATAAATAAAATTTACAAAAATTATTATAAGAAAAAAGGATATTCATATGTTACAAAAAATATTTTTATTAACTTTAGATAATTGTGCCAATTGTGATCAATTAAAAAACATCTTATACAAAGTATATCCACAATATTTAAAACACATTCAAATTATTAATAGACCACAGATGCTTCATGCTGAAACATTTAATCAACTCGTTAGTAAATATAATATTAAAAAAGCACCAGCTTTAATTAACGATAAAACAGGCGCTATTTTAAGCGAAGTAAGGCTGGATATGATAGATGCTTTCTTAAAAAAGAATATTTCTTTACCAAACGAGGAGCTTTAAAAAAATAAATATAAATAAACATTAAATAAAAGGAGATTTAAATGTCTAGAAAATGTAAAAAATATGCTAAAAAAATAATAGATAATTGGTATACAGCTAAAAGATTCAGAGATGTTGGGTATACCGCTTTTGAATTAAGATGTGCTGGGTATGCAGCTTTTGAATTAAGATTGGTTGGGTATAAAGTTGAAGAAATGATAGAGGCAGGATATACAGCTAAACAATTAAAAAATGCTAGATATACGCTTAAAGATTTAAAAGCTTGTGGAGTGGAATTAAAAGAATTGGAATAAAAACCAGAAAGGAACAAACTTTATGTGGAATTGTTTCGTAAAAATAAAAACGTTTATTCTGGCATTGTTTTTAAATATAGGAGATGTTTGCCTCAAATTTGCTAAAGGTTTTACGGTTGAGGAAATTTTGGCCCATAGAATAGATAATATGCAAACCACTATTTTTACTGTCTTGCTGATAACAGGGTTTAAACCTGTCTTTCAGTTCTTCATTAATATTATCCTTTTTGTGCCAGAATTCATTATGGGTTGTTTTTTTAAGCAAAGAAAATTACAACGTTTATCGAAAAAAGAAGCTAAACAAGAAGAAAAACGCAAATTACTATTACAAAAGCTTGAAAAGATAGAAAGTTCTAACCACCAATTAAGAAAAAAAATAGAAACTTTAACGCCAAATATTGAAAAAAAGGAAGAAAA
>NZ_LHCF01000032.1 GCF_001277135.1 Candidatus Phytoplasma pruni
AAATAAAAAGGAGAAAAAATAATGACTTTAAGACAATTATTAACACTTATTGCTTTAAGTGGAATATGTGTGTTTATCTTGTATAAATTTGGTTTTATCGTGCCTGATAGTACTAAAATAACATGGTTGAAATAAGCAATATTTAAAACATATTGCTTATTTTTATAAAGGATTTTATAATGAGAAATAATAATAATTTATTAGATAATTTTATTTGTTTATTGATGGGTTCTATTGTTGGTATTTTTATATATGTTAATTTTTTTCTTGTAAGAAAAGAAATTCCAATTGAGGAAAATAATAATTTAGTTGTTGTTCAACAAGAAAAATTAATATTAGAAGTGAAAAACAGTCTTCTTGATTATAACAATAATAATTATTTATATAAAAAAGATATTGTAATAATAATTAATAAAATTATAGAAAGGTTAAAAGAAAAAAATGATTAATAAAGTAATTTTAGTAGGTAGAATTACCAAAGATCCAGAATTATATTTTATTAACGGTAATATTCCCTTAGTACGTTTTATTTTAGCTGTGAATAGGAATTTTATTAATAATGAAGGCGATAAAGAAGCGGATTTTATTCGTTGTGTTGTTTGGAATAAAATAGCAGAGAATTTATTTAAATATGTTGTTAAAGGTTCTTTAATTGGCGTTGAAGGTCGAATTAAAGTTAATGTCATTGATAAAGATAAAGAAGAAAAAAAATTTATTACAGAAGTACAATGTCAATCTATTCAATATTTAGATTTTAAAAAAGAAAAATAAGGAGAAAAATAATTAAATGCAAATTAATAATTTAATAGAGTCTAAAATATTTATTTCTTTAATTTCTTTATTTTTTGGTATTTTTGTTTATTGGTTTTATTTATATATTAAACATTTAAAAGAAAAATATGATTTTAGTGATGAATTAAGAGAAGTTGTTAATCATTATATTAAAAACGGAGCTATTAGCTTAAAAGAATATGGTGCTTTAATTAGAATAGTAGCTCAAATGGGTAATTATTTAGGTATTTATCGTGAGCATGTCCAAAGAATGATTAAAGAATTTGATGAAAATGGCGGTCTTAATTTTGCGGAAGGTGTTTTTAATGAAACAGAAAATAATGCAGATAATAAAGAAAAACCATTGAATAATAATGATACAGAACAATTATTAAAAGAAAATTTAAGGTTAAAACAACAATTAAATAATATAAAAACTCCTTTAATTATAGAAAATAATGACAATGATTTTTAATTTATCTGTTTTAAAATATTTAATTTCTTTTGATTTTAAAGCTTTATTTTATTTATTATATAGTATTTTTTATAGTATTTTTTTGACTAAATCATCTTTTTTATTTGGTTATGAAGTGGGTTGGAATATTAATTTTTTTAATATATTTAATTTTATTAAAATGATTGTTATTTTTATATGGGAAAAATTAACTATTTTAATTTATCCTTTAAAATTATTTAATTCTTTATTTGGTTTTTTAATAGATATTTTAAATTTTTTTAAAGATATTTTTAGTTCTTTGTTTAATTTTATTAAAAGTAATATTTCTTCTCTTACTGCTCAAAAATTAATGAATCCTGATGAAGGTTTATGGGAAAAATTAAAAGAAATTTGTAAAATTATTTTTACTGTTACTGTTGGCGGTAGTGTTATTTATTTTTTCAAAGAAATGCAAACATTTCTGTTAAATTCTTTTATTAAAATAGGTGATTTATTATTTAAAATTGTTTTAAGAATTTTAGATATTATGGTTATTGTTTTAAACATTTGGTTATTGTTATTAAAAAAAATTATAATAATATTAGGTTTTATTTTTTCTTTTTTAATGAATGTTGTATATTTATGCGCTTATGAAGAAAAAGAATAAATAAATTTTAAATTATTTAAAAATGGAATAGGAGAAATTTAATTATGAGTACTTTTAAATGGAAAGGTAGACGTTGGCGAATAGTTCCTTTTCTTATTATTACCGCAACATTATTGTTTTTGGTTTTTTGGATTGGTGGTATGGCTTATAAATATCATTTAGAAACCGAAGAAAGAAGAATAACTTTAAATAAGGATATTTCCGAAGAAGCTAAAAAATTAAATAGCGCTTTACATGAGGAAAATATACAGTTAAAACAAGAAATAGAACATTTAAAAAATGCTCCTTATGAATTGATAAAAGATAATGGTGAAAAAGAATATTATAATTTATTTACTCATAAATTAGTAAAAAAGATTGATTTAGATGACAATATTTATGAATATGATAAAAATAATGGTCTTTTATTAAAAAAAATAGATAAATATAATAATATTTATGAATATGGTTCTCATGGTAAATTAATTAAAAAAACTTTACCTGATGGTGTTTGGGAGGAATATAATCCTGTTAACGAAAAATTAAGAAAACGTAAAAATATTGATGGTTCTATTGAAGAATTTGATGCTAATGAAGAAAAATATAAAGAAACAGATAAAAATGGTAAGGTTAAATATTTCAAAACTCAAATTTATCAAACAATTGCATATTTTAAAAAAGTAGGGGCTTATGCTGGTGATTTAAGAAAAATTGGCTTTACGCTTAGAGATTTAAAAGATACTGGATATACAGCTAAAGAATTAAAAGAAGCTGGATATACAGTCGAAGAATTAAAA
>NZ_LHCF01000033.1 GCF_001277135.1 Candidatus Phytoplasma pruni
TTGCGGGTTCGATTCCTGTTTTTGGCACCATTAGGCGGCCCGTTAGCTCAGTTGGTAGAGCACTTGACTTTTAATCAAGGTGTCAAAGGTTCGAGTCCTTTACGGGTCACCATTTTATTAATTTTTAGACAAATATAAACGAAAACTTAATTTAGCTTATTTGCCTGAATGGTGGAATAGGTAGACACGTGGGACTTAAAATCCCATGGTTTTAGAGCCGTGCCGGTTCAAGTCCGGCTTCAGGTACCATTAAAAAAAGGGGTTTTAGCTCAGTTGGTAGAGCGCCTGTCTTGCACACAGGAGGTCAGCGGTTCGAATCCGCTAAGCTCCACCAACATTAATATTAATAATTTCAAAAATTAAAAAACAAAATTTAAACAAAGGCGGTGTAGCTCAGCTGGCTAGAGCACATGGTTCATACCCGTGAGGTCGAGGGTTCGAGTCCCTCTGCCGCCACCATCGTATGGACCTGTAGCTCAGTTGGTCAGAGCCACCGGCTCATAACCGGTTGGTCGTAGGTTCGAATCCTACCGGGTCCACCATAAATTTAATTAAAATTTTGTTATAATTAATTTTTGGAGGAATACCCAAGTTCGGTTGAAGGGGCCAGTCTTGAAAACTGGAAGGTCTGAAAGGGCGCGGGGGTTCGAATCCCTCTTCCTCCGCCAATATTTAAAAATAATTTTTTATAAATATTTGCCAATAACTTATGTTATAATTTTTATGATTTAAGTTGAGATCGCGGGATAGAGCAGTTTGGTAGCTCGTCGGGCTCATAATCCGAAGGTCGTAGGTTCAAATCCTACTCCCGCAACCAAAAAAAACACAAACAAAAAGGTCCGGTGGTGTAGTGGTTAACATGCTTGCCTGTCACGCAGGAGATCGCGGGTTCGATCCCCGTCCGGACCGCCAAAATAAATAATATTTGGCTCTGTAGCTCAGTCGGTAGAGCAGTGGCCTGAAGAGCCTCGTGTCGGCAGTTCGATTCTGTCCGGAGCCGCCATTGATTATATTTAAAATTAACTTTTTTTAAACAAAATTTGATGCATTTGTTATAATATTTCTGTATTATTAATTTTTTATTAAATTAAAAATTAGAAAGAAAAAAATTGAAAAAAAGTAAATTTTGTTTAAAAAAAGTTAATTTATTATTTTTTATTTCGATATTTTTATTTTATTTTAACTCTTTTTATGTTTATGCTATAGAAAAAAGCCAAAAAAAAGAAGAAATAGAGTTAAGCATTTTAGAAGAAAAAAATACAAGAAAAATGATAGATAAACAATCTTCATCTGCAAATGATGATGTAATTTCGCAACAGGAAAAATTTGATGAATCCTCTGTGATTGATGTTTCTTTTTCGTTGTTAGAAAATGATTATAAAAAAGATTCATCCAAAAAACATTCTTTTATAGGATGGAAACATGATTTTGGCTCTTTGTTTTCTAAAAAAATAAGGCTTTTTTATAACGTAGCTCAAGTTAAAACAGTTCCTTGTGCTTCTTTCCAAGAATGGTTGAACTTTAAACAGTTATGTTTTGGCCTTGTGGAACATCATATCCCTAAAGTTAATCTTTTATTTGATTTGATTGATTTTTCCGGCATTAAAGAAGAGTTTGTTGATGATAAATATGATAGAATAGCTTTAGAAACGGTTGATTTTTATCGTTTATTGAAGAAAGAACCAGATTTAGGATGTTTTTATTTTAAAAAGAACGAAATAAAGGCAATCGATTCGGTTAATATTTCGTTTTGCAATTGTAAAAACACAGGCTATTCTTTGTTAGAATTGATTCATGAAATAATACATTTTAGAGACAATGATTTAGATACTTTAAAAAAACATTTAGTGATTTATGTTCAACATTTAATGGAAATCGTGAGAGGCGAAAATATTTCCGAAGAAGTAGAACTTTCTATCGAACAGTTATTGGATAAAATCACTAGACTTTACCTTTTACGCAGAAAATTTTTGCTCAAAATAATGAAGAACATAAACAAACACAAATTACACACAATGTTAACGTTCAAGATGATACAACAGATATTGTAGAAACTCTTGATGCTTCTTACGAAGACAAACATAAAATAGGAATGGCTAAGGTTGTTGATGAGTTGAAAAATTATGCTGAAACTCTGCACGCCGATAAAGCTTCCAAAAAAATGATTCTAGATGTAGTAAGTAGTATTATTAATGACTATTTATGCATAGATGAATGGGCTTTAGTTCAAACTGATTCTTTTCAAGTTTTTGCATACGATAGCAATAAGATGAAAGATATAGTGACTGCTAAGTTAACTTACACTACCAACCTTACTATAACTTTGGTAAAAAACGATTACAAAACTAAAACTAGTTATACTTTTATTTTTGATGCTTTTACTAAAAACATAAATGATGCAGTTGCTAACACTATAAGCACTTTATGGCCGAATTTGCCTTCATAATTACCAAAAAGATTAATGAATTTTTAAAATATTAATGATATTTATAAATTTAGAAACAAAAAAACTATT
>NZ_LHCF01000034.1 GCF_001277135.1 Candidatus Phytoplasma pruni
TGATTAAAACTACCTTGATATTAAATATTACAAATTATTAATTTAAATATTGATATAAAGGATTAATATAATTGTTAAAATGAGTAAATCTTACTTTTTTATCTAAATTATTTTTAAAAGGTTGTTTGACTTGTAATTTAGTTAAATTAAAACATTTATTCATTAAATTACATGTTTTAAAATATTTTGAACTATTAATATAATTATCGAATAATTTTTTTTCATAAAATATGATGCCATAAAAAAATGATAATTGTCCTTTTTGTTTAATATATTTCGACATATATTTATTTTTATTTTCTATAAAACGTTTATTGTTATTAAATGCTTGTAAATATTTATTATTATCTTTAAATAAATTATCATTAATATCTAAAATATTATTTCTTAATATTTTAAAAAACATATGTTGTGGATCAAAATTTAAAATATTACTAAGATACAAATTAGTTAATTGATATTTAGGATGTTGCAAATCAAAAGGTAAAAATTTTAAAGTTTTAGTAATAGGTAATTTTTGACAACTTTTAGAAAATTGAAATAGACGTTTACTTGTTAAATAATTTTTCTTTTGTAAAATCATTTTTTTAATTTCTTTATCATTACCAACATACTCAGCATACTTAGTAACATATTTAGAAATAATAGAAGAACTATCTTCTTTACAAATACTTTGTTTCAATTGACATTCATTTATTTCTAATTTAATTTTTGCATTATTTTTAAAAACTTGTAAATTTTGAGAACGAGGATTTAACCTTTTTAAATTAGATAAACCTTTTTCATTATTAATAATATCAGCCCATAATTTAAAGACATGAGGAATAATTAAATTTTTATTTTTAACTTTTTTCCAACCATTCTTATCATTATATCTATGTTGATGTTTCTCGTAATATGTTTTATTTTCTAAAAATTCTGAATTATTTATTAAACCTTTTTTTTGACACATCATTTCATTAGTAAAACCAAAAATTTTTAATAAATCAATATTAAACATAATATGAAAATGCCATACATTCCTATTATTTTTAGTTTGTATTTGTGAAGCAATAAAATATTTAAATTTTTTTAAAAATTTAATAATCTTATCTTTTGTAAAACCTTTTTGATGTAAAATTTGTCTATATTCATAGCGTAATTTATTAATAAATTTTTTTACTAATTGATGTGTTTGATCATAATTTTTAACCTCTTTTGATAAAGAACCGTTAGCATTGTGATGTGGTAAAGTAAGCGTTAACCAACTAATCTTTTGTTCCTCAGCAAAATTATAAATAGCTTTAAAACGAGCATTTGTTTTAGATTGTCTTAAATTTCTTTTAATATCTTCTATTTTACTTTCTAAATTAAGAGAAGAGTTTAAAAAAGAATTGTTATTTTTATCATTATTAATGATAAAACAAGTATCTTCATAAAATTTTTGTAATTTTTTATCATCATTAAATAACTGTTTTAAAGCATTTTTAGGTAAAATAATATTTTTGTCTAAATATGTTTTTTCTAAAAAAATCAATATTTCTTGTTTATTTCTCGTTTGGAATTGCTTTTTAGCTTGGGAATATAATAAAGCAAGCTGATTATTAACAACATTATTAACATATTTACTTAAATCATAATCATAATAAGTAGTTATTTTATTAATTCCCTTTAAATTTAATTCATAATTAATAAAAGCCGCTTTTGTTTCGTATAAATTTTTAACTCTATTTTTTTGCATAACTGATAAAAGACGATATAAATGCAAACTAAAAAATTTCGAAAAACCACCTGTACCATAATCAGTAGTTTTGAAAAAAAATAAATTATTCTCATAATGTTTGATAATTTGTTCTCTTTCAAAATTACTCAAAAATTTATTATTCATAAATTTTTCATTAATTAAATCAAACGTTTTTTGAGCATGAAAAGACAATTTAACATCTTTTTTATTCATAGTGTAATCGTTTAAATTTAATAACATTTTTATACTCCTTTAATTTATATTTATAAAAAATTCAATCTTATAATACTTTATACATTAAAATACATTATTTTGCGTTCAGTTTTCGTTGTTTAAGTGTTTATTTAACAACCAACTTATAAAAATTTTAATTTATCTTTTTTTAATTTAATTCTTTTTATTCATCCGTTTATCAATCCTTTGACACTATAAACTTTTATTTTTTAGGTCTCACATATAAAAATTTCGTTAAAAAAAACTCATTTTTATACATTCGACCCAAAATAAAAGTTTATTTAACGTGTTAAGAATGATAAACGAATGTATATTGATTAATAAAAGAAATAAAAACTTAAATGAATTCTATAACTACATTAAAGTTATTAAATATCAAAAATTATATATTAAAGCCAGCATTT
>NZ_LHCF01000035.1 GCF_001277135.1 Candidatus Phytoplasma pruni
ATTAACCATTTATTAAAATTCTTTTTTTGTTGTTATATTTTTATTATTACGATTCCAAAAAAATAATTTGTAATTTCTAAACAAACAAAAATAACCTTAATTAATACTAATTTATCCTCTATTAATGCCCCAAAAACTATTACTTTTAGATTTAAACTCTTTTTAAAAGTTGAAATAACACATTTAAACACCTATATCATCTTTTTCAAATCAATTATAAAAATTCATCTAAAAATATCATCAAAGAATTAATTTGCAAAATCAATCTTCATAAACTAGAAAACTTATAATTATACCAACTATAACCCAATTAGAACCAAATAAACTAGATAAATATAATAATCCTATCAAAACAAACTATAAGAAAAGTCTAAATATCATCTATTACCGACCAGAAGATTTAAAATATCTTCAATTATTCTTAACAAAAACCAAACAAGGTTATCGGGTGAAAAAGATACACCCTAAATATAAATATATTTTTCAAGACTGACAGTTTTATGACAGTTTGCCTCTTTGAATATTCTATATAAAATAAAAACTTTTTAAGGAGTGATATTTTATATCAACCAATATACTGCTAAAAGATTTAAAACTATTTTAAAACAAAAAGGTTATCAACAAAGTTTCTCCGATGTCGGTATTCCTTCTCAAAACGCTTGTATTGAGTCTTTTTGGGCTAATTTAAAAGGAGAAAAACTTTATTTAAGTGATTTAGAAAACATGAATACTAAAAAGATGAAAAACATGGTACACGAGTATATTATTTTTTATAACCAAAAGAGAATGATGAAAAGTTTAAAATATTTTTGGCCGCAATTATTAATCAAACAACCAACACAACCACATGGAAAGGCTATTTGATTTCCTTTTTAATTATCCTTGGACTTTTAAACTTCATTTACTTATGCTTCTTTAAAAAACCAAAAGAACCATCCAGTAAATACACAGGTCAATTAGTTCAAGAAATTAATAAAGCGATTGATAAGTACGATGAAATCATTAATGGTTATCAAGGATTAAAAGATAATTGGGAACAAGAATTACCCCAAGTAGAAACCAAATTAAAAGAACTCTATGAAGCTAAAGAAGCAACCCAAGAACAAAAAGCTAAAATTAAAGAAGTTTTAAATAAAAACGAAGATAAAATTAAAGCAATCAAAGAACAAATCAAAAATACATCAGGCAATATCACTATTTTAAAAGGTCAACTTCAACAAAAAGAAGCTGAATTAGTTAATAAAGAGAAAGATATTAAAACCAAAGAAGCAGAACTAAAAACAACAACTAACACCGATGATAAAAAACGTTTACAAGAAGAAATCTCAAAATTACAAGATGAAAAACTTGAATTAGTCGGACAAATAGAAGATATCGAACTCCAAATCGACCACTTAAAATCCGACCAAACAATGTACGAAAACATGTTATCAAGAACAGAAAACTTTAAAAAAATGTTAGAAGAACAATATAAAGATCTAACTGAAGGTGATAAAAAACTATATAACCAAATCCAATCCATTGAACAAAGGCGCACCGAAATCCGAAACAACATAGATGAAATAAACGAAAAAAAAGCAGCTATTGACGCAAGAATAGAAGGATTGCGAATAATGCAAACAGCAGCCGACGCTGCAAAAAGCGCTGCTGATGATTGGGATAAAAAACATGAATTTAGTTTTGGTAACCTTCGCGATGCTATTTTCAAAGGTGCTGATATGTGGTTGGATGCCTATGGTGGCCGCGGTATGTTAAAAGCCATTGGCGGCGGAATATTTAAAAAAACCGCTGGAACTATCGCAAAAGGCGGATTAATTGTTCACGAAGTTCACCGCGCAATCAGTTTAGCCCAAGATTTATTTCAAAAGGAAGACGGAACACCTAAAATGATGAGCAAAGAAACATATGACATCATTAGAAAAAGAATAGAAAAAGATTTAGATGAAGCCAAAGCCGACTATAAAGACGCTGAAAAGAAACTTGTAGAATATAAAAAACAAACCGACCAAAACCAAATAACTAATCAAATAGCTGATTCATACGATTTAAAAGAATCCATAAAAACAAAACGCTATTTACGAATCGGCGAATATCAAAAAATTGTCTATGAATTAGAAAAACAACAAAACGAAGTCTCTGATATCACGGATAAAAAGAAAAATAAAGGCGATTTACAAGAAAAATTAGAAAACAAAAACGTAGAAATAGATGCGAGAAAAGAAGAATTAAAACAAAAATCTCCCAACTACGCCAAAGTTCAAGAAAGAG
>NZ_LHCF01000036.1 GCF_001277135.1 Candidatus Phytoplasma pruni
TAAAAAATCAATTTAAAATAATTAGTATTTATTTATTTGTATTTATAGGTTTATTATTTATTAATATGAATCAAGTTATTGCGATGAATAATAATAACGTTGGAACAAGCGAGCATGTTTATAATTCTTTAGAAGAATATAGAAATTATCAAAATTTATTAGTTTCTCAACAAACAAAAGCACAAGAAGTTATTAATGCTTTGGAACATCAAGTATCAGAAACAGAAAAAAAACTTTTATTTGATCAACTAGAATTAATACATCAACAAATTATTATAACTCAACAAAGACACTTAGATATTCAACAACAAATAACTATAAATTTAATTTTAAATAATGAAATAACAGAATTAGAAAATCTACATTCCTCATTAATGCAAGAAATGACAACAATTATCAATAACATGCCTCTTTATGTTTCAGAAGAACAAATTAATCTTTTAAGAAATACACAAATTAGAATAAATCAAAATCAAAACAATATAAATACAATATTAGAACAAATAAGAAATCAATCACCTATGCCTCGAATTAATTTATCTCGTAATCGTTCTTCTCAAAGACGTTAAAATAATTAATTTTTTAAATTACAAATTCAACACAAAGATTACTACCTTGGTCGTACAAGAGCGGATGACTCCAACTTTTAACTAACCGAATTCAACCTTCACTTTAATCCTGTTATCTGTAGTTTATCCATCTTTAAAGATAAACGCAATAACGATAAATTAAAAGAAGCCAAATATATTAAAAGAGCCAATTCTAAATGGTGATAAAATTTAACAATTTCCAATATGTTAAAATTTAAGGAATAAAACAATTAAAGGAGATTTAATTAATGTTAAAATTAAAAAACCAATTGAACCTAATTTATCTTTATTTAATAACTTTTATAGGATTATCATTTATTTTGAACAATAATCAAGTAATGGCAATGGAAAACAATAATTTATTAGATTCAAGAGCATCAGAGGAACATTTATGTCTAATAAACAATAAGATTTGGAATTTGTCCGTAAAAAAACAAGAATTATTTATGTTATCTGCATCTAACGGAGATCAAAAAACTAAATCTATATTAAATAAAAGATATTTTCGTTATATAAATATGATTAAAAATCTAGAACAACAAAGAAATACAATTATCAATAGAGGTTATTATAATAACCTAATTTTATACCATTTAATAAACGATTTTAATCAACAATTAACAAAATTAAATATAAATTATTAAAATAATAAATAATACATACAAAAATTAAATAAATTCCCAAAAGACCCTCCTAGGGTCTTTTTCTTTTACCCAAACAAAACCCAAAGGAGGTAAACAAACCATGACTAAAATAAAAACCTTAAAAAAGTTTCTTAATCATTTCTTTATTAATCACTATTTTATTCATTAAACCTATTTTCGCCTATAACTATTTCCATAAACAAACCAAATCAACTATTAAACTAGTAAACTACCAAACCCTTCAACAAGAATGGTTAAACACCCAAACAAAAATGAAAAGATACGACATCAACGTTCTAGAGAAAAAAGATATCCCCAATATCTTAGAATATTTCAATATCCAAACTTCCGCTTATAACCTCGAAGAACCGTCATACAACCCTTATGGACGTAAATTTTTCTTCAACAAATTCAAAAACCCTCCTTCAGATCTCTTAGGGGTTTATTTGAAACATCGCCCTAATCCTTTTAATATCCAATACCCCGATGATGAAGATTACGAATACACATTAGAAGATCTCCTAAAATACGAAATCGCTATCGAAGAAGCCTTTGTCTTCTGGGATGCCAAACAAAAACCTCAAGAAATTAAACCTCAAATAAATTTAATAGTTAGCAACATCTTCACTGATCAAAACAAAGAAGAAGTCATAAATCATTATTTAATCAACAACAACATCATCAAACAACCCAAACTCATTAAATTAGGTTGTTATAACGCCACACCTAATACTGGTTTAGTGGCGCCTTTACCATCAAGAACTTTCCATGAAATTGATATTGACGCCGTTTATTTTGACGATGGAATTCGTTTCATGGAACCTCACCAAGGAAATATTGACGATCTCTTAAAACTTTCCAATGGCGCTAAAAACATCTATCTTTTTACGTTCAACATT
>NZ_LHCF01000037.1 GCF_001277135.1 Candidatus Phytoplasma pruni
CATGAATGAACATTTATATTTATTAATTGCGGTTTTATATGGTATCGGTTTCATTTCAGGCAGTTTGTTTACTTGTTGGCTTTTATGTTTAATTAAAAAGACTTTTTTTATTGATCATATCACCCCTCAATCAATGAACAAAGATGTCGAAGATATTTCTTTAAGCTTTAAAAATCTTCATATTAATAATAAAAAAGATAATCCACAAATAAATGAAACCATAAACCAAGAAAAAGAAGAATAAAAAAAAGATCATGTTATCGATATCCCTAAAGAAAATGATACTTTAAACCAAAGCAATCATCTTTTAAAGCAAGGGATGCAAATTATTAAAAATATTTTACAAAATTTAAACATAAAGGAAAAAGAAAAATGAATAAAAAAAGGTACTAAAAAAACAACTACTAACAAAAAAATACTAAAAAACAAGATACTACACAAAAAGATCCTAACAAAATCGCTAAAAAAGAATTAATTAGCGAAATAGCGAAAGAAGGCAGAACGACTTTTACAGAGGCAAACGCGTTTTATAGTTTATTTGAAGAAGTTTTATTTCAAACGATCGCCAATAACAAGGAAGTAGTTTTAGGCGCTCGTTTAGGAAAATTTGTAGTTTCTGAAATCAAAGCTTGTAAAAGACCTGAAATGAAAGCTATCAAAATGAAAAACGGCCAAATGGCATTTAAAAAAACAGGCAAAATGATTAAATATCCTGCTTCTTTGAAAGTGAGTTTTAAAATTGCGAAACCTTTAAAAGAAGCTGTGAAACAATAAGGCAATAAAAATTATCTATTCTCTCCTATTAGAAGATATTTAAAGTTTTGAAGAAGCTCTTTTCTTTAAATATCTTCTAATAGGAGAGAAAGATAGTGTTTTAAACCAATTTAAAATGTATAAGTTATTAAATTAAAAGAAAGAAGTAAAAAAATGAAAAAACAAAAATTAAAAACATTCAACAAATTATATTTCGGATTATTAGCAGTTATCTTATTAGTGTTAGGATGTCTAGCAGGATACTATTATATAACGAAAGAACCAGTTAAAGATAAGAAGGCGGAAACCTCAAAGAAAATAGTTTCTCAGTCAGACAATCCTTTAGACCAGTTAGAGAATCAAATTAAGTTTTACGAACAAAAATTAAAAGAAACTTCTGATGCTGCTAGCAAAGAAACTTTACAACAAATTATCAAGTTTTACCAAAAACAAAAAGCCAATGTGGAAAAGAAAAATTTATGGGAAGATTATAGTCATCTTTTAGAAGAAGAAATTAAAACTTTAGATCAAAAATTAAAAAACGAAACACATAAATTAACAGCTAAACATGCTTTAACAGCTAGTAAATTAAAAAAAGAAAAAGAATTAATTGCTTTACAAGAACAAGAAAAATTACTCACAGAAGAAGAAGAGATAGAAAATACGCTATTACCAGATATAACTAATAAATTAAAAAATCCTGATTTAAAAGAAGAAGATAAAAAGAAAATCATAGAGGAACAAACGCGTTTAACAATTAAATTAGACGAAACTCAAAAACAAATTAGTAAAATGATTCAAAAAATAAAAATCATTCAAGAAATCAATCATTTAGAAAAAGAGATTGCTGAAGCGCAAGAAGCCGAAGAAGAAGATTATTTCACTCATCTTTTAAATACGCGTAAAGAACAATTGCAAACACAATTAGAAGCTTTAAACTAATTTTTTATGCTAACAAATTTTAACCCCCTCTTTAAAAGAGGTTGGAGTTGTTTGTTATTCGCTGGGGGTTTTTTGATGGCTGGTTTATTATTCCAATGGGGAAGTTCCTTGCCGAAAACTTGTCTGCATTTGCCTGTCTCAGAATCAGTTAAAGTCAAAAATATTTTAGCAAAAAAGCCCAATCCTCGTTCTTTTAAACCTTTATCACCGCAAATTGATAATTTTTATTATCATTCTCTTTTGCCTTTAAAAGAACAAACTTATCAAAATACAGAATGTTATAACGTTTATTTAGGTGAAAATACAGGCATACAAGAAGCTTTAGGGTGGTTAAAATATCATTTTCCTGCCAAAACTTTTGAAAAAGATTTTAGTTATGCGCT
>NZ_LHCF01000038.1 GCF_001277135.1 Candidatus Phytoplasma pruni
ATTTAGTTAATTGAGGTAATTTTTCTTTTTTAGAAATACGTAATACAAATCTAACGTTATTTGTGATAACAAAAATCATATAAATGATAAAAATCCATCGGCAAAATAAAATATATATATAAATCAGCAGAACGAAAACCTTCGTCATAATTCATGGTTTTTAATAATAAATCGTTAAAAAGAGACGAAAAAGAAATTAAAAAAGCAGGGGTGGTTTCAGAATACTTGTAAAAGAAACTAAAATGTTTAAAATTTCATTAGTTAAAAAAACCATCATTAGGAAAACTAAGGGAGTAACTACTAAATTAATAAATAATAATTTAAGCCAATTTTGATATGTTGTTTTTTCGTTATTTTCTGCAGGCGCCACTTTTTTAACAGGTACTTTTTTTATTTTTTTAACCTCTTCTTTTTTAACAGATGATGTTTTTTTCTCTTTTTCTGTTTCAACATTTTTTTAACAGCCATTTTTTTCTCCTTTTATATTTGTGATTAAAATTTTTATTTTTTTATAAATATTTGTTTCAATATGGGGTAAAAATTTATTTTAAGTAATGAGGGGGATTTTGAATAAATTGTTTAAACGATTCTTCCAATTTAAGACAAATTTCATCTTGTGAAAATTGTTTGTCAGTAGCGGAATTGCGAATTTTTTCTATTTATTGTTAATAATTGAAATGAAATAGAGCTTGAATTTCTGATTTGCCTTTATGGAATATTTTTTTACTTATTTGCGCTTTATCAAAAATATATTCTTCTTGAAAATCATTATCAATTTGTATAATCCCTTTAGCACCTTGGTCTTTGTTTTTTTCATCATTATATTAAAGTTTAATAAAATTATTGTCAGAAACGATAGAACCATCTATTGTTTCCATTATGTGGTTTATTCATCATTAACTTTTTCTAAAACTTCTTCATTTTCTGTTTTTATTTCAGTCAATTTTAAAACAATACCTTCCTTTAAAAGTTATTTCATATATATATTGACGCGTGATTTTTGTTTTTTTATATAGCTATTTTTTTGCAGCTCGCATGTAGACATACATAGGCATTAACCTATTTGGGTTTTTATTTTGATGTTCTTTTAAAATATCCGCAAATTCTTATTGTGCAGAAATTTGTCCTTTATTGAAAATTTTAGGTATATGAATAATTTCTTGTTTATCTTTAGTCTTTAACATATATTGAGTTGAGTTAGACTGATTTTTTCCCAATCAGATTTTTTTTCAACAATCTTTTTCCATAAATTTTAATACATTTCATAATATGGAAAATATGGAGGAGAATATATTTTAAAAATTTGTTCTACTGTTTGGGAATTATTTGTTCAAGTTCCTAAAGAAAAAATTAATAGTAAAAATGATGTCAAAAGAAACAAACGGAAAAAGAAACAAAAAAATTTTACTCTTTTTTTATCGTGCAAACCTTAATAATTGTATTTATTGAAAATAAAAAATCACCTTTGAAGAATTAATCTCTTTTTTTATAAAATCAATTTTTTATACATAAAATAATATTTATGCTAATAAATCATGCTTTTTATATCAAAAGAAATATCTATCAACATCATCAAATGAAAAATTATTAAAAAATAAAAATTAATGTTGATTATTGAAACAGTTTTAAATAGAAATTATCAATAAATTTTTTTTAAATATAATGTTATTATATTTATATTTTGGATAAAGTCAATGTTTTTTTATTTTTTAATATTTTTGTAAATAAAATCAAGTCCAAATAATCTTTCGCAGTAAGAAGTCTTTTCTTGCTTCTTATCAATATATCAATTTTTTAAAATTATTTCTTTTTTCAACTGAATTATCAAAAATACCCTCAATCTATGAATTGTTCCTTCTTTAGGTATTAAAAAAAATAATATTACTTTTTATGGTTTTTAGTAAAAGAAAAAAATACATTAAAAAAACAATATTTTAATTGCAATTAAATAATTAAAAAATAAATTAATT
>NZ_LHCF01000039.1 GCF_001277135.1 Candidatus Phytoplasma pruni
TTTTTTAGCCATATCTTCTAATGATAAATTTTATGGGTTTCTTTTGTTTTCGTTAATATTTTGTTTTTAATGTTATAAATTATTTTTAAAGGATTATTATTTTCCATCGCCATAATATAATTATTACTACTAATTAAAAATAATCCTAAAAAAATTAACGCAAATACATTCAATAATAATAAATTATTTTTGATTTTAAACATTAATTTATAACTCCTTTTCATTCTATTTATCCCTTAGATGGGATGATTTAGTAGAGGGAATTGAAATTTTAATAATTGATGTTTATTATTCAACGTCTTCTGTTATTAGAGTTATTTAATTGATTGCGATTGTTTTCGTGAGGCATAGCATTATGTAAATTAATCTGTTGAGTTGAAATACGTTGACTTAATTGTATATTTTGTCTTACAAGATTATTAATAATTTCTTCGGAATCATTATTATTTCTAGCATTAAAAATTTGTTGGACTATTGCAGCTTGTTCGCGATTCATTTCTTGTAAAATGTGCGCTTTAGTTTCAAAATTAGTGTTATGATGACCGTTATTTGGTGTCGCATTACCATTATGCATCGCCATTAATGGATTATTAAAAATAAATAATAATAATATAAAACTTATTAAACAAAGATAAATTATTTTAAATTGATTTTTTAATCTGAACATTTGTTAAATCTCCTTTTATTTTTAATCCTCATCAGAGGTGATTTCGTAGAGGGAGTTGAGGGAAGATAGGGCGGATTGTTTGTTTTGTTCTAAACTTTTATTATAATCTTTTTCTAAATCTTTTTTATAGTTTTGGGCACGTGATAACATGTTTTCGTACATTGTTTGGTCGGATTTTAAGTGGCCGATTTGGAGTTCGATATCTTCTATTTGTCCGACTAATTCAAGTTTTTCATCTTGTAATTTTGAGATTTCATTTTGAATTAGATCTATTTCAGAATTCTTATAAGTGGTTTGACCTTGAGTTTGTAATTGTGTTTGTTTTTGTTGTTTTTTGAATTTTAATTTATCTATTTCTTTGTTTTGAGTTTCTAATTCAGCTTCTTTTGGTTGAAGTTGTTTTTGTAATTGTTGAATTTGGTTTATTGCTGAATCTCTTTGAGCGATTAAATTATTACATTCTTCTTGTATTTTATCTATTTCTTTTTGTTCTTTATTTAAATAACCTAAACGCACTCCCCAACTATTTTTTATTTTTTCGATTTCTGTTTTTTTTTCTTGAGAAAGATCTTTTAGTGATAAAACTTCGTTGTCATTTTCAGATAAAATATAAGATTTAATTTTATTATATTTTTCTTGTGTTATTTTAATTTTAGGTTTTGGAGTTTCGCTTTCGCGATGATCACTTGACAGTTGATTTGATTCTTTATCGTTAGTTATTTGTTTTTTTAGTTGAGGAGGATCTATTTCATGTTTATTTCTTAGTGGTTGATTAGGTTTTTGTTTATTATCTACTTCTTTATGATGATTTGATAAGGATTTTGAGCCTTTTTTAGTTTCATTAACGCCTTTAAAAAAGCCTATAATAATAACGATACTAAAAAATAAAATAATGGAAATAATAAACCAATATTTTTTAAAAAAGTTCATATTCTTAATAGCCTTTCCGATAATAGTAGTAATTGATATTATCTTTAAAAAAATTAATTACTACTATTATACAATTTTATTTGATTAAATTTAAAAAAAATTTATAGTTGGTAATAATTTTTATGCTTTATTTTTTTGATTATTATCATTAGTTGTATAATATTTTTGATATCGTCTTTGTTTAA
>NZ_LHCF01000040.1 GCF_001277135.1 Candidatus Phytoplasma pruni
ATAAAAGTATCTTTTTTTGTATAAAGGTTATAAGATTATAAGAAATCTTTTTAAATGATAAATAAGTACCTTTTTATAGTTTTTTTTCAAACTTTCAACTTTCTTCACCAGATAATAACTATTATTTTAATATTTTACATTTTACTTTATTTTTATGTTAAATTAAATTCAATTAATAGAAAGAGGTGAAGAATTTTAATAAAAGTACACAAGTTAAAAAAAGATATTCTCTTTGAAATGAAAATATTTACTACATCAGAAACAGATTTTACTCATTTTAGTCGCCTCTTGTTGTCGCAATATATAAAAAATAGTTATAAGGTTGTTTAGGACAATACCTTATTATTTATCATTTTTAGTATCATTGTATGAATCTTATTGCGGATGAACTATAAAAATGGGAAAAAACGAAAGAGAAGGATATTATATTTGTCAAATTTAAAAGAACCTTTAAAGAAAAAATCAAAAATTATGGCTCGGAGGAGAAGTAGTACTTCTTATAAGTACTTTCCATCACTTTATAGGCGACTTGTCTGAGAAATCCTAAAAATAAAGGAAATTTTTTAAAAGTAGGCATGGTAAACTAATGACCTCCTTATGCTTGAAAGAGTAGGTGATAAGTGAATAAAGTTGTTTTTCTATTTAAATAAAATTTAAACAAAAGGAGATTTAAATGTCTAGAAAAAGAAGTTATCGAAGAAGTAGTTATCGTAGAAATAAATTAACATTAGGTAGTTTTTGTATGTATTGGCTGTTACCTGTTTTAGGTGTTGTTATTCCTGTTGCTATTTTTTTAGCTCATAAGGGTTATATTTCTATTGCTAAATAAAAAGAAATTTATGTTTGAGTATACAGTTCAAGATTTAAGAGAATTTGGGTTTACAGTTAGTGATTTTATTACTTCTGGTTATACAGTTCAAGAATTGATAAATATTGGATATACAGATAAAGAATTAAGAAATTTTAATTTATATTTG
>NZ_LHCF01000041.1 GCF_001277135.1 Candidatus Phytoplasma pruni
CGTTAAAATAAACTAAAAAATAAGCAAATTTTGCTTGGGAACAATAGAGTTGACATTGAACTTGAGCCCAGTAGTTTAAGGGTACTTCTTTGTTGGATAAAAAGCCATTCCATGATATTGATATGTTGTTATTTTCATCACGATAAGGACATTTAATTTCTAAGAGAGTATTGGTTTTAGCATTATAACCATCTAAGGAAGCGGAAAAACATTTTTTTCTTTGTCATCGGTAAAGACGGTATCAGGATAAGTGAGTTTGGTTGTTTTTTCGAAGAAAATTCTCGCTAGAGGTTCCATTTTATTACCATGTTCAGTGTATTTGTTGCTTGTAAAAGTAGTACCAAAAATTTTGTCATAAACTAATTGTTCTAAAGAACGAAATTTATCATTGCCTGTGATGCTACCGATTTCAGAGGCGTTAATGTATTGTTTGCGGTGTTGGTACCATTCTTTGGTACGTTGAGATAATGTGATTTGCATCGTTATTTTCCTTTCTTAAATAATGAGATGATATATTGGCCTAAATAATAAATAAATCTGATTGTATGAAATAACGCTTTTAAAAGAAAATCAATTAAACATAAAAGATGAGGTAGGAATAATAAAAGAATGGATAATAAAACTAAATTAAGCCATTGGTTTTGATAAGTTAAGAAATGATTACTGATAGCGGAGAACCAATTATTTAACTTCGTTAACCAAGTATTAATTAGGTTCCACATGATGGTTTGTTTTAGTAGCGATTAGATATTGATAAAATTTGACTACTATTCCTTGTTTTAGTCTTTGGATACTTAATTGATAGGTAAAAAGATAGAATTTGATTAAATAATTAATAAAAATTAAAGGGATTAATAAGATAAAGGTAATGATGTTGCTGAATAAAGATGATAATATTTTTTTAATGAACATATTTAATAATTCCTTTC
>NZ_LHCF01000042.1 GCF_001277135.1 Candidatus Phytoplasma pruni
GATGCTGGATATACAGTTAAAAACTTACAAGATGCCGGATATACAACTGAAAAATTAAGAGATGCCGGATTTACAGCTAAGGAATTAAGAAATGCTGGGTATACAATTAAAGAATTATTAGATGTTGGTTTTACAGTAAAAGAATTAAGAGATGCCGGATTTACAGCTAAGGAATTAAGAAATGCTGGGTATACAATTAAAGAATTATTAGATGTTGGTTTTACAGTAAAAGAATTAAAAGAAAGCGGATTTTCAGTTAAAAACTTACAAGATGCTGGGTATACAGTAAAAGAATTAAGAGATGGCGGATATACAGCTAAAGAATTAAAATATGAAAAATTTACAATTTCAGAATTAAGAACTGTTGGTTATACAGCAAAAGATTTAAGAGCTGCTGGGTATTCAGTTTTTTCATTAAAAAATGTTGGATTTACACTTAAAGAAATTATAGATGCTGGTTATACAGTTAAAGAATTAGAAGAAGGAAGAATTCTTTATACAATTGAAGATTTAAAAGCTGGCGGATATACACTTAAAAAAATTATAGATGGCGGATATACAGCTGGACAATTAAGAGCTGCTGGGTATACACTTAAAGAATTAATAGATGTTGGATTTACATTTGTAGATTTAAGAGTTGCTGGGTATACAATTAAAGAGTGTAG
>NZ_LHCF01000043.1 GCF_001277135.1 Candidatus Phytoplasma pruni
TTTTCCAAAGAACAATTTAGCTTTTATTTTTGGGTTTATCCATCTATAAGAATTTATAAAAAAAGAAGGATGCTTAATAAAAACGATTTACATATGATAATAAAAAATGGTTATTGGCTAAATTTAATTATCAAACTTCTTACCAAATTCATAAAAATTATTTCAACCAAAAAAAGTTGAAAAAACTCCATAAAAAAAGACAGATGCGAAAATGCACCTATCTTTAAATTATAGAATCATATATACGCGTTAAGGTAAGAAAACAAAAACTAACAGAATTAAAAGGTCTGATACTACAACTGTGCCTAAAATAAGTAATTATCAACAAAATGAAAAAAATCAAACAAAATTTCAAAAAAAGTTGCCCTTTTTTTCAAAATCGGTGAATTAGTATTAGGAAGGGATTAGTAGAGTTTGTTTTTTATTATTTTTATATAAAATTCAAGTATAGAGTAGGCGATAAGTTCGAAAGAAAGTTAAAATTATTTATTTTTTGGTTGCGGGAAATATACATTAAGTAATAATTTTTTTCTCTATTTATAACTATATTATATATCATTTTAAAGCTATTTAAACAATTAATTGAAAAAACATAAATTAAAACAACACAAAATACCCTTTTAAAAAAGGGTATTTTT
>NZ_LHCF01000044.1 GCF_001277135.1 Candidatus Phytoplasma pruni
GAAAAATAATATATAATCATTTTAAAAATCAATTTTTATTTTTTTATAAAATGTTTTTTAACAATAACAATAAAGCAAATAAATTCTACCAATATAATATTGTCTCAATAAGAAAGTTGAAAAATAAACCAAGATAGCTAAAAAAAATTTAATAAAAACTATTAATCTGGGAAACTTTTTTTATTTTCACCACGAAAGACGATAAAAAAAACCAAATATTAGAAACATGAATACTAGGTAATAAAAGATTTCTTTTATATTCTATTCACTTTTTTTTATCTAAATATTTATAAATTAAATAAGAAATTATACAAGCCCACCATGTGGAAAGAACCAAAATAAACTATTTTCATAAGAGAATAAAAACTATAATATTCAATTTTAATGTATAAATCTAAAATTCTTTTCGTTCTTTCTTTCACAATCTTTCTAGTAAAAAATTAGAAAAAATGAGTTTTATAAATTATTTCCGAAGAAATAAAATAAACCAATTGATAAACAATAATTAAAAATAGTCCACCTAATATAAAATTTTTTAATTTTATTTTTTT
>NZ_LHCF01000045.1 GCF_001277135.1 Candidatus Phytoplasma pruni
AACTAATTTATTATTTTTTGTTAATTTTACTTTTTATTTTTTTCTATTTGATTTTTCTCTATTTTAGAGGCAATAGGAAGGAAAAAACTAAAGAAATATCTTTAGATGATAAAACACTTATAGAACAAAAAAATAAAAAAATTGATGAATTATCAAGATTAGGCGAAGATTATAATACATCATTTTCATTAAAAAAAAATGATATAACAAATAAAATGTCTGAATTAAATATTGAAATTAATAAATTAAATATTGAAATTCGTGAATTAGATGATAAAATTAATAAATTAAATATTGAAATTCGTGAATTAGATAATGAAATGGATCAATCGAAAAAACTTATACATAAAGAGGCCGAATCACAAAAACAAAGAATAATTACAAATATTAAAGAGAAAGAGGTCGAATTACAACAAAAAAATAATATTTTAAAAAACACAATAGATAAAAAAAGAATAAAAACTAAATCACAAGAATTATTAAAATCTTGGATAGAAAAAGAAATATATAAGAAAAAATAAGACTATATTTAAATTTTTAGTAC
>NZ_LHCF01000046.1 GCF_001277135.1 Candidatus Phytoplasma pruni
CTCTTAATTGTTGTATTGTATAACCAGCATCTTTTAAGTCTCTGGTTGTAAATCCAGCTTGTTTAAAATCATAAAGGGAAAAACCAGCAGCTTTTAATTGTTTAGCTGTGAATCCAACATCTTTTAATTCAGAAAGCCTTGATGATGTGTGTGAATCATCTATTAATTCTTCCATTGTATACCCAGCATCTTTTAATTCTTGAAGTGTAAATGCTCTATTTTTTCTTAATTCTTCGACTGTATATCCAAGATCTTTTAATTCACTAGCTTTTTTTCCAGCTTCTTTTAATTCCTTAGCTGTTTTATAACCAGCAGCTTTTAATTCTCCATCTGTAAAACCATAATATTTTAAGTCAGAATATTTATATCCAGCATTTAATATTTCGAAAATTGTATATCCAGCATTTCTTCTTAATTCTTTAACTGTATATCCAAGATCTTTTAATTGTTTAGATGTACATCCAGCATCTTTTAATTCCTTAGCTGTAAATCCAGCATCTCTTAATTCTTGAAGTGTAAATGCTCTATTTTTTC